>NZ_MSJQ01000397.1 GCF_014596515.1 Streptomyces sp. CBMA156
CCGCAACCTGGTGCTCGCCGGGGCCGGCGGTCCGGAGCGGCTCACCGCCGCCGCCGACCTGGCGGTGCGGATCGCCGGGTACGACGAGTACCCGGTGGTGTACCCGCGCCGGATCGAGCTGGTACGGGCCGGGGCCGACTGGCGGGTCGAGCGCGAGGAGAGCGCGAGCGGGCCGCCCGCGCCGTGGGACTTCGGGCCGCTCCGGTCGGCGCCGGGCGCGCACTGCCGGGTGCTCGGGCCGGCCGCCGGCCCCGACCCGGCCGAGCTGGTCGCGGTGGGGGACCGGGCGGTGCCCGCCGTCACCGAGGTCTGGGGCGGCGACTGGCCCGGGCGGCTGCTGCTGGAACGGCCCGCCACCGAGGAGCAGTTCGCCCGGCTGCTGGAGGGCGACCCGGCCGGCTGGACGGGCATGGCGGCGGTCACCGTGGCCGCCGCCGGCGCGCCCTGGCACACCCCGGCGGACCGGGTGCTGGTCAACCCGGAGGCGTACGGGCGGCTCAGCGACTTCGGCCGCCAGGTGGTGGTCACCCACGAGGCCACCCACGTCGCGACCAGGGCCGACACCCGGGCCTGGACCCCGCTGTGGCTGTCCGAGGGCGTCGCCGACTGGACCGCCTACCGCGACTCGGGCCGCAGCCCGCGGCAGATCGCCCCCGAGCTGGCCAGGGACGTCGCCGACGGGAAGCTGCCCACCGCGCTGCCCGCCGACCAGGCCTTCACGGCCGGCGCCACCGGCATCGCCCAGGCCTACGAACAGGCCTGGCTGGCCTGCGAGCTGATCGCCCGCGAGCACGGGCCGGGCCGGCTGGTCGCCCTCTACCGGGCGGTCGGCGCGGCGGACGGGCAGGGCGAGGACCGGGAGCGCCGCACCGACCGGCTGCTGCGCCGCGAACTGGGTGTCGGCCTGGACGACTTCACCCGGCTCTGGCTGGAGCAGGTGGCGGCGCTGAAGGGCTGAACAGCGGCGCCACCGGGCTGGTCCGCGGTGCCGCTGTGCTGATCGGCGGTGCCGCTGTGCTGATCGGCGACGCTGAAGGGCCGGTCAGCGCCGCTGCTGGGCCGGGGTGCCGGGGCGGCGCCGCTCGACCGGGGCGCCCGGGTGGTCGATGCCGTCCAGCAGGTCCTGCTCGTAGGCGATGCCGGGGCGCACCGGGTAGCCGGCGGCCGACAGCTCGGCGGGCTCGCGGTCCAGCACCACGGTCGGCGGCAGCGCCGCCTCGCCACGGGTGGAGCGCCAGAGCCGGACGCAGGAGAGCACGGCCGCGGCCAGCAGCAGCAGGTTGCGCAGGGCCAGCACGGCGACCGCCGCCGGGCCGCTGGCCAGCACCTGGGAGAACATGATCGGGAATTCGAGCAGGGTCAGCGGGCAGGCGAGCAGGATCAGCACCGCCACCGGCCGCTGGCTGGTGCTGCGCACGGTCAGGCAGACCGCCGCGACGCCGATCAGCCAGACCAGGTACTGCGGGCTGATCACCCGGCTGGTCACCACGAAGATCAGCAGCGCGCACAGCGCCGCGTCGTACATGGTGGCCGCGTTGCGGCGCTTGGAGGTGAAGCGCCACAGCAGCAGCCAGGCGAAGCCCAGCAGGGTGCCGGCCATCATCACCTTGCTGATCACGGCGACCCACGGCCCGAGCATCTCGGGGGAGCCGTAGTTCATGGTGACCCGGCCGTCCCAGGTCCCGGCGATCCTGGCGAGGTGCAGCGGCAGCGCGCCGAGCGACTCGACCTCGATGCCGCGGTCCTTCTGGAAGGCCAGGAAGTCGAAGGCGCCGTTCATCCCGGCCGTCAGCAGGAAGCCGATGGAGACGGCGGTGGCGCCGGCCAGCGTCCAGGAGCGGCGGGTGCGGCGGCCGGAGGGGGTGCCGATCAGGCCGATCAGCGGCCAGATCTTGACGATGCCGCCCAGGCCCAGCAGCACCCCGCCGACCGCCGGGCGGCGGATCAGCGCCAGCAGGCCGGCCAGGGCGACCGCGGTGACGATGACGTCGAAGCGGTTGTAGATCATCGGGCCGAGCAGCGGGACGCCCACCACCCACATCCAGGCGCCGGTCAGCGCCCGGCCCCGGCGCAGGCCGGTGCGGACCAGCAGCGCGGTCGCGGCGGCGTCGGCGATCCCGCAGATCACCCAGAACGAGACCAGGTACGACCAGGGCAGCAGGCCCGGCAGCAGGATCACCAGGGCGGCGCCCGGCGGGTACTGCCAGGTCACGTCGTCGAACGGGAAGGTGCCGGTCTGGAGCACGCCGTACCAGGCGTGGTAGATCATCCAGACGTCGGCGGTGACGTCGCCACCCGCCTTCAGCACGCCCGTCACCATCAGCACCAGCAGGGCGCGGGTGGCCGTCCAGGTGGCACCGAGCGCGGCGAGCGCCCCGAGCGGGCGGCCGAGGCGGCCGCGCGACGACACGGACTCGGTGGCCGGGGCCAATTCCACTGCGCTCCCTCGTTCGTCTCGTACGTCCTCACCGGAGGCGTCGTACCGACGGACGCCCGGGCCGCCGTAGCGCGGCCTAGGTACTAGGACTGACCCGGGGGTCAAACGGTTGCCGTGTGCGGTTCCGTTCCCGGCGGGTCATGGTGTTGACCTATCGTACGGATCACCCAGCGGTACACCGCGCACCCCCCGACCGAGCGAGCCGTGGCCTGATGCACAGAACCTTGATCGTCACCAATGACTTCCCGCCCCGCCCCGGTGGCATCCAGGCCTTCGTCCACAACATGGCCGTCCGTCAGCCCGCAGGCGGCATCGTGGTGTACGCCTCGACCTGGCGGGACGGCAGCGAGGTGGCCCGCTTCGACGCCGAACAGCCGTTCCCGGTCATCCGGGACCGGACGAAGGTGATGGTTCCCACACCCCGGGTCACCCGGCGGGCCGCCGAGATCCTGCGCGCGGAGAAGTGCGACTCGGTCTGGTTCGGCGCCGCCGCCCCGCTCGGGCTGATGGCGCCCACGCTGCGCCGGGCCGGGGCCGGGCGGCTGCTCGGCATGACGCACGGGCACGAGGCCGCCTGGGCCCAGCTGCCGGGCTCCCGGCAGCTGCTGCGGCGGATCGGCGCGGGCACCGACGTGCTGACCTACCTGGGCGAGTACACCCGCTCCCGGATCGCCGCCGCGGTCGGGCCGCAGGCCGCGGCCCGGATGGTGCAGCTGCCGCCGGGCGTGGACGAGTCGGCCTTCCACCCGGACTCCGGAGGCGCCGAGGTGCGCCGCCGGCTCGGGCTGGCGGACCGTCCCGTGGTGGTCTGCGTCTCCCGGCTGGTGCCGCGCAAGGGCCAGGACACCCTGATCGAGGCGATGCCGCAGATCCTCGCCGACGTGCCGGACGCGGTGCTGCTGATCGTCGGCGGCGGCCCCTACCGGGCGGACCTGGAGAAGCTCGCGGACGCCAGGGGCGTACGGGCCTCGGTGCGGTTCACCGGCTCGGTGCCGTGGGAGGAGCTGCCCGCCCACTACGGGGCCGGGGACGTCTTCGCGATGCCCTGCCGCACCCGGCGCGGGGGGCTGGACGTGGAGGGCCTGGGCATCGTCTACCTGGAGGCCTCGGCGACCGGACTGCCGGTGGTCGCGGGGGACTCCGGCGGCGCGCCGGACGCGGTGCTGGAGGGCGAGACCGGGTACGTGGTGCCCGGCGGCTCGGCCCCGGCGGCGGCCGAGCGGATCGTCCGGCTGCTGCGCGACGAGGAGCTGCGGCGGCAGATGGGCGAGGCCGGGCGGCGCTGGGTGGAGCGCTCCTGGCGCTGGGACCTGCTGGCCGGGCGGCTGACCTCGCTGCTGGCCGGGTGACGGACGGGCCCCGCCTCCTTCGCGGAGGCGGGGCCCGGTCCGGGTGCCTGCGGCGGCTACTTCCGGTAGATCGCCTCGATGTCGGCGGAGAAGTCCTTCAGCACGACGTTGCGCTTGAGCTTGAGCGAGGGCGTCAGGTAGCCGGCCTCCTCGGAGAACTCGGTGTCCAGCAGCCGGAACTTCTTGACCGCCTCGGCGTGCGAGACGGCGGCGTTGCCGTCGTCCACCGCGGTCTGGAGGGCGGCCAGCAGGTCCGGGTCGGCGGCGAGGTCGGCGACGGTGGCGTCGGCGGGCTTGCCGTTGAGCTCCTTCCACTTCGGGAAGAACTCCGGGTCGACGGTGATCAGGCAGGCGACGAAGGGCTTGCGGTCGCCGACCACCATGACCTCGCCGACCAGGGCGTGGGCCCGGATCCGGTCCTCGATCACGGCCGGGGCGACGTTCTTGCCGCCGGCGGTGACGATGATCTCCTTCTTGCGGCCGGTGATGGTCAGGTAGCCCTCGGAGTCCAGCGAGCCGAGGTCGCCGGTGGCGATCCAGCCGTCCCTGAGGGTCTCGGCGGTGGCCTTCGGGTTGTTCCAGTAGCCGGTGAAGACGTGCGGGCCCTTGAGGAGGACCTCGCCGTCCTCGGCGATCCGGACGGAGGAGCCGGGCACCGGCTGGCCGACCGTACCGATCTTCGGCTTGTCGCACGGGTTGAAGGCGGTGGCCGCGCAGGTCTCGGTCAGGCCGTAGCCCTCCAGGACGGTGAAGCCGATGCCGCGGTAGAAGTGGCCGAGGCGCTCGCCGAGCGGGGCGCCGCCGGAGATGGCGTGGGTGGCCCGGCCGCCGAGGGCGGCGCGCAGCTTGCTGTAGACCAGCTTGTCGAAGACCGTGTGCTTGAGCCGCAGCACCAGGCCCGCGCCGCCGGCGTCCAGCGCGCGGCTGTACGCGATGGCGGTGTCGGCGGCCTTGTCGAAGATCTTGCCCTTGCCGTCGGCCTGGGCCTTGGCGCGGGCGGTGTTGTAGACCTTCTCGAACACCCTGGGCACGCCCAGGATCAGGGTCGGCCGGAAGGCGGCCAGCTCGGCGGTGACGTCCTTGACGTCGGAGACGTGGCCGAGCTTGATCGGGGCCATCGCCGGGGCGATCTGGGCGATCCGGCCGAGCACGTGGGCCAGCGGCAGGAACAGCAGGACGGAGCTGTCACCGGTGCGGAACAGCGGGGCCAGGCGCTCGACGACGTTGCCGCACTCGGCCAGGAAGTTGCCGTGCGTCAGCTGACAGCCCTTCGGGCGGCCGGTGGTGCCCGAGGTGTAGACGATGGTGGCGATCGAGTCGGGACCGGCGATCCTGCGGCGCTCGTGGACCGTCGCGTCCGGGACGTCCTTCCCGGCCTCGGCCAGCGCGGCGATCGCCCCGCCCTCGATCTGCCAGGTGTGCTCCAGCTCCGGCAGCCGGTCGCGGACCTCGCCGACCACCCGGACGTGCTGCTCGGTCTCGGTGATCACGGCGACCGCGCCCGAGTCGCCGAGGATCCACTCCACCTGCTCGGCGGAGGAGGTCTCGTACACCGGCACGGTGATCGCGCCGGCCGTCCAGATCGCGAAGTCCAGCAGCGTCCACTCGTACCGGGTGCGGGACATGACGCCCACCCGGTCGCCCGGCCGGATGCCCGTGGCGATCAGGCCCTTGGCGGCGGCGTGCACCTCGGCCAGGAACTGGACCGACGTCAGTTCCTGCCACCGGCCGTTCACCTTCCGGCTGAGCACGGCGACGTCCGGGTGCTCCTCGGCGTTCCGGTGCACCGGGTCGGCGAGGTTGCCGCCGCTGGGTACCTGGTAGAGGGCCGGAAGGCTGAAGTCGAGCAAGACTGCTCCTCGTTCGCGACGCTGCGGGACGGCAGGACGTTACTGCCCGGTAGGCAGCTTCGACCAGGGGGGTCGGCTCCGGTGTTCGAAGTGTCACACCCGGCCGGGTCAGACCTGGACGTGACCGGGTCGTTCGAATGGCACCCTACGGCAGCAGAGAGCGACCGGCCGGTAACATGCAGGCCCTCCGACGGCTCTGACCCGCCCGTTCGTCTCCGCGGCGGGCCGCGCCCGCCCGCCCGCCGCGGCCCGCGCCGCCGAGCCGATCTCCGGTCGCGATAGCCTGCTCCGGGCGGACCGGGCCGAGCGCGCCCCGGCCGGCAGCAGCGGGACGACGCGGAGGGCCATTCCATGGCGGAGCACACCAGGTCGAGCATCACCATCGACGCGACCCCGGCCACGGTCATGGCCGTGATCGCCGACTTCGCCGCCTACCCGGCCTGGACCGGAGAGGTCAAGGAGATCGAGGTCCTGGAGACCGGAGGGGACGGCCGCGCCGCCCAGGTCCGGCTGCTGCTCGACGCCGGCGCCATCCGCGACGAGCACGTCCTCGCCTACACCTGGGACGGCGACCGCGAGGTCTCCTGGACCCTCGTCCGCAGCCAGATGCTCCGCTCGCTGGACGGCTCCTACACCCTCGCCCCGCTGGCCGGCGGCCGCACCGAGGTGACCTACCAGCTCGCCGTGGACGTCAAGATCCCGATGCTCGGCATGATCAAGCGCAAGGCCGAGAAGGTCATCATCGACCGCGCCCTGGCCGGCCTGAAGAAGCGCGTCGAGGACGCCGGCGGCAAGAAGCCCGCCCAGGGCTGACACACCGAACGGGGGCTGACGGCATGACGGCGACACGCACCATCCTGGTCAGCGGCGACGCGGGCGCGCCCACGGTGGCCGCCGCCACCGCGCTGCACGCCGCCCGGCGCGGACACCGCACCTGGCTGCTGGCAGCCGACGATCCGCACCACACCCTGGACTCCGTCCTCGGCACCCGGCTGGAGCCCGAACCGCTCCGGTACGCACCGGGCCTGACCGTCTCCCGGATCGACGAGCAGGCGGCCTTCCGCTACGCCGTCGGCGAGCTCGCCGGCCGGCTCAAGCCCGCCCTCGACCTGCTCGGCGCCGAACAGCTCGACCCCGAGGAACTCACCGCCCTCCCCGGCATCGCCCGGCTCGCCCTGCTGCGCGCCCTGCCCGCCGCCGATCACGACGTCCTGGTCGTGCTCGCCCCGGCGCCCGCCGAGCTGATCGCCACCCTCGCCCTGCCCGAGCAGCTCGCCCGCTACCTGGACCGGCTCGTCCCCGAGCAGCGGCAGGCCGCCCGGGCGCTGCGCCCGCTGCTCGCCGGGCTGGCCGGCGTCCCGATGCCCGCCGACTGGCTGTACGAGGGGCGCGCCAAGGCCACCGCGGCGCTCGCCGAGTCCCGCGACGCGATCACCGGACCCGGCACCAGCGTCCGGCTGGTCGTCCGGGCCGACGGCCACCCGTACCGCGAGCTGCGCCGGATCAGGGCCGGACTCGCGCTGCACGGGCACCGGCCGGACGCCGTGGTGGTGCACGACGCGCTCCCGGAGGCGGCCCTCTCCTCTCCCGACCCGTGGCTGGCCGCGCTGGCCCGCCGCCGGCAGGAGGAGCTGACCGGGCTCGCCGCCGAGACCGACGCCCCCGTGCTGGTCGCGGGCCTGGCCGACGCCACCCTGGAAGCGGTCGCCGACCGGCTCTACGGGGACGGGGAGGGGCCGGAGCGGCTCGCCCCGGTGCCCTGGCCGGTCGAGGACCGGCTCGCCGAGGAGGGCCTGCTGGTCTGGCACCTCGACCTGCCCGGCGCCGACCGCGCCGAGCTGGACCTGGTCCGCCGGGGCGACGAACTGGTGCTCGGGCTCGGCACCCACCGCCGGGTGCTCGTCCTGCCCTCCGCGCTGCGCCGCTGCACGGTGGCCGGGGCGGGGCTGCACGACGGGGTGCTCTCGGTGCGGTTCGCGCCGGACCCGGCGCTCTGGCCGCAGGGCTGAAGGGCGTTCGGGCCTTTCCTGGCCGCCCGGCCGGTCGGGTAGCGTCGGGCCGGAGGGCCGCGGGGTGCGGCCACGGCTGAGGAGGCGCCCGCGATGACCAGCACCGACGACCGTACCGAGCCCGGCGGCGACCGTACGGAGCCCTCCGGCGGCCGGGCCGAGTCCTCGGGCGGCTCCGGCGATCGCGCCGGGCAGGACGGCGGGCAGGGCAGCGGGCAGGACGGCGGGCAGTCCCACCCGTTCGGGCCGGAGCTGGGCCCGCTGGTGGACGAGGTGCGCCGGTTCGCCGGCGCGCTGGGCGAGAAGGCCCAGGAGGCCGGCGCCACCACCCTGATCACCCTGTCCGGGCTGGCCGACAAGCTGCGCGACCAGCAGCCGGAGGTCTACTCCCACCTCTCCGCCGCCGGCACCGGGCTCGCCGCCGCGGGCACCGAACTGCTGGCCGCCTACCGCGCCGCCGTGGCCGGGCACGAGAGCCGCTGGACCGCGGGGCAGGGCGCGTCGACCGAGAAGATCGACCTTGACCTCGACCTCGATGCCGACGCCGATCTTGACGAGAGCGGCGAGCCGTCCGCCAAGCAGTGAAACCGTGAATTTCGGAGCGTGATCGCGTTAGTCACCTGCGTCACGAAGAAGGAGATTAGATACGACTTTTGAAGCGTCGCGGCTCGGTTCTCCCAAGATTGTCTTCGGATAATGTATGCGAGGTTGTGTACGGAGGCAGGGTTGGGCGGTAGCGTTCCGTCCAGCGGGAACGAGTGAATAGCTGAGGGACACATGGCTCTGACCATCGGCGTCGATGTCGGCGGAACCAAGATCGCGGCAGGCGTGGTCGACGAGGCGGGCGCCATCCTGGCCCGGACCAGGGTGCCCACCCCGGCCGACCCGCAGTGGGCGGTGGACGCCATCGCGCAGGTCGTGCGCGAGCTCAAGGAGCAGCACCCCGACGTGGCGGCGGTGGGTGTCGGAGCCCCCGGATTCGTCGACAGCAACCGCTCCACGGTGATCTTCGCCCCCAACATCGACTGGGAGAACGAGCCGCTGCGCGGGCGGATCGAGGAGCTCACCGGCCTGTCCGTCGTCGTCGAGAACGACGCCAACTGCGCCGCCTGGGCCGAGTTCCGCTTCGGTGCGGCCGCCGACCACCGCGACATGGTGCTGATCACCGTCGGCACCGGCATCGGCGGCGGCATCGTCCTGGACAGCCGGCTGCACCGCGGCCGCTTCGGCGTGGCCGGCGAGATCGGCCACCTCAACATGATCCCCGACGGCCTGCCCTGCGGCTGTGGGGGCAACGGCTGCTGGGAGCAGTACGGCTCAGGGCGCGCGCTGCGCCGCTACGGCCGGGAGAAGGCGGCGGCCGACCAGGTGCGCGGCCGCCGGATGCTGGAGCTCAACGACGGCGTCGCCGAGACCATCCGCGGCATCCACATCACCCAGGCCGCCGAGGAGGGCGACCCGCTCGCCCTGGAGTGCTACGCCGAACTCTCCGACTGGCTGGGCCGCGGCATGGTCGACCTCGCCTCGCTGTTCGACCCGGGCGTCTTCGTGCTCGGCGGCGGCGTCTCCGACTCCGGCCGACTGCTGCTCGACCCGGTCGCCAAGGCGTTCGAGCACTACCTGACCGGCGGGGTGCACCGGCCCCGTGCCGACATCGTGCTGGCCTCGATGGGCTCCGCGGCCGGCATCGTCGGCGCGGCCGACCTCGCCCGCACCGCCTGACACTTTCTCCAGCCCGCCGGCGGCGGTGCGACCGGGTCCCGACCGATCCCGGACGCGCCGCCGCCGTCGCACGTCCGGGGCCGGCCGCGTACGGTCGGAGCGATCCGGTGACGATGCCCAGGGGAGGACCATTGAGCGCCGCGAACACGACCGCCGCCGTGACCGAGACGGCCGCCGTGAGCGAGACCGCCGCTGTGACCGAGAGCGTGACCGGGACCGCCGTGGCCGTCGGTCCGCTGCCACCGTCCGGCCCCGGCCGGCTGCGCCTGCTCAGCTACAACATCCGCTCGCTGCGCGACGACCGGCGGGCACTGGCCCGGGTGATCAGGGCCTGCGAGCCGGACCTGGTCTGCGTCCAGGAGTCCCCGCGCTACTGGCGGCCCGAGGGCCAGGCCGCCTGGCTGGCCGGGAACACCGGCACCACCGTGCTGGCCGGCGGCGGCCGGACCGCCGCCGGTCCGCTGCTGCTCGGCCGGCCCGGCGCGGTGGAACTGCTCGGGGTGCACGACCGGCTGCTGCCCAAGACCCGCGGCCTGCACGCCAGGGGCTTCGCCACCGCGCTGCTGCGGCTGCCGGGCTCGGCACCGTTCACCGTCACCAGCTGCCACCTCAGCCTGGACCAGGAGGAGCGGTACGGGCAGTTCGAGCTGCTGCTCGACCAGCTGGCGGTCGCCGAACTCGGCGTCGTGGCAGGGGACTTCAACGAGCACCCGGACGGGCCCGGCTGGCAGCTGCTGGCTTCCCGGCTCCAGGACGGGCACCCGACCGCGCCCTGGGGCGGCGAGTTCACCTCCGTACCCGAGCGCCCCTACCAGCGGATCGACGCCGTGTTCGCCACACCCGGGATCACCGTCCTCGGCTGCGGGGTGCCGCACGGGCTGCCCGGCGTCACCGAGGCCGACCTGCGGGCCGCCACCGACCACCTGCCGGTGCTCGCCGTCCTGGAGATCCCGAGGCCCTAGGGACTAGACCACCGCGCCGTTGTCCGGGTCCTCCGGCTCGTCCTCGTCGCGGTCCTTCATCCGCGCGACCAGGGTGACGAAGCCGCCGAGGAAGGCGGTGATCCCGACCCAGGCGGGCCAGCCGGAGACCTCCCGCCAGACCACCGCGTCGACCAGCAGCAGGGCCGGGCCGCCGAGCACCGCCAGCCAGGCGAACTTGGCGGTCACGTCGGCGGCGGGCAGCGGCGGGGGCTCCGGCGGGACGAAGTGGCCCTCGTCGGTCTCCTCGGCCAGCTCGAAGTCGCGCGGGCCTGAGCCGCCGGCCGGCATCACCGGCCGGCCGGAGCGGGGGCGGGGCTGCGGGGCGAGGTCGGAGAGGTCGTCCTGGTCGCCGTGGCCGTCGGGGCCGCTCTTGTGGCCGCCCTTGAGCTCGTTCTGCGCCCGGAGGTTCTCGACCTCGGGCCAGTTGGGGTTGTTGAGGTCGACCGGGTCGTCGAACTGGGCGACCAGGGCGGCGAAGATCTCGTCCTGCTCGGCCTGGCTGCGCTCGGGCGTGCGGCGCGGCCGGCGGTCGACGGGGGCCTGCGGCTCGGCGCCCTCCCCGGCGGGCTCCCTGACCGACCCCTTGACCGGGTCCCTGACGGGGTCCCTGAGGGGCGGGGGCGTCGCGGCGCCGTCCTGGCCGGTGCGGTCCGTCGGCGCACCGCCCGGGGCGGCGGCGCCCGTCCCGCCGTCCTTCGCTCCGCCGTCCTTCGTCGCGCCGTCCTCGCGGGGAGCCTCGTCCCCGCCCGCCGTGCTGCTCTCGTGCACTTCCGGCCCTTCAGCCATGGTGATCGTCGGATTCGACCCGGGTGACGCCCGCCGCGTGCGCGGGAGTCAACCGTCGGATGAAGTCCTGGCTCGCCGCGAATATTTCCGCCGCGTCGTGGTCCAGCGTCGCGACGTGGAAGCTGCGCCGGCACAGCCGCTCCGTCACGTCCGTCGAGGATATCCGGGCCAGTACCAGTTCCGAGTTGGCCGGCGAGACGACGTGGTCCTGCGGGCTGTGGAAGAGCAGCACCGGCTGGGTCACCTCCGGCAGCAGCCGCCCGACCTCCCGCCAGAGCCGGCTCAGCGACCAGGCGGCGTGCAGCGGGGTCCGGTCGTAGCCGACCTCGGCCGCACCGGCCCTGGCGATGTCGCCGGCGACCCCGGACACGCTGGGCACCAGGTGGCGCAGCACCGGCAGCAGCACACTCGCGGGGGTGTCCGGCCGCACCGACGGGTTGACCAGCACCAGCCCGGACACCGTCGGCCCGTGCAGCGCGGCGAGCCGCAGGGCCAGCGCGCCGCCCATCGACAGCGCGCAGACGAAGACCTGCTCGCACTCCTCGGCGAGCGCCAGCAGCTCGCGCTCCACCTCGGCGTACCAGTCCTCCCAGCGGGTGAGCTGCATGTCCTGCCAGCGGGTGCCGTGCCCGGGCAGCAGCGGCAGCGAGACGGTGAACCCGGCCGCCGCCAGTTCCCCGGCCCACGGCCGCAGCGACTGCGGCGAGCCGGTGAAACCGTGGCAGAGCAGCACTCCCACCGGCCCGCCGCGGTGGCGGTACGGCTCGGCACCGGGCAGCAACGGCATGGCGGACTCCTTCGCGGGCGGATGGCGCTGGGGGAGGGGACGCTGGAGGGGGAGTGCTGCGAATCCGCATCGTCCCACGCTCCGCGCCGGGCCGTACACCCCCTCCGAAGGGCTCGGGCGGACCCCTTCGGCGGGGCCGGGCGCAGCGGGCGGTCGCGGGGCATTAGGATCGACCGGTCCGCATAACAGGAGGCCCGGGTTGTTCTACCGACTGATGAAGATGATCGTCGCGCCACTGCTTCGGCTCTTCTTCCGGCCGTGGATCGAGGGCGAGGAGAACATTCCCGCCGAGGGTGCGGCGATCATCGCGAGCAACCACCTGTCCTTCTCGGACTCGTTCTTCTTCCCCGCGCTGATCAGGCGCCGGGTCACCTTCATCGCGAAGGCCGAGTACTTCAACACCCCGGGGCTCAAGGGCCGGCTGACCGCGGCGTTCTTCAAGGGCGTCGGCCAGCTGCCGGTGGACCGCTCGGGCGTGCGCGGGGCCGGCGAGGCCGCGATCCGCAGCGCCATCGCGGTGCTGGACCAGGGCGAGCTGTTCGGCGTCTACCCCGAGGGCACCCGGTCGCCCGACGGCAAGCTGTACCGCGGCAAGGTCGGCGGCCTGGCCCGCGTCGCGCTGGCCACCGGCGCCCCGGTGATCCCGGTCGCCATGATCGACACCGAGAAGGTGCAGCCGCCCGGCCAGGTCGTCCCGAACTTCGGCATCCGCCCCGGCATCCGGATCGGCCGCCCGCTGGACTTCTCCCGCTACCACGGCATGGAGAACGACCGCTTCATCCTCCGTTCGGTGACGGACGAGGTGATGTACGAGATCATGCGGCTCTCCGGCCAGGAGTACGTGGACATCTACGCGACCGCCGCCAAGCGGCAGATCGCCGACGACAAGAAGAAGGCCGACGCCGAGCGTCGGGCCGCCGCCAAGGCCGAGAAGGCGGAGGCCGCCGAGGCGGAGAAGGCCGAGAAGGCTGCCGAGGCCGAGCGGGCGGAGAAGGCCGCGGAGGCGGAGAAGGCCGCCGAGCCGGGCAAGCCGGAGTAGGCGCCGGGGCCGCTCCGGCGGTCCCGACGGGCCCGGGGAGGGGCGGGGCGGATGACGGACGACGGTGGCAGAGCCGGCGCGGTCGGCGGCACGGTGGCGGTCGGCGGCATGTCCGTCGAGCTGCCGCTGTGGAAGGCGATCTCCTACTTCCGGGTGCTGGCCCTGTGCTACGCCCTGCTGCGGTACTTCAACTCGTACCTGCACTTCCTGCACCCGGTGGCCGGCTGGATCTTCCTCGGCGCGCTGACCCTCTGGACCCTGGCCAGCACCAGGGCCTTCGCCAATCCGCAGCGCTGCACCTGGTACGTCCTGGGCACCGACCTCACCCTCGCCGTCACCGGCATCGTGATGAGCGGCCTGACCGACTCCCCGGCCCGGATCAGCCACGGCGCGCCCACCCTGCCGACGATCTGGGCGGCCGGGACGGTGCTCGGCTTCGCCGCGAAGGGCGGCTGGCGCCCGGCGGCGGCCTCGGGCTCGCTGATCGGCGTCGCCAACATCCTCGGCCACGGCGGGCCGACCGGCGACAACATCCACAACATCGTGCTGCTGATGGTGGCCGGCTGCGCGATCGGCTACGTGATCGAACTGGCCAGGGCCAGCGAGGCCACCCTCACCCGGGCGCTCCAGGTCGAGGCGGCCACCCGGGAGCGCGAGCGGCTCTCCCGGGACATCCACGACGGCGTGCTCCAGGTGCTCGCCCTGGTCCAGCGGCGCGGCGCCGAGCCGGGCGGGGGGACGGCCGGCGGCGCGGACTTCGCCGAGCTGGGACGGCTGGCCGGCGAGCAGGAACGCGCGCTGCGGGCCCTGATGACGGCCGGTCCGCTGCCCAGGCAACGCGCGGCGCGGCCCGACGCGGCCGAGCCGCGGGACCCGGACGAGCCGTGCGACCTCACCGCGCTGCTGCGCCCGTACGCGGACGAGCGGATCACGCTCTCCGCCCCCGGCACCCCGGTGCTGCTGCCGGGGCCGGCGGCCGGCGAGCTCGCGGCGGCGGTCGGCGCCGCCGTCGACAACGTGCGCAGGCACGCGGGGGAGCGGGCCGGGGCCTGGATCCTGGTCGAGGACGAGCCGGAGGCCGTCACGGTCAGCATCCGCGACGACGGCCCGGGTTTCGCCCCGGGGCGGCTCGGCGAGGCGGAGCGGGCCGGGCGGCTCGGCGTCTCCCAGTCCATCCGCGGCCGGCTGCTGGACCTCGGCGGCACGGCCGAGCTGTACTCGGTGCCCGGGGAGGGCGTCGAGGTCGAACTGCGCGTCCCGAGGAAGGCCACTCCATGACCAGCCAGCCGATGACCGATCAGCCGACCACCGACCGGCCGGTGCGGGTGATGGTGGTGGACGACCACCCGATGTGGCGGGACGCCGTCTCGCGTGACCTCGCCGAGGCCGGGCTGGACGTGGTGGCCACCGCGGGCGACGGCGAGGAGGCCGTCCGCCGGGCCCGCGCCTGCACGCCGCAGGTGGTCGTGATGGACCTCAACCTGCCCGGCCTGTCCGGCGCCGAGGCGTGCCGTCAGGTGGTCGCGCAGGACCCGGCGGTCCGGGTGCTGGTGCTGTCCGCCAGCGGCGAGCACCAGGACGTGCTGGAGGCGGTGAAGTCCGGTGCGACCGGGTACCTGGTGAAGTCGGCCGGGCGGGAGGAGCTGCTGGACGCGGTGCGCCGTACGGCCGTTGGCGACGCGGTGTTCACCCCGGGCCTGGCCGGCCTGGTGCTCGGCGAGTTCCGCCGGCTGGCCGCCGAGCCGGCCCCGGCCTCGGCGCCGGCCGCCCCGCGGCTGACCGCCAGGGAGACCGAGGTGCTGCGGCTGGTGGCCAAGGGGCTGTCCTACCGGCAGATCGCCGACCGGCTGGTGCTGTCGCACCGGACGGTGCAGAACCACGTGCAGAACACCCTGGGGAAGCTCCAGTTGCACAACCGGGTGGAGCTGGTCAGGTACGCGATCGAGCAGGGCCTGGACGACGAGATCTGAGCGCCGCCGGCCACCGGCGCGCCGCGCGGCCCCGGGCGGGGCGCCTCCGCCCGGGGCCGCGCCGCCGGTTCAGCGCAGGGCGGCCGTCGCCTCGCGCAGCAGGCCGGCCACGATGTCCACGCCGTCGCGGGTGAGCACCGACTCGGGGTGGAACTGGAGCCCCGCGAAGCCGTGTCCGCGCAGCGCGTGCACGTCGCCGGTGACGGCGTCCCGGGAGACCTCGACGCCCTCGGCGGCGAGCCGCGCCGCGTCGGCCTCAGGGCAGCGCGCGGTGAAGGTGTTGTAGAAGCCGACCGTCCGCTTGTCTCCGAACAGGTCGATGCGCTCCTGCGCCCCCTGGTACGGGACGGCCTTGCGGCCCAGCGCGAGGCCGAGTTCGGCGGCCAGCAGCTGGTGGCTCAGGCAGACCGCGAGCAGCGGTGAGGTGCGGTCGCCGGAGCGGACGGCGGCCAGGGCGTCCGCGACGATCGGCCGCAGCAGCGCCATCTTGGGGTCGTCCAGGAGCGCCGGGTCGCCCGGGCCGGGGCCGAGCACCAGCGGGCCCCGGTGGGCCGCGACCCGCTCGCGCAGCCCCGGCTCGTCGTAGCGGGCCACCGTCACCCGGTGGCCGAGCGAGCCGAGCAGGTGGGAGAGCATCGAGGTGAAGGTGTCCTCGCCGTCCACCACCAGGGTCGGCTCGGTCTCGGTGATCCCGGCCGCTTCCTGCATCCGAAGCCAGAACGGCGCGAGGTCGGCCCGCCGGGCGTCCAGGGCGGCCTGCACCCGGTGGTCGTCGGCGAGCCTGGGGCCGACCGGGTGGAGCGGCCGGGCGGGGGCGGGCCTGGCACCGATCGCGGTGAGCACCCCGGCGGCCTTGGCGTGGGTCTCGGCGACCTCGGACTCGGGGACGGAGTGGCGCACCAGGGTGGCGCCGACCCGGACGACCAGCCGGCCGGTGGCCGGGTCGATGTCGGCGGTGCGGATGCAGATCGGCGAGTCCAGCAGCTGCCCGCCGCTGGCGGAGCGGCCGATCAGGGCGAGCGCGCCGGAGTAGTAGCCGCGCCCGGTCGGCTCGTAGCGCTTGATCACCCGGGTGGCGTTCTCGACCGGGCTGCCGGTGACGGTCGCCGCGAACATCGTCTCGCGGAGCACCTCGCGGACGTCCAGCGAGGTGCGCCCGCGCAGTTCGTACTCGGTGTGGGCGAGGTGGGCCATCTCCTTGAGGCGGGGCCCGAGCACCTGGCCGCCGAGGTCGCCGACCGTGCACATCATCTTGAGCTCCTCGTCCACGACCATGGTGAGCTCCTCCAACTCCTTGGGGTCGTGCAGGAATCGGAGCAGCGAGTCGAGGTCGGAGCCGCCGGCCGGATAGCGGTAGGTGCCGGAGATCGGGTTCATCACGACGGTGCCGCCGCTCTGCCGGACGTGCACCTCGGGGGAGGCGCCGACCAACACCCGCTCGCCGGTGTGCACCAGGAAGGTCCAGTACGCGCCGCGCTCCTGCTCCAGCAGCCGCCGGAACAGCGTCAGCGCGAGTGCGGGGGAGAAGTCCTCCAGCGTCGCGTGGAAGTCGCGCCGGATCACGAAGTTGGCGCCCTCGCCGTTGCCGATCTCGTCCTGGATCACCCGGCGGACGATCGCCGCGTACGCGTCGTCGTCCACGTCGAACCCGCCGTCGGCGAGCGAGACCGGCAACTCCGGCAGGGCCGCGGTGAGTTCGGCCAGCGGCAGGGTGTGCTGTTCGGTCACCGAGAGGGCCTGCAGGGGAGTGCCGTCGTCGTGCGCCTCGAAGCCGCGCTCGCGGATCTGGCGGTACGGGACGAGCGCGAGCAGGTCGTGCACCGGGCCGCCGCGGGCCGGCGCGTCGCCGCGGACGGGCAGGTCGGCGAGGTGTTCGTAGCTGTCGACGGTGCCCAGCAGCACCTCGACGGTGTCCGGGGCGAGCCGGGGGGTGCGGCGGTGCAGCAGCGCGAAGGCGGGGGCGTCGGGGCCGGTGAGGCGGGTGAGCAGGTCGACGGCGGTGGTCACGGTTACGGCTTCCTTCCGGGCGGAGAGGCGAGGGGCGGTGCGGGGTCCGCTCCCGGAGGGGCCGTCTGCTCAGACGCCGACGGCCGCCCCGAGGGGCGGCCGTCGTGGTTCGTCTAGGAACGCGCGATCGGTGGGCCACCCTTGGGGGAGGCCCACCACCAGGAGTGGGTGTGGGGCGCGTGCATGCTGCGAGCGTAGCGGATGCCGCGGGACGGGTGAGGGCGGTCACGTCTTTGTCCGAGATGTGTCTCATCCCTCGGGCAATGGTCACGCGTCACTCCAGTCACCCCGTAGCCTTGGCAGCGTGACCGCTACGACTGAGACATCGAGGGCTGCCCACTCCTGGCAGTCCCTGCCCGCGGCGCAGCAGCCTGAATGGCCGGACCAAGAGGCTCTGCGCAAGACCCTTGCCGAGCTCGCCTCCTATCCGCCGCTCGTCTTCGCCGGTGAGTGCGACCAGTTGCGCGCCCGGCTCGGAGCCGTGGCGCGCGGGGAGGCCTTCCTCCTCCAGGGCGGTGACTGTGCCGAGGCCTTCGACGGTGTCTCGGCGGAGCACATCCGCAACAAGCTGAAGACGCTGCTCCAGATGGCCGCCGTGCTGACGTACGCGGCCTCGGTGCCGGTGGTGAAGGTCGGCCGCATCGCCGGGCAGTACTCCAAGCCGCGCTCCAAGTCGACCGAGACCCGCGACGGCGTGACCCTGCCGGTCTACCGCGGCGACTCGGTGAACGGCTTCGAGTTCACCCCCGAGTCCCGCATCCCGGACCCGGAGCGCCTGAAGCGGATGTACAACGCGTCCGCCGCGACGCTCAACCTGGTGCGCGCCTTCACCACCGGTGGGTACGCGGACCTGCGCCAGGTGCACGCCTGGAACCAGGACTTCGTCCGCAACTCGCCGGCCGGCCAGCGCTACGAGCAGCTCGCCCGGGAGATCGACAACGCCCTGGCGTTCATGAGCGCCTGCGGCGTGGAGCCGGAGGAGTTCAAGGCGGTCGAGTTCTTCTCCTCGCACGAGGCGCTGGTCCTCGACTACGAGACCGCGCTGACCCGCGTGGACTCGCGCACCGGCGAGCTGTACGACGTCTCCGGCCACATGGTGTGGATCGGTGAGCGCACCCGGCAGCTGGACCACGCGCACATCGAGTTCGCCTCGAAGATCCGCAACCCGATCGGCGTCAAGCTCGGCCCGACCACCTCGGTGGACGACGCGCTCGCCCTGATCGAGAAGCTGGACCCGGAGCGCGAGCCCGGCCGCCTGACCTTCATCACCCGGATGGGCGCGGGCAAGGTCCGCGAGCACCTGCCCGCCCTGGTGGAGAAGATCACCGCCTCCGGCGCCAAGCCGGTGTGGATCTGCGACCCGATGCACGGCAACACCTTCGAGGCGTCCAGCGGGCACAAGACCCGCCGCTTCGACGACGTCCTGGACGAGGTCAAGGGCTTCTTCGAGGTGCACCGCGCGCTCGGCACCCACCCGGGCGGCATCCACGTGGAGCTGACCGGCGACGACGTCACCGAGTGCGTCGGCGGTGGCGACGAGGTCCTGGTGGACGACCTGCACCAGCGCTACGAGACGGCCTGCGACCCGCGCCTCAACCGCAGCCAGTCGCTGGACCTGGCGTTCCTGGTGGCGGAGATGTACCGCGGCCAGTAGGCCAGGTGCCCGTCGGATGTGACGAAGGCCCCTCCGGATTCGGTGTCCCCGAGCCCGGAGGGGCTTTTTCGTACCCGTTTCGCCAGGTAAGGTAAGCCTCAGTGAACTAAGGCAAGCCTTAGTCAAGATCCACTCCGCTTCACCCACCGGGAGAGACCGCGATGTACGTGTGCATGTGCCATGCGGTCACCGAGGACCAGGTGAAGAAGGCGATCGACGCCGGTGCCGACTCCCCGCGCCGGATAGCGAAGGGCTGCAAGGCCGGCACCGACTGCGGGTCCTGCGTGCGCCGGATCCAGGCGCTGCTCGGCGAGCACGGCGCCCGGCCCTGCCCGACCGCCCGGCTGGCCGCGAAGCTCGGCCTCGCCGACCCGCAGGCCCCGGTGGCCCCGGCCCCGGCGGCCGCCCCGGTGGTCCCGCTGCGGGCGGCCCGGGCGGCCTGACCGGTCCCCGGCCTCAGGACTCCGGATTCAGGACTCCGGCTGCTCGATGACCTGGGCGAGGTAGAGCGCCTCGCCGAGCTTCTCCAGGAGCTCCAGCTGGGTGTCGAGGTAGTCGATGTGGTGCTCCTCGTCGGCCAGGATGTCCTCGAAGATGTTCGCCGAGGTGACGTCGTTCTTGGCCCGCATCACCACGATCCCGCGCTTGAGCCGGTCGATCGCCTCGACCTCGACCTGGCGGTCCGCCTCGAACATCTCCTTGACGGTCTGGCCGATCCGGACGTGGAACAGCCGCTGGTAGTTGGGCAGCCCGTCCAGGAACAGGATCCGGTCGGTGAGCGTCTCGGCGTGCTTCATCTCGTCGAAGGACTCGTGCCGGGTGTACTTGGCGAGCTTCGTCCAGCCGAAGTTCTCCTGCATCTTGGCGTGCAGGAAGTACTGGTTGATCGCGGTCAGCTCGGCGGTGAGCTGCTCGTTGAGGAATTCGATGACCTCGGGATCGCCCTGCATGGTGGTGCCTCCTGCACTCGTCCTGCCGTGAGTCCTGCTCTGGTTCCTGCGTCGGTTCCTGCGCTCGGTCCTGCTTCTTCGTCCTGCGCTGCGCATCCTGGCATCGCTTCGGGTGGAAATTCCAGTAAGTTCACACTCACTAGGACATGTGTCGGAATATCCGATTCATGACGAAACATGCTGGTGGGCGGTCGACTGCTGGTCCGTACGGGCGGGGGCGCGAACCCTCGCAAAGGGGCGCGCACCGGGGCGAGTCCGCCGTCTGTCACCATGGATCCATGGGTCAGCCGAAACACGAACCGCCTCCGCCGTCTGACCCGAGGCTCCCCCCGGGGCAGCGCGCGCAACGCGGCTGGCCCGCTCTGCACTACGGCCCGGTGCCCCGCTTCAAGCCGCTGACCTGGGACCTCCAGGTGTTCGGCGCGACCGCCTCGGCGGAGAAGCACAGCTGGGACTTCGAGGCCTTCAGCGCCCTGCCGCGCACCACCGTCGTCGCCGACCTGCACTGCGTGACCAAGTTCTCCGTGCTCGGCAACACGTGGACGGGCGTGTCGGCCGCCGCCGTGCTCGACCTGGTGCCCCCGGCGCCGGGCGTCACCCACGTGATGGTCTGGGCCGAGTACGGCTACAGCGCCAACCTCCGGCTGGCCGACTTCGCGGACCCCCACACCCTGCTCGCCACCCACCGCGACGGCGAGGCGCTCACCGCCGAACACGGCTTCCCGGTCCGGCTGGTGGTGCCGCGGCTGTACGCCTGGAAGGGCCCCAAGTGGGTGCGCGCGGTGGAGTACATGCGGGCCGACCGGCGCGGCTTCTGGGAGGAACGCGGCTACCACAACCTCGCCGACCCCTGGCGGGAGCAGCGCTACTCCTACCAGGAGGCGCCGGGCGACGGGCCGCTGCGCTGACCCCGCCCGGGGCCCGGCGGGGCTAGAAGAGCGAGAACTTGACCGTCACCGTGCTGCGCTGCGGCCGCCGCTCGCCCGCCGCCGGGCTCTGGCCGGACGCGGTGACCGCGCCGAACACGTCCCAGCCGCTGGTCTGCATGGTGAAGCCGGCCGCCTGGAGCGCCTTCTGCGCCTCGTCCTTGGTCATCCCGGTGACGTTCGGGACCGCCACCATGCCCTTGCTGACCACCAGCGAGACCGCGGTGTTCTCCTGCAGCAGCTGCCCGGCCGCGGGCGAACTGCTGATCACCGAGCCCTCGGGCACGGTGTCGTCGTAGGCCTCCGTCACGTTGCCCCTGGTCAGCTGGGCGCCGGTCAGGGCCGTGGCGGCGTCGGCGGCGCTCCTGCCGGTGAGGTCGGGCACCGCGATCCGCTTGGGGCCCTTGGAGACGGTGACGGTGACGCTGTCGCTCTTGCGGGTACGCGCGCCCACCCCGGGGTCGGTGGAGATCACCTGCCCGGACGGGACGGACTCGCTGAACACCTCGACGAACTTCCCGTGCAGGCCCTGCCCGTCCAGGACCCGCTGCGCCTCGGCCCGGTCCCTGCCGAGCACGCCGGGCACCGAGCCGTACAGCCCCTCGGAGATCCCGTAGGTGGCGCCGCCGATCGCCAGCACCAGGGCGGTCAGCGCGGCCGTCCAGATCAGCGGCTTGCGGGGGAGCCGGCGCAGCAGGCCGGGCCGGCGCCGGCGCACCGGGGCCGGCTCGTCGTACGGGCGCGGCTCGGCGAGCAGCTCGTCCATCAGCTCGGGCGGCATGTCCAGCACGCTGGTGCGTTCCTGCGGCGGGGCGTCGGCGGGCCGCGGCAGCGGCTCGATCACCGAGGTCGGCTCGCTGGTCGGGTAGCGCGGGCTGGGCCGGGTGGAGGCCGGCGGCTCGGCGTCCAGCTCGGCCGGGGTGAGGGTGCGGCGGACCCGCTGGAGGGCGGCGAGCAGCTCGACCGCGTCGTACGGGCGGGCGTCGGCGGACCGGGCGCAGGCGCCGGCCACGATCGCGTCCAGCCCGGGGCCGACGGCGGGGGCGACCAGCGAGGGGGCGGGGACGTTCTCGTGCAGGTGCTTGTACATGACCTGGACGGGGTTGTCGCCGGTGTGCGGGCGGCGGCCGGTGAGCATCTCGTACAGCAGGATGCCGGCCGCGTAGACGTCCACCCGCTGGTCGGTGGGGGCGTCCGGGAGGATCTGCTCGGGGGCCAGGTAGGAGACCGTGCCCAGGACCGTGCCGCCGGTGGCGGTGCTGGTCGAGGTGGGCGCGCCGTCGGCGGTGCCGAGCACCCGGACCAGGCCGAAGTCGGCGACCTTGACCAGGCCGCCCTCGGTGATCAGCACGTTCTCCGGCTTGACGTCGCGGTGGACCAGACCGGCCCGGTGGGCGGAGCCGAGGGCGGCGAGCACCGGCTCCAGCACGTCCAGCGCGGCCCGGACGGACAGCGCGCCGCGGTCGCGCAGCAGGTCGCGCAGGGTGCGGCCGGGCACGTACTCCATGGCGAGGAAGACGTGGCCGCCGTCCGCGCCCTGGTCGAAGACGTTGACCACGTTGGGGTGGGTGAGCTTGGCGACCGCCTTGGCCTCGCGGATGAATCGGGCGGTGAAGCCCTCGTCCCCGGCCAGCGAGGGGTGCATCACCTTGAGCGCGACGACCCGGTCCAGCCGGGTGTCGGTGCCCCGGTAGACGGTGGACATCCCGCCGGTCGCGATGCGCTGCTCGACCCGGTACCGGTTGTCGAGCAGGCTACCGATCAGGGGGTCGTGCAGTGCCATGTCCACCCGGTGAGTCTAGTGCCGCCGCGCCCGGCCGGGCCCGGAGGACACCGCCCGCCGGCCCGGCTGTGCCCGGCTTGTGACACGGTCCCACCGGCGCGTTCAGAACGCCGGGTGCTCCCGGGTGTCCAGATCGGCCCGGCCGGCCATCGCGGAGGAGGCCTCGGCGTGGAAGCGGCGCGGGATGCGGCCGGCCCGGCGGGCGAGCCGGCCCGCCTCGGCGGCGTGCCGCATCGCCTCGGCCATCAGCACCGGGTCCTGAGCCCTGGTCACCGCGGAGGCCAGCATCACCGCGGAGCAGCCCAGTTCCATCGCCAGCGCCACGTCGGAGGCGGTGCCGGCGCCCGCGTCCAGGATCACCGGGACGCCGGCGCCCTCCACGATCAGCTGGAAGTTGTGCGGGTTGCGGATGCCCAGGCCCGAACCGATCGGCGAGCCCAGCGGCATGATGGCCGCGCAGCCGACGTCCTCCAGCTTGCGGGCCAGCACCGGGTCGTCGTTGGTGTACGGCAGGACGGTGAAACCGTCGTCGACCAGCGTCTCGGCGGCGTCCAGCAGCTCGATCGGGTCGGGCAGCAGGGTGCGCTCGTCGGCGATCACCTCCAGCTTCACCCAGTCGGTGCCGAGCGCCTCGCGGGCCAGCCGGGCGGTCAGCACGGCCTCGCCGGCGGTGAAGCAGCCGGCCGTGTTGGGCAGCACCCGGATGCCGTTGCGGGTCAGCACGTCCAGGACGGAGCCCTGGGTGGTGGCGTCGACCCGGCGCATCGCGACGGTGGTCAGCTCGGTACCGGAGGCGAGCAGCGCGCGCTCCATGACCTCCAGGCTGGGCGCGCCGCCGGTGCCCATGATCAGCCGGGAGGAGAAGGACGTCCCGGCGATGGTCAGAAGGTCGTCGGCCATGGTTCAGCCTCCCTGTACGGCGGTGAGGATCTCGATCCGGTCGCCGGGGCTCAGTGCCGTCGCGGACCACGAACTGCGCGGCACCACGGCCTCGTTGAGCGCGGCTGCGACGCCGGTGTTGGCGGCGCTGACGCTGGCCACCAGCTCGGCGAGGGTGGTCGTGGCGGGTGTCCTGCGGGGCTCGCCGTTGACGGTCAGGGCGATCTCGTGCGGTGCGGTCCCGTGCGGTGCGGTGCTGGGGGGTGCGGTCTCGGTCATGCGGAGGCCTTCGTCGTGGAGCGGTCGGGGGAGAAGCGCAGCGGCGTGAACGGCCTGGCGAGCTCGGGGACTTCGCCGGTGGCCAGGTGCTCGGAGACCAGGTCCGCGGTCACCGGGGTGAGCAGCACGCCGTTGCGGTAGTGGCCGGTGGCGGCGACCAGGCCGGGCAGGGCGGTCGGGCCCAGCAGCGGGGCGTTGTCCGGCGAGCCGGGGCGCAGGCCCGCCGAGGTCTCCACGAGCGGGAGTTCGGTGATCCCGGGGATCAACTCGTGGGCATCCCGGAGGAGTTCGTACACCCCGCCGGCGGTGACTGTGGTGTCGTAGCCCTGCTCCTCGGTGGTCGCGCCGACCACCAGCTCGCCGTTCTCGCGCGGGACGACGTACAGGTGCTGCCCGCGGACGACCGCGCGGACGTTGCGGGAGAGGAACGGCCGGTAGGACTCGGGAACGCGCAGGCGGAGGATCTGGCCCTTCACCGGACGGATCGCGGGCAGCACGTCCGGCGGCAGGCCGGGCAGCCGGTGGCTGTGCGGGCCGGCGGCGAGGACGACCTGCCCGGCGGTCACCGTCCCGCCGGTGCTCAGCCGGGCGCCCACCGCGCGGCCGCCCCCGACCAGCAGCTCGACCGCCTCGGCCCGGTGGAGCAGGACGCCCGCGCGCTCGCAGGCGGCGGACAGGGCGGTCAGCAGCCGGCGGGGGTCGACCTGGTGGTCGTCGGCGACGTGCAGGCCGCCGCGCACGCCGGGGGCGAGCATCGGTTCGAGCCTGCGGGCCTCCCGGCCGGTCAGCCAGGTCGAGTCCAGGCCGAGCCGCTGGTGGAAGGCGTGCAGTTCGCGCAGCTCCGCGCGGTCGTCGGAGTCCTGTGCGACGGCGATCGTGCCGCAGCGGCGGTAGCCGGTGTCCAGGCCGCCGCTCGCCTCCGTCAGTTCGGCGGCGAACGCCGCGTACCGCTCGTTCGAGGCCATCCCGAGGCGCAGCAGCGGCTCCTCGCCGTACTGGAGCTCGGTGACCGGGGCGAGCATCCCGGCCGCGACCCCGGCGGCGCCGTGACCGGGATCGGGGTCGACCACGACCACGTTCCGCACGCCGCGCTGCGCGGCCCGCCAGGCGACGGCGAGGCCGATGATGCCCCCGCCGATCACCAGGACGTCCGTGCGGGCGCCCGGTAGCAAGCGTGACAA
Organism: Streptomyces sp. CBMA156; assembly: GCF_014596515.1. Classification (GTDB taxonomy): domain Bacteria; phylum Actinomycetota; class Actinomycetes; order Streptomycetales; family Streptomycetaceae; genus Kitasatospora. The sequence continues at coordinate 24,592 of NZ_MSJQ01000397.1, forward strand.
GGCTGCTCTTCTCCCTTCGCCGGTATGACCCGGATCAGGTTCGGACGGTCGCAGGCCGTGTCAGCCCGCCTCTCAGCCCGGTGCGCCGGGCTCCCGTGTGGTGCTCCCACCATAACGCCGGGGGTGGGCCCGGCCGAAGGCCCGTACGCAGGGCGGACGGGGGAGGGGCCGCGGGCCCGTACGGGGGACGGGACGGCCCGCGGCCGCCGTCCGGCCGCTGGGTACAGTGACGGGCGTGGCAGAGCTGAGCGCAACGGATCAGGTGGTCGTCGTCGGAGCCGGGCTGGCCGGGGCGCAGTGCGCCCTCAAGCTGCGGCAGGGCGGGTGGCCGGGACGGATCGCGCTGGTCGGCGAGGAGCCGCACGCGCCGTACGACCGGCCGCCGCTCTCCAAGGACGTGCTGCTCGGCAAGACCGACTCCACCGCCCTGGACATCGACTACGACGGGCTCGGCATCGAGCTGCTCACCGGCCGCCGCGCGACCGGCCTCACCCCCGGCGTGCTGCACACCGACGGCGGCGACCTCCGGTACGGCTCGCTGGTGATCGCCACCGGCGCCGTCCCGCGCGCCCTGCCGGGCGCCGAGCGGGCGCACCTGCTGCACACCCTGGACGACGCCCTGGCGCTGCGCGCGCTGCTGCGCCCCGGGCTGCGGCTGGTGCTGGTCGGCGCGGGCTGGATCGGCGCCGAGGTGTCCACCGCGGCC
>NZ_MSJQ01000398.1 GCF_014596515.1 Streptomyces sp. CBMA156
GGCCGCCGGTGACCAGGTAGCGGGCGCCGGGGCTGAGCACGGAGCAGCCGGCCCCGTCCGGTCCGGGGGCGCTCCCGGCCGGTGCCAGCCGGGGGACCCAGGGGCGGCCGGCACGCCAGGCACACTCGGGCTCCGGGCGCGGTGCGGCCAGCAGGGCGAGCAGCGCGGCGGCCTGGTCGGCGGCCGGTGCGCCGTCCGGGAGGTCGACGTGCCGGGCGTCGGGCACCAGGTGCTCGGCGCGTGCTCCGGCGGTCAGCGCGGCGGTCAGGGCCGCCCGCGGCCGGGGGAGTTCGCCGGGGAGCACGGCGTGCAGTCCGGTGCTGACGGTGACCAGTTCGCGGACGCGTGCCAGGGTCGGGAGGGTCCGCAGCAGGGCGAGCAGCGCCTCGTGGGCCGGGGAGGCCGCCTCGTCGGCGGTCGCGCTCCACAGGTAGACCAGCCGGTCGGCCGTCCGCTCGCCGAGGACTCGCAGCCAGTCCTCGGGGTCGGCGGTCGGCGGCTGGTCCAGCACCGAGGCGTTCGGCAGGGCGGCGGCCAGAGCCTCGGTGAGGGTGCCGGGGCCGGTGGGCCCGAGCAGCAGGATCGATTCCTCAGCCGGCGGGCCGGCCGGGGCCGCGGGAACCGGGCGCGGCTCCCAGGCGAGCTGCCGCACACAGTCGGGCAGGGTCCTGGAGTTGGCCTCGGCCAGGTCCAACGCCACGATGTGCTCGTCGAGTTCGCCGTTCAGCAGCCGGAGGCGCAGCGCGGTGCGCTGGATCTTGCCGCTGGTGGTGCGCGGGAAGTCGGCCGCCGGGACGGGGAGCACCAGGGCGGGCGCGGGCTGCCGGCGGGCCGCCAGCAGCTGCCGCACCTCGGCGGCGACGGGCGCCGCGGGGGCGTCCGGGTCGGCGGGGACGTAGGCGATCACCAGCTGCTCGGTGCCGGTGCGTTCGTCCGGCACCCCGAAGGCCGCGACGTGCCCGGAGCGCACCCCCGCCACCGAGGCGACCACGTCCTCCAGCTCGTGGCAGAAGTAGTGGACGCCGTTGACGATGATGATCTCCTTGCGACGGCCGGTGAGGATCACCTCGCCGTCGGCCAGGAAGGCCAGGTCCCCGGTGTCGAACCAGTCGTCGCCGACGAAGGCCTCCTGGTTGGCGGCCGGGTTGTTCAGGTAGCCGGGGGTCACCCGGCCCGAGTGCACCTGGAGCCGGCCGACCCAGTGCTCGGGCAGTGCCCGTCCCTCGTCGTCGGCCACCCGCATCCGGGAACCGGGCGCGGGCCGTCCCATGCTGAGGAAGCCGGTGCCGCGCTCGGCCGAGTCCGGGTCGGCGGGCTCCAGCCGGCCGGTCAGCGAGTCGGTGCGCACCAGGCGGCGGGCGCCGTCCTCGTGGTAGCGCTTGTAGGTGATCACCGTGCAGGTCTCGGCCATGCCCCAGCCGAGCAGCAGGTGTTCGGGGCGGACGCCGAACGGGGCGGTGGTGGCCAGGAACTCGTCCAGCACCGCCTCGGTGCACTGCTCCCCGGCGTTGATCAGCGACTTGAGCGCGGACAGGTCCCAGTGGCGGCCGGGCCCGGCGGCCCTGACCGCCTCGGCGACCAGCCGGAAGCCGAAGTTGGGCGACCAGGAGTGTGCCGCCCGGTGGCGCTCCAGCGCGTCCAGCCAGACCAGCGGGTCGGCGAGCACCAGCTCGGTGGGCACCTGTACCTGGTCGGCGGCCAGCACCACGTCGCGCAGGTGGAACATCAGCAGCCCGGCGACGTGGTCCAGGGGCAGCCAATTGACGGTGGTGTCGGCCGGGTCGCAGCCGTGGGCGACGGCACCGGCCACGTACTCCAGGATGCCGCGGTGGGTGATCTGCACCGCCTTGGAGCGTCCGGTGCTGCCGGAGGACAGCTGGAGGATCGCCACGTCGCCGGGGGCGGGGGCGTGCTCCCGGGCGGCGGGCGCCTGGCCGGGGGCGGGTGCCCGGTCGTTCTCGCCGGGCCGGTCGACCGCGATCACCCGCAGGCCGGGCGCCGGGTACAGCTCCCCGAGCCGCCCGAGGCCGGCCACCGCGGGACCGCAGGCGAGCACCGGCGGCTCCTCCAGGGTCTGCCAGGCGGCCCAGAGCTTCTCCAGGACGGGGTTGCGCTCGTGGTAGTCCGGCGGGCGGGCCACCGTGACCGGCTGCATCCCGCCGAGCAGGCAGGCCCACAGGGTCGGGAAGTAGAACTCCGGGTCCGGCACCTGGAGGATCACCCGGTCCCCGGCCCGCAGCCCGGCGCCGGCCAGGGTGGCCCGCCGCTCGGTGAGGTCCAGGTGCAGGTCGCCGCCGAAGGCGGTCCAGGAGGTGCTCACGGCCCCATTCTCGCCCGGTGGGGCGGGGACGGACGGCCCGCCGGGGCCCGCGTGCGGGCGGTGCGGGTGGTGATCACGGTGTCCTCCCCGTCGGTTAGCGTCCGTCATCGGACCGACGGATCCCGACGCGAGGATGTGACAGGGTGAGCGAGGACATTTCCCGGAACGACCCGGAGACGGCCGAACCGGCCGAACCGGCCGATCTGGCCGGGCGGTTCGAGGCCGAGCGCCCCCAACTGCGCGCCGTGGCCTACCGGATGCTCGGATCGATCGCCGAGGCCGAGGACGCCGTCCAGGAGGCCTGGCTGAGGCTGAGCCGCGGCGACGTGGGCGGGGTACGCAACCTCGGGGCCTGGCTCACCACCGTCGTCAGCCGGGTCTGCCTGGACCAGCTGCGCTCCCGCACCTCCCGCCGGGAGGATCCGCTGCCCGAGCAGGACGGGCAGGTGCGGCTGCCCGACCCGGTGGTCAGCGGGCTGTCGGCGCTGGACCCGGTGCACGAGATCCTGGTCGCCGACTCGGTCGGGATCGCGCTGATGGTGGTCCTGGAGACGCTCTCCCCGGCGGAGCGGATCGCCTTCGTGCTGCACGACCTGTTCGAGGTGCCCTTCGACGGGATCGCCGAGGTGCTCGGCCGCACCTCCGCCGCCACCCGGCAGCTGGCCAGCCGCGCCCGCCGCCGGGTCCAGGGCGCCACCCCGGCCGCGGACTCCGACAACGCCCGCAAGCGCGAGGTGGTGGAGGCCTTCCTGACCGCCTCCAGGGGCGGCGACTTCGACGCCCTGCTGGCCGTGCTCGACCCCGGGGTGGTGGCCCGCTCCGACGGCGGCACGCTGGTGCCGGGCGTGCTGCGCCGCGGCGCGGCCGACGTCGCCTCGCAGGCGATCGCCTTCGCCCGCTTCGCCGCCGGCGGCCGGCTGGTCCTGGTCAACGGCTCGCCCGGGGTGGTCTCCTTCGCCGGGGGCCGTCCGCTGTCGGTCATGTCGTTCACCATCCACGGCGGCCGGATCACCGCGATGGACATCCTCACCGACCCGGTCCGCCTGGCCGCCCTGGGCCTCACGGCCTGACCGTCCCGGTGGTGCCCCCGGGCCGGCCGGCACCCCGCCGGCCGGCCCGCCGGGTCCGTCACGCTTCCTCCACGTGTTGTTTCCCGTCGCTTCCCGGGCCGTCCGGGGAGCCGCGCGCTACCGTGCCGCCCATGGCGAACTTTGTACTGGTGGCGGGCGCGTGGCTCGGTGCCCGGGCGTGGGACGAGGTCGTGGCGGAACTGTGCGCGGCCGGGCACGGGGCGTACCCGCTGACGCTCTCCGGGCTCGCGGAGAAGAGCGGCGCGCCCGCCGGGCAGCGGGCGCACGTGGCGGACGTCGTCGCCGAGGTGGAGCGGCTGGACCTGCGCGAGGTGGTGCTGGTCGGGCACAGCTACTCGGGCATCCCGGTGGGCCAGGCCGCGGAACGGATCGGCGACCGGCTGGCCCGGCTGGTCCTGGTGGACGCCAACGTGCCGGTGGCGGGGGAGTCCTTCGCCGACCAGATACCGGAGCCGGCCGCGCTGCGGGCGGACCTCGCCGCGCACGGGGGCTGGTGGCCGCCGCTGCCGCCGGCCGAGTTCGCCGGGCAGGGGCTGACCGTCGGGCAGATCACCAGGATCACCGCGGGCGCGACCCCGCACCCGGGCCCCTCGCTGACCGAACCAGCCGTCCTGGAGGGCCCGTTGAGCGCGCTCCCGGCGGTGTACGTGAAGTGCCTGCTGGACTGGCCGGAGCCGCCGCCGCTGGTCGCCCGGCTGGTCGCGGACGGCCACTGGCGGCTGGTGGAGCTGGACACCGGGCACTGGCCGATGTTCTCCCGGCCGGCCGAACTCGCCCGGGTGCTGGCCGAGTCGGCCCGGACGGAGGGCTGAGACCCGCCCGGACGGCAGGCCGGGGCCGCCCCGGACGGAAGCCGGGGTCCGCCGCGCGGATCCTCACCGGCCGTACGGCCGGAGGACACCGGGGGCGAGGCGGCCGATCAGCGCCGCCGCCACGGAGGCCGGCACGGTGGCGGACGGGACGGCCCGGTGCGCCGCGTCGCCGAGTGGCATCACGGCGGTCACCGCGGCCGGGGTGCCGGCCAGGGGCAGGGCGACGGTCAGGACGGCGAGCAGGCGACGGGGGCGCCGCGGGTGGTCGGGACGGTTCACGGGGGTCTCCTTGGGGCTCGACCCGGGCCACGATGCCGCCTCCCGCAGCGTCAGGTTCAAGTCCTTTTCCGCCCACCGCCGACGCGGCCAGGTCAGTCCACCGCGACCCGACGCCACCCCGTCCCGTCCGCGGCCACCGGCACGGCCGCGAAGTCGTACCGCAGCAGGCCGGGGCCGAGCGCGAGCAGCGAGATCGACGAGGAGCCCCAGATCCGCCCGTCGCCGAAGTCCCGCCGCTGGATCAGCGCGGCGTCCGCGTCCGGCGCCAGCCCGTCCCCGGCGACGATCGGCAGCCACCCGCCCCAGGCCGCCGCGGCCGGGCCCGTGCCGGTCGGCTCGGGCCGGGGTTCGGCGGCCAGCCGGGCCCGGAAGTGGGCGGCGCGCGCGGCCATCAGCGCGCGGATCCGCTCCGAGGTGGTCCGGCCGGCGGCCAGGCCTTCCAGCCCGTCGTTGAGCACCACGCTCAGGCCGGACGGCAGTTCGCGCTCCTCCAGCCGCCCGCCGTCCCAGCTGGACACCCGGGCTCCGTCGGCCCGGACCAGGACGAGGTGGAACGGGTCGTACGGGGTGAGGTCGAGCCTGCCGACCCCGCCCTCCCGGACGGCGGTGAGCGGCAGCCGGCCGCGGGTGCGCCGGGCGTCGGCGGGGGCGGCCGGGCCGAAGCCGTTCAGCAGGCAGGCGGCGGTGCGCCGGGCGGGGTCGACGGCCAGCCAGGTGCCACCGGCCGCGAGGTCCAGTCCGCCGAGCAGCCCGGGCCGGTCCGGCCAGTGGTGGTCCGGCGGCAGCCAGGCCCGGCCCAGGTACTCGTCCCGGACGGACAGCAGCAGGACCGGCACCGCCGCTGCCGGCTCGATGCTGACGAACGCCGTACACACGACCCGCTGCCCCTGACCTCGTCCGGTCGGCGACCCGGCCGGTGAACCCGCCGGAGATCCCCTCCCGGCGATCCTCGCACGGCCGTTCGCACGCCGGAAGTGGCCCACGATGCGGGTGGCCGAATGCACCAGGACGGCAGGCCACCGCGCTCCTAGGCTGGCGGCCATGACGACGAACGAGACGACCGTGACGAACGGGGCCCCGGTGCCCGCCCCCGAGCAGCGCATGCCGATGCACAAGCTCGCCCCCGCCTTCTACCAGGCGATGGTCGCCCTGGACCGGGCGTCCAGGGAGGGCGTCGACCCGGTGATCGCCGAGCTGGTCAAGGTGCACGCCTCGATGATCAACGGCTGTGCCTTCTGCATCGACATGCACGCGGCCGACGCCCGCAAGCACGGCGAGCAGGACCACCGCATGCTCTCCCTCCCGGCCTGGCGCGAGACGCCCTGGTTCACCGCCCGCGAGCGCGCCGCCCTGGCCCTCACCGAGTCGGTCACCCTGCTGACCCAGGGCCACGTGCCGGACGCCGTGTACGCGGAGGCCGCCGCGCAGTTCGACGAGACCGAGCTGGCCCAGCTGATCGCGCTGATCACCACGATCAACGCCTGGAACCGGATCGGCGTCTCCACCCGCCTGAGCCCGGCCGCGAGGTGAGCGCCACCGACCCGGCCAGCCGGCGGGAGCAGGCCCGGCTGCTGCACGAGCTGCACCGCCCGGGCGAGCCGCTGGTGCTGGCGAACGCCTGGGACGTGCCGAGCGCCCGGCTGGTGGCCGCCGCCGGGGCACGGGCGGTGGCGACGGCCAGCGCGAGCGTGTCGTGGTCCCTCGGCCGCGCGGACGGCGGCGGCGCCGACCCCGAGCAGGTGCTGGCCAGGACCGCCCAGGTGGTCCGCGCGGTCGGCCTGCCGGTCACCGCGGACCTGGAGGGCGGCTACGCGGACACCGCCGCCGGGGTCGGCGAGACCATCGCCGCGCTGCTCGCCACCGGCGCCGTCGGGGTGAACCTGGAGGACGAGGGCCGCCCGCTGGAGGAGGCCGCCGAGCGGATCGCGGCCGCCAGGGCGGCGGCGGACGTGGCCGGCGTGCCGCTCTTCGTCAACGCGCGCACCGACGTCTTCCTGCACGGGATCGGCGCCCCCGAGGACCGGCCGGAGGAAGCGGTGCGGCGGCTGCGGGCGTACGTCGAGGCGGGTGCGGACGGGGTGTTCGTCCCGGGGGTGTCCGACCCGGAGACCATCGCCGCGCTGGTCGCGGCCGTCCCGGCGCCGCTGAACGTGCTGGCGGGCCCCGGCTCCCCGTCGGTCGCCGAGCTGGCGAAGCTGGGAGTGGCCCGGATCAGCCTGGGCCCCGGACTGGCCGAGGTGGCGTACGCGGCGGTCCGCCGGGCCGCCGAGGAGGTGTACGGGCACGGCACGTTCACCGCGCTCGCCGACGGGCTGGGCTACCCGGAGCTCAACCGGCTGTCCGCGGGCTGAGCGAGGCGGCGGACACCCCGGGCGGCCGGACAGCCCGGGCAACCGGGCACCGTGGGCGGCCGACCGTTCGGGGGTCGGCCGGCCGTCCACGGGCAGGTGGGCGACGGATCAGTTCAGGACCTGCCCGCTGAGCCCCGGGTGGCTCATCTGGTTGGTCCCGATCGCCTCGATCTCGTTGGCGGGCTTGCCGACCAGCGGGAGCTTGCCCACCGTGCGCAGGGCGAGGTCGGCCGGGGAGACTTCGAGCCCGTCGGTGAGCCCGCCGGTGGCGTCCGGCGAGGAGGCGGTCTGGGTGGTGGCGGAAGCCGCCGGGACGGCGAGGGCGAGGCCCGCCATGGTGAGGGCGGCCAGGGTGGCGAGTTTCTTCATGCCCTGCCGAACGACGCGGACCACCCTCAGGTAACCCGCCGGCTCAGACCGTCACCCACAGGGTGCGCACACCGTTGCTGACGAACGAGGCGATCGGCTCGTCGGTCGCGCCCTCCGCCAGGGCCAGCCCGGGGAAGCGGGCGAACAGGTGTCGCAGCGCCGTCTCGGCCTCCAGCCTGGCGAGCCCGGAGCCGAGGCAGAAGTGCGGGCCGTGGCCGAGCGACAGGTGCTTGGCGGGCTGCCGGGTGAGGTCGAAGCGGTCGGCGTCCCGGTGGTGCCCCTCGTCCCGGCCGGCCGCCGCGTAGGAGGCCAGCAGTGCCTCGCCGCGCCGGATCACCACGTCGCCGACCTCGATGTCCTCGATCGCGTAGCGCAGCGGGAACTGCCCGACCGGGGAGTCGTAGCGCAGCGTCTCCTCGATCACCGCCGACCACGGCTGCTCCCCGTCCAGGACGAGCCGCAGCTGGTCCGGGTGGGTGAGCAGGGCGCGGACCGCGTTGGTGATCAGGTTGAGCGTGGTCTCGTGCCCGGCGACCAGCATCAGCAGCAGGGTGCCGACCAGTTCGGCCTCGCTGAGCCGCTGCCGGTCGAGGCGCCGGCCGGCCTCGTGGGCGTCGATCAGGGCGGTGGTCAGGTCGTCGCCCGGCTCGGCCCGCTTGGCCGCCACCACCGAGGCCAGCAGCGCGTTCAGGCCGCGCTGCGCGGCGAGCGCCGCCGCCGGGGTGGCCGAGCTGGAGACCATGGTGTCGGACAGCTCGTGCAGTTCGTCCTGCTGCTCCAGCGCCAGGCCGAGCAGTTCGCCGATCACCTGCATCGGCAGCGGGTAGGCGAAGTGCCGGCGCAGGTCGAACGGGCCCTCCAGCCGGCCGACCTCGTCCAGCAGCGCGATCGCCCGGGCCTCGATGGCGGGCGCCAGCGCGGCTATCCGGCGGGGGGTGAAGGCCTGCGAGACCAGCCCGCGCAGCCGCCGGTGGTCCTCGCCGTCGGCGGTGACCATGCCGGGGACGGCGATGAAGTTGAGCAGCGGCCAGCCCTCCGGGAGCCGGCCCTCCCTGAAGGTGCTCCAGAGCCGGGCGTCCTTGCCGACCCGGGGGTCGGCGAGCAGCGACTGGAGGGCGTCGTGGTGGGTTACCGCCCAGACCACCACCCCGCCAGGGAGCTCCACCAGGACCGCGGGGCCGGCCGCCCTGAGGCGGGCGTTCTCGCCGTGCTGGTCGCGGCCGAAGGGGTCGAGTCTGACGGGTTCGGCGCGGGTTCCGGAGTCGGTGACGGTGTCCATGCGGGCCTCTCGGGGGCTGGCGGGCGGGGCGGGGTGAAGGCGCTGTAGAGCACCGGGAGGGCGGTCAGGGCCCGGGACCACGGGGACGGGCGCCAGGCCAGGTCACTGCCCGGCACGGCCAGCTGGAGGTCCGGCAGGCGGTGCAGCAGGGTCTCGACGGCGGTCTCGACGATGATCCTGGCCGGGTGCTGGGCCGGGCAGACGTGCGCGCCGGCGCCCCAGGCGAGGTGCGCCCGGTTGCCGCCGAGCGAGCCCTGCGCGGCGGCCGAGACGCCCTGCGCGGCCGGGTCGGCGTTGGCCGCGGCGAGGCCGAGCACGAGCATGTCGCCGGCGCTGATGTACTGGCCGCCGAGCACGGTGTCGCCGGTGGCCCAGCGGCCGGGGAAGTTCTGCGTCGGCGGGTCGCGCCAGAGCACCTCCTCCAGCGCGTCGGAGACGGTCAGCCGGCCGCCGGTGAGGGTGGCCCGGAAGCGCCGGTCGGTGAGCAGCAGCCGCAGCGTGTTGCCGGTCCAGTTGATCGAGGTCTCGTTGCCCGCGACCAGCAGCACCACCAGGTGGTGCACCGCCTCCTCGTCGGTCAGCCCGGCCGGGTGGGCGAGCAGCCAGGAGGTGAGGTCGGCGCTGGGGGCGGCCCGGCGGCGGCGCACCAGGTCGACCAGCAGTGCCTGGAACTCCGCTCCGGCGCGCTGGGACTGCGAACTGCTGTCCACGAAGTGGCTGATCAGTTCGACCACCCGCGGCCCGCTCTCCACCGGCAGTCCGACCAGCTGGGTGAAGACCAGCAGCGGCAGCGGACGGGCGTACTGGGCGATCAGGTCGGCGGTGCCGTCCGGACCCCAGCTGTCGATCAGCCCGTTGGCGGCGGCCTCGGTCGTCCCGCGCAGCTGACGGTGGTCGATCTGGGCGAGGGTGTCGGAGACCGCGGAGCGCAGCCGCTGGTGCTCGGCGCCGTCCAGGTTGAGCAGGGTGGGCCGCCAGGAGGTCATCGGCAGCAGCCGGGAGTCGGCGGCCAGCCGGCCCTCGGCGGGCACCCGCCAGCGGCGCGAGTCCTTGGAGAACAGCGCCTCGTTGCGGGTGAGTTCGAGCAGTTCGGCGTAGCCGAGGACGAGCCAGGCCTCGACCCCGGGCTCCAGCTCGATCGGGGCGACCGGACCGTAGCGCTCGCGCAGCCGGGCGTACAGGCCGTGCGGGTCCTCGGCGACGGACTGGCCGAACAGCGGGGTCAGCGGGACGCCCGTGGGCAGTCCGCGGCCGGACGGGCCGCCGGGCAGGCCGCCGCCGTGGGCGACGGGGCATCCGGGTGCCCCGGTGGGCTCGGGGGCGGTCACCGCTGGAGCTCCAGGATCGAGCTGCGGTGCAGGTGGTCGACGAAGTCGATCAGCAGGTCGTAGGACTGCCGCCGGTCACGCGCGTCGCAGTACAGGATCGGCACCTCGGGCAGCAGGTCCAGCGCCGAGCGCAGCTCCTCCTCCGGGTAACTCGGCGTACCCGGGAAGGTGTTGACCGCGACCGCGAACGGGATGCGCTGCTCCTCCAGCCGGCCGAGCACGTCGAAGCTCTCGTCCGGCCGGCGCAGGTCGACCATGGCGATCGCGCCGAGCGCACCGCGCGACAGGTCGTCCCAGAGCGGCCAGAACCGCTGCTGCCCGGGCGTGCCGAACAGGTACAGCGCGAGCCGCGAGTTGAGCGTGATCCGGCCGAAGTCCAGCGCCACCGTGGTGGTGCTCTTGCCGGCGAGTCCGGTGAGGTCGTCGACGCCGCTGCTGGCGGCGGTCATCGTCTCCTCGGTGCGCAGCGGGGTGATCTCGCTCAGCGAGCCGACCAGGGTGGTCTTGCCGACCCCGAACGGTCCGGTGACGAGGATCTTGACCGCGCCCTGCACCGAGGAGGGCAGGTACTGCGGCCCGTCGGCGGACCCGGCGGCGCCGGGGACGGTCTCAGCGGAGTTGGCGGAGGCCAACGAGCACCTCTTCCAGGAGGGTTGCGGGCAGGCGTTCGGCCTGCGGGACGGGCGGGAGCACCTGCACGGCGCCGAGGTCCCACAGGTCCCCGACCAGCACCTTGACGACGCCGAGCGGAAGCCCCAGGTGGGCCGCCACCTCGGCGATGGACAGCAGGCTGTGACAGAGGCCGAGGATGCGCCGGTGCTCACGGTTCAGCAGCGCGTGCTCGGGCAGTTCCGGCGGTCCGGGTAACGCGCTGACCAGGCTCTCCACGGCCAGCTCCGACCGGGTGGGGCGGCTGCGCCCACCGGTGATGACGTACGGGCGGACCGGGCCGCTCACCGGTGGCCCCCCGCCGCGTGGTCGACGCGCGGCGGGCTGGTGAGGTGGCTGCCGATCCGCTCGACCAGGACCTGCATCTGGTACGCGACCAGGCCGGCGTCCACGGCGTCGCCGGCCACCACGGCCAGGTGCGCGCCGGCCCCGGCCGCGACGACGAAGAGGTAGCCGCCGCCGTACTCGATGATGATCTGGCGGGTGGCGCTGCCCGGTCCGCCGAAGCCCGTCGCGACGCCGCGGGCCAGCGACTGGAGCCCGGAGCAGGCGGCGGCGAGCCGTTCGGCGTCCTCGCGCGCGATGCCCGCGCTGCGGCCGATCTCCAGGCCGTCGTTGGAGACGACCACGGCGTGCTGGACCTGCGGGACGGCGATGATGTCGGCGAGCAGCCAGCCGAGATCAGGGGTGGTGGTCATGGAACTCTCCGGAGCGCTGGGGAAGTCGGGGGGAAGCGGGCAGGGAAGGGTCGGACTGGGCCTGGGCCCGGACGGCCGAGCGGCCGCTGGCGGTCCCGGCCTGGAACATCGCCATGAACGCCTGCGCGTCCCGGGCCGAGCGGTAGGGCGGCGCGGGCGGCGGTGGGGGAGCGGCGTGCTGGGCGGGGCGGCCCGTGCGGGCGCGCCGGTGGCTCCGGCGGGGCAGCGGCGGGGGAGTGTCGGCGGCGGGCCGTCCCGGCGGCGGGGTCTCCACCATGGGGTGACCGGCGGGGGAGACCGGTCGGGGCCCCGGGTTGAACGCCCGGTCGTCCGGCCCGAGGCCGGGGACAGTGGGTGGCAGCGGCTCGGTGAGCAGCGCGTTCGGCAGCAGCAGGACCACCCGTACGCCGCCGTACGGGGAGGGCGCCGAGCTGAGCGTGACCCGGAAGCCGTACTGCTCGGCGAGCCGGCCGACCGCGGCCAGACCCAGCTGCGGCACCTCGCCCAGCCGGGAGACCTCCAGGGTGCTGCCGCCGGCCAGCGCGGCGGCGGCCTTGGCGACGGCCTGCTCCGGCATGCCCACGCCGCCGTCGTCGATCTCGACGACGGCGCCGTTGTGCACCGGCATCAGGGTGACGAACACCTGGGTGCTGGGCGGGGAGTAGCGGGTGGCGTTGTCCAGCAGCTCGGCGATCGCGTGGATCAGCGCCTCGGCGGCGGCGCCGACCACCGCGGTCTCGATCCGGCTGCGCACCACCACGCGCTGGAACGGCAGGATGCGCGACTGGGCGCCGCGGACGACGTCCTCCAGGGCGACCGGTTCCGGCCAGTGCCGGCCGGCCCTGGCGCCGCAGAGCACGGCCAGGGTCTGGGCCAGCCTGGCCTGTTGGGCGGCCGCGTGGTCGGCCTTGAGCAGGCCCTCCAGCAGCGCCGGGTCGTCGTGGGTGCGCTCCATCTCGTCGAGGAGCGCCTGCTGGTCGTGGGCCATCACCAGGATCCGGCGGGCGACGCTGAGGAAGGCCCGCTGGGTGGAGGCGGTGTGCTCCTGCTCCTGCTGGACGGCGGCGAGTTCGGCGCCGCGGCGGGAGAGCCCGGCGGCGAGCTGTTCCCGGACGGCGGCGAGTTCGCGGTGGAGCCGGTCGGCGCGGCCGCGTTGGGTGACGGACACGGCGCGGTACCGCGCGGCGGTCACGAGGGCGAGGACGGCGAGCACGCCGGTTGCCGTTGCGCACCACTGAGTCATCGTCACGCGCGAATTCTAGGGTGATGATCCTACGAAGGTGTGAACGGATCTCGCCAAGTGACCGGATCTCGTCAATATCGAGTCAATTCGGCGTCAATCGGCAGTCGTTCGACCCCGACCCCACGGCCTGACGAGGCCTCGTGATGCTCCGGCCGGCCCCGTGGGAGGCGGCGGATTCAAGCCGGTCGGCCGGATCGCCTCCGGTGATGTGTGGGACCTGTGCGCGGAATGTTACGGAAGGGGCGCCGTCCGGTGCAGGAGCAGCAGCGCCACGTCGTCCGGCCTGGACCGCCGCTCGGTCACGTTCAGGGTGAGCAGGTCGGCCAGCCGCTCCAGCGCCGACGCCGGGCCGACCCGTCCAGGACCGGCCCGCCGGGCCCACAGTTCGAGCCCGCCGAGCATCCGCTGCACCGACTCGTCGTAGTCCTCCTCGCGGTCCTCGACCAGCCCGTCGGTGTACGCCAGCAGCGTCTCGCCGACCGCCAGCCGCTCCACCGCCAGCGGGTACGGCCGCTCCGGGGCCACGCCCAGCGGCGGCCCGCCCTCCAGCTCCAGCTCGACGGCGGCGGCGTCGGCGGTGATCCGCACCGGAGCCGGGTGCCCGGCCCTGGCCGCGGTCAGCACGCCGTCCGCCGGGTCCAGGGTCAGGTAGAGGCAGGTGGCGAACAGCTCGGTGTCCAGTTCGGCCAGCAGCCGGCTGGTCCGGGTCAGGGTGGCCGCCGGGTCGTGCCCGTCCGTCGCGTACGCCCGCAGGCCGCTGCGCAGCTGGCCCATCACCGCGGTGGCCTCGGCGTTGTGCCCCTGGACGTCGCCGATCACCAGCCCGATCCGGCCGTCCGGGAGCCGCAGCAGGTCGTACCAGTCGCCGCCGATCTGCATGCCCTCGGTGCTCGGCAGGTAGCGGGCGGCGCTGGTGATCCCGGGCAGCTGGGGCAGGGTGCGCGGGAGCATCGCGCGCTGTAGCTCGGAGGCCCGGTGGTGGTGGGTGTCGTACAGCCGGGCCCGCTCCAGGGACTGCGCGAGGATGCCGGCGAACGCCGAGTACAGGGTGCGGTCCTCGCGGCCGAACGCCCGCTCGGCGGCGAAGGTGATCAGGCAGGAGCCGACCTGCTGTCCGGAGGCGACCAGCGGCAGCACCGCCCAGGCGGCCGGGGAGAGCGGGTCGCGCCGGGTGCGGGCCGCCGCGGGGTCGCTGAACAGCGGGGCGGAGCGGGTCAGCGACCGCTGCATCACGTCCTCGGACAGGTCCGCCAGGCGGGTGAGCTCGGTGCGCCGCGGGCCCCCGTACACGGTGTGCGAGACGGGCAGCAGCCGGCCCTCGTCCACCAGGTCCAGGACGATGCCGGCGGCGCCGAGCGCGGGGCGGGCGACGTCGGTGACCGCGGTGGTGACGTCCCGGACGGTCACCGCCCTGGACAGCGCCCGGGTGAGCGTCAGCAGCAGCGCCGTCCTGGCGGCGGCGGGGGAGTTCCGCTCCTCGGCCGGCGGCTGCCCCCGGTGCCCGGCGTCGGCGAGCAGCCCGGCGATCCGCACCGGCCGCCCGTGCACGTCCAGCATCACCTCGCCGGACTCCTCGACCCGGGCCACCTTGCCGCCGGGCCGGACCACCCGGTAGCCGATCCGGTAGCGGCCGCCGGTGGCCAGCGCCTCGGCCAGCGCGGCCTGCACGTCCGGCAGGTCCTCGGGGTGGACCAGCCGGTCCAGCTCGGGGGCGGTGCCGTCCGGGGCGGCCGGGCGGCCCGCCAGCCGGAACGCCTCGGCGTCCCAGTAGCTCTCCCCGGTGACCAGGTCGCGCTCGAAGGCGCCGTGTCCGGCGGCCCGCACGGCCAGCGACAGCAGCGGGTGGGCCAGCCCGGCGTGGCGGCCGTCGGCCGCCCGCGGGTCCTCGGGCGACCGGACGCCGTACGGGGCCCGGGTGCCGTGCGGGAGGTGGGCGTCGGCGTGGTCCAGCAGGTGGGAGAGCCGGTGGGCGCAGGCCTCGGCGACCGTCTCCAGGACGTCCAGGTCGCGGCGCGGCACGGTGCCCCGGTGGGCCAGCGTGAGGGCGAGGACGCCGATCGGCCGCTCGTCCACGACCATCGGCAGGGTGATCACGGTGATCATCCCGGTGCCCATGCCGGCGTTCCCGTCCGGGTAGTCGAAGCTGGTGTGCTCGGGGCCGAGCAGGTACGGGCGGCGCAGCCGCAGGGCCATCGCGGCGGGCAGCTCACCGGCCGGGTCGACCACGCCGTAGCGCTCGTGCGCCCAGTCCGGCAGCCCGTGCGAGGCGATCAGCCGGAGCATCCCCGCGGAGTCCAGCAGGTAGAGCACGGACCCCTCGCCGGTGATCCAGCCCGGGCCCTCGGCCAGGACGGTGCCGAGCAGTTCGGCGGCGCTGGTGCAGCCGAGCAGCAGGCGCACGCAGCGCATCGCGCTGCGCGTGGTCGGACTGCCGGCGGGCTCCAGGGGCACTGACCCTTGATACCCCATTTCCCCGGGGGGCGGATGGTGACCGAGCCGGGCCCGGGCGGCTGGGCTAAACGGGCCAGGCGCGGAGGCCGGTGGTGAGGGTGGTGATGAGGCGGTCGTGGGTGGTGGTGAGGTCCTCGGCGAGCCGGAAGGCGCCGGCGGCGCTGAGGGAGGCGAAGCCGTGGGCGAGCGAGCGGACGGTGCGGGCGGCGTGGATCGCCTCGGAGCCGTCGAGGCCGTACTCCCGCAGGACGGCGATGATCACGCCGACGAGCCGGGCGGCCGCGCGGGCCAGGTCGTCGTCGGGCTGCGGGGCCTGGGGGAGGGCGTTGTAGCGGTGCGGGTGCTCGGTGGCGTACGCGTGGTAGGCGCGCAGCACCGCGGCGACGGCGTCGTCCCCGCTGCGGCCGACCGCCGCCTCGGCCAGCCGGTCGGCCAGCTCCCCGGTGACCCGGACGGCGATCAGCCGCCGCAGTTCGGCGAGGCCGCCGCTGACGTGCTTGTACAGCGAGGGGGTGGCGACCCCGGCCCTGGCGGCGACGGAGGCCAGGGTGAGGGCCTCGGCGCCCTGCTCGTCGATGAGGGCGAGGGCGTGGTCGACGACCTGGTCGGGGGTCAGTCCTACGCGGGGCATGGGTTCGGGCTCTCCGTACGGAAGTCGGGCGGGTGCGGGCGGCGGGTGGTCGACGGGCGGGCGGCGGGTGGTCGGCGGTTGGTCAGCCGAGTTCGGCGAGGAAGGGCAGCAGGGCGTCCGCGGTGGCCGCCGGGTTGTCGGCCATCGGGTAGTGCCCGGACCCCTCGATCATCGCCTTGCGGGCGCCGAGCGCCGCGGCCTGCCGGTCGGCGACGAGTTCCGGCTTCGGGAAGTCGGGGTCCTTGCTGCCCATGACCACCAGCGCGGGGCACCGCACCGCGGCCGTCCAGCCGACCGGCGCCGAGTCGCCGTGGACGTACCCGCGGGTGGCGGTCTTGCGTCCGGGGGTGCGCAGGTCGGCGACCAGCCCGTCCACGTACGCGTCGAAGTCGGCGGGCCTGGCGCCGGGGAAGGCCATCCGGCGCAGGTAGAAGCCCCAGGCGGCGGGCCAGTGGACGAGGGCCGCGCCCATCAGGCCCATGGCGGCGCGCATCAGGGCGCCCGGCGGCGGGGTCTCGACGAAGGCGTCGATCAGCACGATCCCGGCGACCCGCCCGGGGGCCTCCCCGGCGGCCCTGACGACGGTCGCCCCGGTGTACGAGTTCCCGGCGAGGACGGCGCGCTCGATGCCGAGGTGGTCGAGCAGGGCGAGGACGTCGCCGGCGAGGGCGGCCGGGCCGTAGTCGTCCCAGGCGATCGAGGACTCGCCGAAGCCCCGCAGGTCCATGGTGACGACCCGGTGGCCGGCGGCGACGAGCAGCGGGCGCAGGTGCCGGTACGCGGCCCGGCTGTCGAGCATGCCCGGGAGCAGGACGACGGGGGCGCCGTCGCCCTGCCGGGTGTCGTCGAAGGCGATCCGGCCGCCGGGGACGGTCAGGTACTGGGTGCTCGGGGTGATGGTGCCGTTCATGGGGTCCTCCTCGGGCCGCCGGTGCGGGGCATCGGCGTTGCTGCCGATAGCCATAAAGCTAAGGCTAATAGCCTTAGCCGTCAAGCGACCGGCGGGCGGCGATCCGGGAAGGGGGCGGGTCAGGCGCCCTCGACCCTGAACGGGTCGTGCTCGCTGAGCAGCTTCTCCAGCCGGGCCTGGTCGACCCGGGTGACCATCTCGTTGGTCTCCTGCTTGTCCCGGATCACCTTCGCCAGCGTGAACGCGGAGGTGACGGTGTAGAGGAGGCCGATTCCGAGGAACGCCCGGGTCCACCCGCCGACCGGCAGGTAGGCGATCCCGACGGCGAGGGTGGTGCCGGACAGGGCGAACGAGAGGACGGCCTGGATGTAGTAGGCGGCCGTCGTGCGGGTCTGCATCGGTGCGCTCATGGCGTCAGGATGCGGCCGTCCGGCCGGACCGCACATGAGTAGGAGTACTCAGATGGAGCCGTGCATGAGGGGTCGTTCGTTGACGTCCGATCATATGGTCGACAGTCGCTTCCACCGGATGGCTTGGAATCAGCGCCTCCTAGGATTAACGTTTGATAACGCAGCGCGGTCGTCAACGCCGTACCCAGACGGCACCGTGCGCGGTGCCTAATCCCACCGACCGGCCTCCGGGCAGGTCAGGGAGCCGGGGAACCACGTTCCCTGGGGTGAATCGGCGGGGCCCAGGCCCGGCCGTAGGAGACCTTCCTGCTCCGAACCCGTCAGCTAACCCGGTAGGCGCGAAGGAAGGAAAGGAGCGCGCCTCCGTGGCGTCGACGTACACCCCGGCACACCCGGCCGGCCCCGCAGCCGGTACCCAGCTCCTCGACCACCCCGGCTCGGAAGGCCCCGACGCCTTCGCCCCGGAGGCCGAGACCAACCGCCACCGGATGCCGCGTCAGACCCGCGGAACCTCCCCGCTGCTCGGCGTCACCGCCGTCGCCGCCACCCTGGGAGCCACCGGTTTCGCCTCGGCCACCCCGGCCGCCGCCCCCGCGGTCGAAGCCCCGGACGAGGCCCCGGTCGCCCTCTCCGCGGACCCCGGCCTCGCGCTCGCCGCCCGCATCCAGCACCAGGCCGACAGCCAGCGCACCGCCGCCGAGGAGACCGCCAGGGTCCAGGCCGCGCAGGAGGCCGAGGCCAAGGCCGCCGCCAAGGAGGCCGAGGCCAAGCGCGCCGCCGAGGAGGCCGAGCGGGCCAAGGCCGCCGCCCTCACCCTGCCGGTGGACGACTACCGGCTCTCCGCCCACTACGGCCAGAGCGCCCGCTACTGGGCCAACCTGCACACCGGCCTGGACTTCGCCGCCGACACCGGCACCCCGGTCCACGCGCTCGGCCAGGGCACCATCACCTCGGCCGGCTGGGCCGGCTCGTACGGCTACCGGATCGTCGAGACCCTGCCCGACGGCACCGAGATCTGGTACTGCCACCTCTCCTCGATCACCAAGGGCTCCGGCAAGGTCGTCGCCGGCCAGCAGATCGGCAAGGTCGGCGCGACCGGCAACGTCACCGGCCCGCACCTGCACATGGAGATCCGCCCCGGCGGCGGTGCCCCGGTCGACCCGGAGCCCTGGCTCCAGCAGCGCGGCCTCAACCCGTGACGCACCGGGCCTGACGCGTCGGCCCGGCGCCACTCGCTGAGGCACCCGCTCGCAGACGCACCCGCGAAGGCCCCCGGCCCGGAGCACGAGCTCCCGGCCGGGGCCTTCGCGGTGTCTCACTCCTCGGCGGGCAGCTGCGCCAGGTACGCGTCGATCTCCTCCTGGCCCGGCTCCGGCGCCAGCTCGGGGAACTCCTCCACCAGCAGCCGCGGCAGCCCCGGCACCGTCCACTCGCCGAACAGGTCGAGCGCCGCCTCGACCGCCGCGTCCTCGAACTCGCCGAAGTCCCCGGCCAGTTCGTCCGGCATCGGCCGTCCCAGCGCGGTCAGCTCGGCCAGGTTGCGGTAGCTGCGCCGCATCAGGCCCTGCTCCAGCAGGCGCCGCGCGCCGTCGGTGGCCATGCCGACCGAGAGCACCCGGCTCCAGCCCCAGCCCTGCTCGTCCGGCTCGTCCAGCCAGCCGGCCGGCGCCAGGTCCTCGTACGCGGCCAGCCGCTCCTCCTCGGCGAGCCCGCCGAAACCGGCCAGCCAGTCCCGCACCGCCTCCCCGTCGGCGACGTCCACCCCGTGCGCGTGCAGCAGCAGCGCGTACAGCCGGGGCCAGGTCACCAGATCGGCGCGGCGCAGCAGTCCGGCCGCGACCTCGCCCTGCCACTCGGCCTCCGCGTGCAGCCGCTCCTGGCGCTTGGCGTTGAGCCGCCGGGCCGCCCGCTGGTGGTCGGCCAGCAGCCGGACGGCGTCGCCGTACGCGAGCGGGTCCTCCTCGGGCGCGGGTTGGACGTACAGGTGGAGGCGCTCGTACAGCAGGTGCTCCACCGCGTTCGAGGTCAGTTCGGGCCAGCCGTCGTGCATCCTGCCCTCGCCCAGCTCCAGCAGCGCCAGCACCGTGCGCAGCGGCCCCTCGGCCACCGGCGCACGGCCCTGCTCGGCCGCCCAGGCGAGCAGGTCGGCGGCCTTGGTGCGGGGGGCGAGCCGCAGGTCTTCGTCGTTCATAGTCCGAACGGTAGCCGCCGGGCGGGGATAGGGTCGGCAGCCATGCTCCCCGTACGACTCACCGGCCCGCGCCTGGCCATCCGCGAGTACCACCACACCGAGGGCGACGTGGACGCGCTGCACGCGCTGTTCGGCGACCCCGAGGTCACCAGGTACCTGCCCTTCGGGCCGTGCGACCGGGAGGCCTGCGCCGACCAGATCGAGCTCTACCTGGAGGAGGCGATGGCCGGGGAGCGGGACACCTACCGGCTCGCCGTCACCAGGCTCGCCGACGCCGAGGACCCGGGGGACGCGCCGCCGGTCGCGCAGGCCTCGCTCGTCCTCGGCGGCCACCGCTCCGCCGACCTGGGGTGCGTGCTGGCCGACGAGGTCAGGGGCCGCGGCTACGCGGGCGAGATCGTCGGCCTGCTCCTCGGCCTCGCCTTCGGCCCGCTGGACCTGCACCGGCTGACCGCCCGGGTCCACGTGGACAACGCGGCCTCCGTGACGGTGCTCACCCGGCTGGGCTTCCGGCGGGAGGGGCGGCTGCGGCACGACGGGTTCAAGGACGGCGTCTGGTCCGACTCGTACCTCTACGCGCTGCTCGCCGACGAGTGGCCGGGCCGGGCCGCCGGGGCGGCGGGGGGTTAACCCCACCCCGGATCCGCCAGGCCTCCGGATCCCGGCCGTCCGGCGCGTCCAGCAGACTGGACCCTGTCAGCGGGACGAACGAACGCCAGAACGAGGGGCCGGGGGCCGGGAGCATGAGCAGCAGCCACAGCATGGAGGACCGGGAGTGGGACGTCCTGGGCGGTCACGGTGGCGACCCGCGTCCCGCCGGGGCCCGCAGGACCGGGCAGCGGCCGGCCGCGTGGCGGGCGCCGTTCTCGGCGTACTACTACCGCGAGGTCGGCTACGCGCTCAGCGGTCTGCCGGTGGCGATCGCCGGGTTCGCCGTCTCGATCACCATGTTCTGCTTCGGCCTCGGCACCTTCGTCACCGTCCTGGGCCTGCCCGTCCTGGCGGGCCTGACCATCGTCGCCCGCGGCTTCGGCCGGCTGGAGCGGGCCCGGGTGCGCGGGATGCTGGCGCTGGACGTCCCCGGCCC
Source organism: Streptomyces sp. CBMA156 (assembly GCF_014596515.1). GTDB lineage: Bacteria > Actinomycetota > Actinomycetes > Streptomycetales > Streptomycetaceae > Kitasatospora. Next base: position 20,120 of record NZ_MSJQ01000398.1, read on the forward strand.
GGAGCCGGTGCGCCAGGTCCGCCCGGGCAACTGGGGCGCGATCACCGCGCGGCTGGCGGACGGGGCCGGCTGGAAGGCCGTGCTGTACCAGGTGGTGATGTTCCCCTGGGCGATATTCAGCTTCGTGGTGACGCTGGTGTTCCTGCTGCTCGGCTGGGTCCTGGCGCTCTACCCGGCGTACCACTGGGTCTACCGGGCCTACACCCCCTGGAACGGGTTCCGGCTGTTCGACTACCGCGACAGTGACGGCGTCCAGCACGTGTACGAGATCCAGGCGCTCTGGCAGATCGTCGGGCTCTCGGTCCTCGGGGTGCTGCTGGTCTTCCTCACCACCCAGCTGGTCCGCGGCCTGACCAACGTCAACCGGGCCGCCGTCCGGGGCCTGCTCGGCCGCTGACCGCCGCCTCCGCCCACTCCCAGGCCCCGCCCGCGCCCCGGACGTCCTCCGGATGCGGGCGGGGCCGCCCCGTGTTCGGATGACCGGGTGGCTGCCGCCGGCCTTCCCCCCGCTCAGCCGGACGTCCTGGTCACCTCCCGTCCGCTGGACGAGTACTGCGCCCAGTTCGGCCTCACCAGGGCCCGGCTCGCCGCCCTGCCCGGGCCGCTGCTGGACTGTCCCGGCGGCGCGGCCGGCCTGGCCGCCGAGGCCCGCGAGCTGGGCTGCCGGGTGATCGCCGTCGACCCG
>NZ_MSJQ01000399.1 GCF_014596515.1 Streptomyces sp. CBMA156
GTGCGCGCCGCAGCGGGTCGCCGCCGCGCTGGAGCGGTGGGGCGAGGCCGAGTACCGCAAGGTCTGGCCCGAGGTGGTCGCGGCCCTGGACAGCCCTCGCCGCCGGGCCCTCGACGCGGCCCTCGCCACCCTGCTGGCCGACCCGCCGCTGCGCCCGCGGGCCGGGCGAGGTGCCCTCCGGGAGCTCTCCCGGTTCGCCGCCCGGGAGCAGCACCGCACCGCCGAACGCGTCCGTACCGCTCTCGCCGCCGCCCCCGAGGAGCGGGACCGCGCCCTCCACGAGGCCCGCAAGGCGGCCAAGCGCGCCCGCTACGCCGGTGAGACCGCGGCCCTGGCGGCCGGTGCCAGGGCCGAGCGCTTCGCGCGGCGGATGAAGGACGTCCAGGAGGTGCTGGGTGAGCACCAGGACGCCGTGGTCGCCGCGAGCACGCTCGCCGCCCAGGCCGCGAGCGGGGGCGAACCCTTCGGCTACGGCGCCCTGTACGGTCGCCAGCTGGCCACCGAGGAGGCCGCCAGGGGGCGGCTGCCGGAGGTCTGGCGGCGGGCGGGCAAACGGAAACTGGCGCGGTTCGGGTAGGCGGATGCGGGCCGGCCGGTTGCCCGCTACCGCGGGGTGAGCCCCGCCGAGCGGGCGGCCTCGCGCAGCAGGTCGTGCAGCATCGCGGTGGTCAGCCGGCCGGTGTTCGTGTTGCGCGGGCTCACGTGGTAGCAGCCGTACATCCGCAGGCCGGGGCCGCCGTCGTGGGCCGGGAAGGCGGCCAGGGCGGCGTGGCCGAAGGCCGGGCGGGGGCGGGGGACCCGCCAGCCGGCCTCCGCGATCACCGGGAGCATCGCCTGCCAGGCGAAGGCCCCGAGGGCGACGACCGTCCGTACGGTGGGGCGCATCAGCTCCAGTTCCCGGGTGATCCAGGGCCGGCAGGTGTCGCGTTCGGCGGTGCTGGGCTTGTTGTCCGGCGGGGCGCAGCGCACCGGGTCGGTGATCCGTACGCCGGACAGCTCCAGGCCGTCGCCGTGGCGGACGGACTCGGGGCGGTTGGCGAAGCCGAGTTCGTACAGGGCGGCGTAGAGCAGGTCGCCGGAGGGGTCGCCGGTGAAGATCCGGCCGGTGCGGTTGGCGCCGTGGGCGGCGGGGGCGAGGCCGACCAGGACGAGCGGGGCGTCCGGCGGGCCGAAGCCGGGGATGGGCCGGGCCCAGTAGTCCCAGTCCAGGTAGGCGCGGCGCTTGGTCCTGGCGGTCTCCTCGCGCCACTCGACCAGGCGGGGGCAGGCCCGGCAGCCGGTGACGACGCGGTCCAGCGCGGTGAGGCCGGGGGCCAGGGCGGCGGCCTCCGCGGGGTGGCGGGGGTCGTCGGGGTCGTCGGCGGGGGACGGGGGCACGGCCACGGTCGGCATGGCCACGATCCTAGGGTTTCGGGGGCCGGGGGACGTTCGGTCCGCCGTCGTGCGGGCAGGCGTAGCGTGGAACCAGGTGTTCCGGCGGCCCCGGCCGGTCGGGTCGGCAGCGGCCGGGCACGTCGGTGTGCGCGCAGGGCGCGGGCCGCGAGGAGGCCGCGATGATCGTCGAAGCGGTGCTGGGAGCCATCGGGGGGCTGGCCGGGCTGGGGGCGATCTGGGCGGGGCTGAGCATCAGGGTCGTCCAGCAGTTCCAGAAGGGCGTGGTGTTCCGCTTCGGGCGGGTGCGCGAGGAGGTGCGTGATCCGGGGCTGGTGGCACTGATGCCCATCGCGGACCGGCTGCGCAAGGTGAACGTGCAGATCGTGACGATGCCGATCCCGGCGCAGGAGGGCATCACCAGGGACAACGTGACCGTCCGGGTGGACGCGGTGGTCTACTTCCGGGTGCAGGACCCGGTGAAGGCCACCGTCAACGTGCAGGACTACAACTTCGCGATCTCCCAGGTCGCCCAGACCTCGCTGCGCTCGATCATCGGCAAGAGCGAGCTGGACGACCTGCTGGCCAACCGCGAACCGATCAACCAGGGGCTGGAGTTGATGATCGACAGCCCGGCGCTGGGCTGGGGCATCGAGATCGACCGGGTGGAGATCAAGGACGTCGCGCTGCCGGAGTCGATGAAGCGCTCGATCGCCCGGCAGGCGGAGGCAGAGCGGGAGCGGCGGGCCAGGGTCATCACGGCGGACGGCGAGTTCCAGGCCTCGGAGCGGCTGTCGGAGGCCGCGGCGGTGATGAGTGCGACCCCGGCCGCGCTCCAGCTGCGGCTGTTGCAGACCGTGGTGGAGGTGGCCGCGGAGAAGAACTCGACGCTGGTGCTGCCCTTCCCGGTGGAGCTGCTGCGGTTCCTGGACAGCGCGACGGAGGTGCAGCAGCGGAACCTGCTGACGGCCGCGGCGGTCGCGGCCGGGGCGAAGGCCGCGGAGGAGGCGGTGGAGAGCGGCGAGGTCCCGGAGGAGGAGCTCGGACCCGAGCATTCGAAGCGCGAACTCCCACCCCTGGAAGAGGTGTTGGAGCAGTCCCCGGTGGACCGTCCGGGGCCGGTGGACGGGCGGGTGGAGCGGGCCGCCCGCACCGGGCCGGACGGGGATTCCTGAGCGCGCCGCCCGGTGGCGTCGGCCGTCCGGGCGGACCACGATGGACGAGGGGACGGGAAGCCAGGTCAGGAGGCGGACCATGACCAGAGCCGGCGACATCATGCACCCGGGCGCGGAGTGCATCCGCGAGCACGAGACGCTCGCGGACGCCGCCCGGATCATGAGGGAACGCGACGTGGGTGCCCTGCCCATCTGCGGGCCGGGCGACAAGCTGCTGGGCATCGTGACCGACCGCGACATCGTGCTGCGCTGCGTCGCCGAGGGGCGCGACCCGGCGTCGGTGACGGCGGGGGAGCTGGCGCGGGGGCGGCCGATGACGGTGGAGGCGGACGAGGACTGCGAGCAGGTGCTGCGGGTGATGGAGCAGTACCAGGTGCGCCGGCTGCCGGTGATCAACCACCCGGAGCACAAGCTGGTCGGCATGATCAGCGAGGCGGACATCGCGCGTGGCCTGCCACAGGCGCGGGTGGCCGAGTTCGTCTCGGCGGTCTGTGCGGCGCAGTCGCCGGCCGGGGCCGCCCAGGGCTGACACTCCCGTGCGCGGCCCGTCGGTAACTTTGGTTGTCGAAGATGGATTCGACAACTAGAGTTGTCGGCATGACGTCTGTGGAGATCACTCATGAGGAGCGCGCCGAGCTGGCCACGGCCCTGCTCGGCGCGCTCGACCCGCTCGCCGCCGCCGTGCGCTCCCGCGCGAGCGGGGGCCTGTCCGCCGAGCGGATGTGGAACGCCGAGCCGGTCGAGGTCGCCCTCTCCGTGCTGTCCGCCTGGAAGCTGGTGGACGCGGAGGTCAAGCGGCTCACCGCGGTCGCGGCCGCCACCGCGGGCTCCTACGGCGCCGGCTACGAGCAGCTCGGTGCCGCCTGGGGCATCACCAGGCAGGGCGCCAGGAAGAAGTGGCCGGAGGCCGTCAGCCGTCCGGCGGCGCGGCCGGGAGCGCTCGAACTATTCGGGGGAACCGCCGAGTTGGCCGAGGACGAGGCCTCCGGCGGTTGGCGCTGGACGGCCGTCGGTGCCGACGGCGTGACTGGCGAGGCGCCCACCGGCCTCCGGGGCAGGGAGGAGGCCGCGGCACACGCCGGGGCCTTCCTCGCCGCGCACGCGGAAGGCGTCGGGCGTACGGAAGGTCAGGAGCCTACGGAAGCCTAGGGACGCGCCGCGCGCAGCTCCCGGGCGATCAGCTCCGCCAGGTGCAGGGCCCGGCGCCCGTCGGCGAGTTGGGCGATCTGGGTGCGGCAGCTGAAGCCGTCCGCCAGGACCACCGTCTCCGGCCCGGCGGCCCGGACCTCGGGCAGCAGCACCCGCTCCGCGATGGCCTCGGACACCTCGAAGTGGCCCCGCTCGAAGCCGAAGTTGCCCGCCAGGCCGCAGCAACCGGCGTCCAGCACACGGTTGTTCAGGCCGAGCCTGGCCTCCACCCGGCGGTCGGCGGCGCTGCCGAGCACCGCGTGCTGGTGGCAGTGGGTCTGGGTGACGGCGTCCAGCCCGATCCGGGGGAGCGGGGCGTCCGGGGCGTGCTCGTCGAGGAACTCGGCGAAGGTGCGGGTGCGGTCGGCGAGCGGGCGGCCGTCCGCGCCGAGCAGCCGGGGCAGGTCCTCGCGCAGGGTCGCGGTGCAGCTCGGGTCCAGGCCGACCACGGGGGTGTCGGCCGGGAGCCCGGCCGCCCCGAGCACCCGCAGGCTGCGCCTCAACACCCGGCGGGCGGTTCCGAGTTGGCCGGTGGAGTACCAGGTGAGGCCGCAGCACACCGGGCCCGGGGGCAGCCGGACGTCGAAGCCCAGGTGCTCCAGCACCTCGACGGCCGAGCGCGGCACCTCCGGCTGGAGGTGGTCGGAGAAGGTGTCCGGCCACAGCAGCACCGGCCGGGCGCCCGCCGGGGCCGGGTGGCCGGCGCGGTGCCGCCGGTACCAGGCGGTGAAGGTCTCCGGCGGGAAGACCGGCAGCACCCGGCGCCCGTCGATCCCGCCGAGCCGCTTGAGCAGCCCGCCGGCCCGGGAGCGGGCGAGCGTGTTGGCGGCCCCCGGCGCGAGCGCGACGGCCCGCAGCCAGAGCGGCAGCCAGCCCATCGAGTAGTGCGCGAGCGGGCGCGGCCGGTGCCGGTAGTGCTGGTGCAGGAACTCGGCCTTGTACGTCGCCATGTCGACGTGGACCGGGCAGTCGCTCGCGCAGCCCTTGCAGCTCAGGCAGAGGTCCAGCGCCTCCCGGACCTCCTCCGAGCGCCAGCCGCCCTGGACCGCTCCCCCGTCCCGGCGGCCGGGAGGCGCCCCCATCCCGCGCAGCATCTCGGCGAGCAGCCGGGCCCGTCCCCGGGTGGAGTGCCGCTCCTCGCCGGTGGCCAGGTAGCTCGGGCACATCACCCCGCTGCCCGGGGCCACGCACTTGGCGACGCCCACGCAGCGGTGCACCGCCGTGACCAGGCTGCCGCCGTCCTGCTCGTACGGGAGGGCCAGCGGCAGTGCGCGGGGCGGGGCGGTGACGAAGCGCAGGTCGGCGTCGAGCGGGCGGGGGTCGACCAGCGCGCCCGGGTTGAGCAGGTTCTCCGGGTCCCAGATCCGCTTGAACTCGCCGAACAGGGCGATGACTTCGGGCGGGTACATGCGCGGCAGCAGCTCGGCCCTGGCCTGTCCGTCGCCGTGCTCGCCGGAGAGCGAACCGCCGTGGGAGACCGCCAGGTCGGCGGCCTGCTCCAGGAACTCCCGGAAGACCAGCACCCCTTGGGGTTCGTCCAGCGGGAAGTCGATCCGCAGGTGCACGCAGCCGTCGCCGAAGTGCCCGTACGGGACGCCGTGCAGGCTGTGCCGGCGCAGCAGGGCGCGCAGGTCCCGCAGGTAGTCGCCGAGCCGCTCGGGCGGGACGGCGGAGTCCTCCCAGCCGGGCCAGGCCTCGCCGCCTCCCGGCAGCCGGGTGACGATCCCCGCGCCCGCCTCCCGGACGGCCCACAGCTGGCGCTGCTCGACCGGGTCGGTGACCAGCGCGACGGTGGCCGACCGCTCACGGCGCACCGCGTCGGCCAGGGTGCGGGCGGCCTGGTAGGCCTCCAGCGGGGTGGCGCCACCGGTCTCCAGGAACAGCCAGCACTCGCCGGCGGGCAGCCGGTCCAGCGCGGGCGGGCGGGGCCCGGCGGCGAGCAGTGCGGTGATCAGGTCGGCCGCCATGCCCTCGGCGGTCAGCGGACCGTACGGCAGCAGGGCGGGGACGGCGTCGGCGGCGGCGCCCTCGTCGGGGTAGCCGGCCACCACCAGGGCCCGGGCGGGCGGGTCCTCGACGAGCCGGACGGTGGCGCCGAGCAGCAGCGCGCAGGTGCCCTCGGTGCCGGTGAGCGCCCTGGCCAGGTCGTGGCCGTGCTCGGGCAGCAGGGCGTCCAGCGGGTAGCCGGAGGTGCGGCGGGGCAGCTGCGGCATGCCCTGCCGGATGACCGCGAGGTTGCGGTCGGTGAACTCCTGGAGTCCGGTGTGGAGTCGGCCGACCGGACCGCCCTGCGCGGCGAGCGCGGCGCGCTCCCCTGAGGTGAGCCGCCCGCCGACGGTCAGCTCGGTGCCGTCCGCGAGCAGCAGCTCCAGCCGCTCGACGTTGTCGGCGGTGCGCCCCCAGGCGAGCGAGTGCGAGCCGCAGGAGTCGTTGCCGATCATGCCGCCGAGGGTGCAGCGGCTGTGCGTGGACGGGTCGGGGCCGAAGCGCAGCCCGTACGGCCTGGCGGCGCGCTGGAGGTCGTCCAGCACGGTGCCGGGCAGGACCCGCGCGGTGCGGGCCTCCGGGTCGAGTTCCAGCACCGCGCCGAGGTGGCGGCGGAAGTCCAGCACCACCGCGCCCGGGCCGATCGCCTGCCCGCCGATGCTGGTCCCGGCCCCGCGCGCGACCACCGGCACCCGGTGCGCGCGGCAGAGCGCCAGCGCGGTGCGCACGTCGTCGAGGTCGGCGGGCTTGACCACGCCGAGCGGCACCTGCCGGTAGTTGGAGGCGTCCTGGCTGTAGACGGTGCGCTCGGCGGCGCCGAAGCGGACCTCGCCGCGCAGCACGGCGGCCAGCTCACGGGCCAGCGCGGCCCCGGGGTCGGCGGACGGACGGCTCACCAGGGACCTCCCGGGGCGGGTGCGGCGACGGCTCCGCCGATGATTCCAGGCACCGGCCGGGACCGGTACCGGGCGCGACGGGCGTACCGCCGACGGGGTGTCGCGCGGCACCCGCCGGGAGTCCGGGCCGCCCGCCGAGGTGCGGACCGGGCGGGCGCGCTACTTCCGCCCGGTGAGCGTGCCGCGCGCGATGTGGGAGAGCTTGGCCACCTCGAAGGCCGGGTAGGCGCCGCCCGCCAGCAGCGAGAACTTGATCCCCTCGCGGCCGCCCGGCCGGCGGTGGCCGGGCGGCTGGAAGCGCCGGTGGTGCTCGGCGGCCCGGTGGAAGAACTGCGGCCGCTCGGCGCGGGAGACGCAGCCGGCCAGGTCGAAGACGAACAGGTAGTGCCGGATCATCCGGACGAACAGCGCCTCGCGCACCGCGTACAGGTGCGGCTGGTCCTCCAGCAGGGCGAAGCTGCGCTCGTACTGCTCGAACAGGTCGAAGACGCTGCTGCCGGGGCCGCCCGCCGGGTGGACGGTCTCCCTGCGGCGCAGCTGGACGCACTCGCGGGCCAGCACGGCGGCCTTCCTGGCGCCGAGCAGGGCCGCGTGCACGACCGGGACCTCCTCGTGGCGGCCGGGCGGGAAGGCCAGGCCCAGCCCGGCCCAGTGGTCGCGGCGGATCAGCCGGTCCCAGATCAGCGGCGGCGCGCCGAACAGCGCGGGCCGGTCGAAGGGGGCGAAGGGTTCGGGGCCGGCCTCGGCGAGCAGCGCCTCGGCTCCGCCGGGCCAGTCCCGGTCCTGGTGGCGGCGGGAGTGGCCGAACAGCAGCACGTCCACCGGGCCGGTCTGCTGGAGCCGGTCGGCGAGCGCCCGGAGCGCGTCCCTGGGCAGCAGGTGGTCGGCGTCGAGGAACAGCAGGTACTCGCCGGCCGCCCGCGCCGCCCCCGCGGTGCGGCTCGCCCCGACCCCGACCGCCGCGTCGAGATGGAGCACCGACACCCGCGGGTGCCGCGCCGCGTAGGTGTCGGCGAGCGCGGCCGCGGTCTCGGGGGAGCGGTCGGCGACCACGATCACCTCGATGTCGGCCAGGGACTGCGCGAGCAGCGAGTCCAGGCAGTCGGCGAGCTGTTTCTGCCGGTCGTAGGCGGGGAGCACGACGCTGATCAGGGGTGAGGGCATGACGCCGGAGCGTAAGAGGGCCCGCGAACCGTGGCAAAGGCTCGACGGCGGGTATTTCCCCGCAATCACCGGCAAATCGTACGAGTGTGCGCCATATCTTCACGCCGCCTTCCGGACGTGTCCACGCCCGTCCCGACCTGCGGCGATACGCGCCGGGGCCCGCGACGCGGGGTGCGTCGCGGGCCCGGGGGAGCCGAACCGGGCAGCTCAGTACCAGTGGTGGTTCTGCCAGAACGACCAGGCGGCGCAGGGGCTGCCGTAGCGGGTGTTCATGTAGTCCAGGCCCCACTTGATCTGGGTGGCCGGGTTGGTGCGCCAGTCGGCGCCGGCGGAGGCCATCTTGGAGCCGGGCAGGGCCTGGACCAGGCCGTAGGCGCCGGAGGAGGCGTTGACGGCGAGCGGGTTCCAGCTGCTCTCGCGGAAGACGATGTTGCTGAAGCACTGGAGCTGGCCGGCCGGGACGATCTGGGCGGCGATCTGCTGCGGGGTGCCGGAGTGGGCGGCCGGGGCCGCAGCGAGGTTCTGGCGCTCCTGGGAGCGGGAGGCGGCGGCCTCGGCGTCGGCCTTGGCCTTGGCGTCCGCCTGGGCCTGCGCCTCGGCCTGGGCCTGGGCGGCGGCGTCCGCGTCGGCCCTGGCCTGGGCCTCCTGGGCGGCCTGCTCAGCGGCGGCGGCAGCGGCAGCGGTGTCGGCCTGGCCCTGGTCGGCGACCGGCTCGCCGTCCACCGAGACGGCCGCCACCGGGGCGGCCTCGGTGGTGGTGTTCCCGGCCTGCGGGATGGCGAGGGCGGCCGTGGCGGCGCTCGCGACCACGAGGGTGGCGATGCCGGTGATCAGGGAGTTGCGGCGGGCATGGCTGAGCTGGCTGAGCTGCATGAGGCGGACGATCCTTCTCCGTCGGGGGCCGTGCCGGTGGCACCGGGGGCGGGGCATCGCGGCGGCTCCGGGTGAGCGGGGCCGGTGCGGCCGCCCTGGACGGCCGTGGCGCCCCGGCCGAAGCGGCGGGGCGGACGGGCTGCGCGGCGGGGGTGGTCGGTCGCGCTGCCCGGCGACGGGCCATTCTTGGCAGGGCCGGGGACGGGTGGCAAAGGGGTCCGCTACTACGCCGAGTCGTGGTTGCGGGGCGGTCGCAGCAGTGATCGACGGTTGATTTGGCGGTGTTTGTCCGTATTGCGAGCCTGCGGGGCGAGGCCGGGGAGTGGCGGTGGAACGCAAGGGCGCCAGGCGCGGTGGCCTGCGTTCTTCGGGCCGGACGCGGTCGCGGGCACGGTGGCCGGGGTGGCCCGGCGGTGGCGCGGAGGGGGCTCCGGGGCGCTCGTCCACTATCGGGGGTCGTACGTGGGGGTGCCCCTGTGGGCGGGCTCACACGTTCGCGGGGGCGGCATCGGCGCAGCGTGAGCGGCCGGTCACGGCGCCCCGGGCCGGCCGTACGGGAGCGAAGCGGGGCCCAGGGGGCGTGGGGGCGCGGGAAGAACGGCGCCGGGCCCGGGAGCCTCCGCATCGGCTCCCGGGCCCGGCGTTCCCGCGCGGGGCGGACGGGTCAGGAGCCCGCCGCCACCGCCGCCCGCCGCCGTCGGCCCACCACGGCCGAGGCCGCCAGCACGATGGCTGCGGCGACCAGCGACAGGTACATCTGCTTGCGCCCGTCGGCGTCGGTGAACATGTACACCATGACGAACCCGATCATGCCCATGGCCGTCCAGGTCAGGTACGGGTACAGCCACATCCGCACGGTGTGCCGCTCGGGCATCTCGCGCTCGATGATCTTGCGCATCCGCAGCTGGGTCGCGCAGATCACCAGCCAGACGAAGAGCGCGACGGCGCCGGAGGAGTTGAGCAGGAAGGCGAACACGGTGTCCGGCGAGGTGTAGTTGAAGAACACCGCGACGAAGCCGAAGACCACCGAGGAGAGGATCGCCACCCGCGGCACGCCGCGCGGGGTCACCGTGGCGAAGGCCTTGGGCGCGTCCCCGCGCTGGCCGAGCGAGAAGGCCATCCGGGAGGCGGTGTACATCCCGGAGTTGAGGCAGGACAGCACCGCGGTCAGCACGATCACGTCCATCACCTGGCCGGCGCCCGCGATGCCGATGTGGTCCAGCACCGCCACGTACGGGCTCGCCTTGACGTCGGCGGAGTCCCAGGGCAGCAGGGTGACCACCAGCAGGATCGAGCCCAGGTAGAAGATCCCGATCCGCCAGATGACGCTGTTGGTGGCCTTGCTGACCGCCTTCTCCGGGTTCTCCGACTCGCCGGCGGCCAGGGTGACGATCTCGCTGCCCATGAAGGCGAAGACCACGGTGAGCATGCCGGTGAAGACCGCGCCCACCCCGTGCGGCAGGAAGCCGCCGTGCCCGGTCAGGTTGCTGGCGCCGACCGCGTGGGTGCCGGGCAGCAGGCCGAAGGCGGCGAGGGTGCCGATCACCAGGAACGCGGCGATCGCGACCACCTTGATCCCGGCGAACCAGAACTCGAACTCCCCGTAGGAGGCGACCGAGAAGAGGTTGGTGGCGGTCAGCACGCCCATCACGATCAGCGCCCACCCCCACTGCGGGACGCCGGGGACCCAGTTGTTGAGGATCTTCGCGCCGGCCGTGGCCTCGACCGCGAGCACCACGACCCAGAAGAACCAGTACAGCCAGCCGATGGAGAAGCCGGCCCAGCGGCCGAGCGCGCGGTCCGCGTACGCCGAGAAGGAGCCGCTCTGCGGGTCGGCCGCGGCCATCTCGCCGAGCATCCGCATCACCAGGACGACCAGCGCGCCGGCCAGTGCGTAGGAGAGCAGGATGCCCGGTCCTGTGGTCGCGATGCCCGCGCCGGAGCCGACGAACAGACCGGCGCCGATCACGCCGCCGATGGCGATCATCGACAGGTGGCGGTTCTTGAGCCCGGCCTTCAGGTGGCCGTCGCCGCCGTGTCCGGCCGGCCCCGGCTGGTGGGGGACCTTCGTGGCCGTCGTGGGCTTGGTGGTGTCCGCACTCATCAGGGTGCCCTGTGCCTTTCCAGCGCGGCGTTGTCCCTCGGCTCGACGCGCCTGAGGGTGGGGGACTGACCCGCGCATTGCGTCGCAACCTAACTTCTATGCACCGATGATCGGAACAATCTTTTGGTAACTGTTCGCTCAACGGACACAAAAGCCCTGGTCAGAGCAGGTGCGAAAGTGGCATGAAAACCTCAAATCTGACACATCGTCAGCCTTCGGAAGGGTTCCCAAGCTCTGTCGGGGCTCACATCGCCCCGGGGTGGGCGGTCAGACCGGCCGCACGTCGAGGATCGTGACGGACGTCTCGTCCGCCGGCCGCCCGGTCAGCCGGGCGGCCAGGATCCGGGGGATGTCCGTCTCCTGCGAGTATCCGGGCAGCACGGTCACCTCCGCGCGCCGTACGCCGGACTCGCCCCGCACCGCGTACGTCACCAGGTAGCCGTACCGCTCCGGCGGCGGTGCCTGGTCCCCGCCCTCCGGGCTCCGGACGATCATCCGCATCGACCTCCTCGGTCCATTGTCGGCGCGGTGTGGCCGATCGCCGCGAATCCGGGCAGAGTGGGACTCTCGGGACATGTCGTAGGAGCATCCCGAGCGTTCTCGGAGCCGGCCGGCACCCGGCGCCGGTCAGGAGCGACCCCATGCAGACCACCTGGAAGGGGACGATCAGCTTCGGGCTGGTCAGCATCCCCGTCCACCTGTACTCCGCTACCCAGGAGCACGACGTCCCGCTGCACCAGGTGCACGCGAAGGACGGCGGCCGGGTGCGGATGAAGCGGTACTGCGAGCGGGAGGAGAAGGAGGTCCCGTACGCGGAGATCGCCAAGGGGTACGAGTCTCCCGACGGGCGGACCGTCACGCTCTCCGACGAGGACCTCGCGGACCTGCCGCTGCCCAGCAAGAAGATCATCGACGTGCTGGCCTTCGTGGACGAGGGCGAGATCGACCCGCTGATGTTCTCCAAGGCCTACTACGTGGGCGTCGCCGACAAGGCCGCCGCCAAGCCGTACGCGCTGCTGCGCGACGCGCTCACCGAGTCCGGGCAGATCGCCGTCACCAAGATCGCGCTGCGCACCAGGGAGTCGCCCGCGGTGCTGCGGGTGCACGACAACACCCTGGTGCTCCAGACCTGCATCTGGCCCGACGAGGTCCGCCCGGTGGCCGGCATCGCGCCGGAGGAGGACGTCACCGTCCGGCCGCAGGAGCTGAAGATGGCGCGGTCGCTGATGGACACCCTCTCCGAGGACTTCGACCTGGCCCAGCTGCACGACGACTACCAGCAGGCGCTCCAGCAGGTGATCACCGCGCGGCTGGAGGGCGTGGAGATCCCGCACGAGGAGGAGCCGGGCGAGGCGCCGGACAACGTGATCGACCTGATGGAGGCGCTGCGCAGCAGCCTCAAGCGGGCCAAGGGCGGGCGGGGCGCCGACGGCGGCGCCGAGGAGGAGAAGCCCGCGCCGCGCAAGCGGTCCCCGGCGAAGAAGGCAGCCGCCTCGGAGACTCCGGAGGCGGCCCCCGCGAAGACCCCTGCGAAGACCCCTGCGAAGAGTTCCGCGAAGAGCTCTGCCGGGAGCTCGGCGGCGAAGAGCCCGGCGGCGAAGAAGACCACCACCCGGAAGTCCACGGCTCCCCGCAAGGCCTCCTGACCCTCCCCGGGCCAGGCGTTCCTCCCGTCCAGCCGTCCAGCACTGGAGGCGATCCCGATGGACCTGCTGACCTACAAGGAACTCGACGCCCAGGCCGAGGCCCAGGCCGACGCCGGCACCGGCACCGAAGCCCGGAGGGCCCGGGGCTTCGGGCACCGCCTCTGGCACTGGTTGCTCAGCCTCAGCCCCACCGTGGTGACGTTCATGATCGCGCTCTCGGTCGGCCTCGGCATGATCGCCGTCCAGGTGAGCCTGCTGCCGGTGCTGGTGCCGATGGCGATCTTCTGGGGCCTGACGGTCGTCGCGATGGGCGGCGTGGTCGCCCGCTGGATGACCCCGGGGCCGGGCCGGCACCGGATGGCGTCCTGACCCGGCCGGGGTGAGCGGGGGCCCGGGAGGGCTCAGCCGATCCACACCGTGGTGATGTTGCAGAACTCCCGGATCCCGTGCCCGGACAGCTCCCGCCCGAACCCGGAACGCTTGACGCCGCCGAACGGCAGCGCCGGGTGGGAGGCCGTCATCCCGTTGAAGAACACCCCGCCGGCCTCGATGTCCCGGACGAAGCGCTCCTGCTCGATCGCGTCGGTGGTCCAGACGTTGGCGCTGAGCCCGAACGGGGTGTCGTTGGCGACCGCCACCGCCTCGTCCAGGCCGGCCACCCGGTAGACGGTGGCGACCGGACCGAAGGTCTCCTCCTGGTGGATCCGCATCGCCGGGGTGATGCCGGTCAGCACCGTCGGCTCGTAGAACCAGCCGGTGTCCCAGCCCTCGGGGCGTCCGCCGCCGCACTCCACCCGGGCGCCGCGGGTGCGGGCGTCCTCGACCAGCTCCTCCAGGTCGTCCCGGCCCTGGCGGCTGGCCAGCGGGCCGACGTCGGTGCCCTCGTCCATCGGGTCGCCGACCTTCAGCGCGCGCATCGCCTCGGTGAACGCGGCGGTGAAGCGGTCGTACACGTCGGTGTGCACGACGAAGCGCTTGGCGGCGATGCAGGACTGGCCGTTGTTCTGCACCCTGGCCCGGACGGCGGTCGCCACCGCGGCGTCCAGGTCGGCGCTCGGCAGCACCACGAACGGGTCGCTGCCGCCCAGCTCCAGGACGGCCTTCTTCACCACGTCCGCCGCGGTGGCCGCGACCGCCCGCCCGGCCGGCTCGCTGCCGGTCAGGGTGACGGCGGCGACCCGGCGGTCCCGGATCACGCCCTCCACCGCGCCCGAGCCGATCAGCAGGGTCTGGAAACAGCCCTCGGGGAAACCGGCCCGCCGGAACAGCTCCTCGATCGCCAGCGCGGTGCGCGGCACGTTGGAGGCGTGCTTGAGCAGGCCCACGTTCCCCGCCATCAGGGCCGGTGCCGCGAACCTGAGAACTTGCCAGAAGGGAAAATTCCAGGGCATGACGGCCAGAACGGCGCCGATCGGGCGGTAGCGGACGTAGGCGCGGGCGGCGCCGGAGTCGGCGACGTCGGCCGCGGCCGGGTACTCGTCGGCGAGCAGCGCCTCGGCGTTGTCCGCGTACCAGCGCATCGCCTTCGCGCACTTGGCGGCCTCGGCCCTGGCGGCGGCGAGCGGCTTGCCCATCTCCTCGGTCATGATGCGGGCGACCAGCTCCCGGTCGTGGTCCAGGAGGTCGGCGGCGCGGCGCAGCAGCCCGGCGCGGGCGGCGAAGGAGGTCTCGCGGTAGCGGCGGAAGGCGGCCTCGGCGCGGGCCAGCCGGTGCTCGATCCCGGCCGCGTCGAGTGCTTCGAAGGTCTGGAGGGTCTCGCCGGTCGCGGGGTTGACGCTGGCGATGGGCATGCGGGGCTCCCAGGTGGGGGTTCGGGTCCGGTGCGCGTCTGCCCTCACACCCTCCCCGACGGTCCGGCTCCGGGCACGCCACCGCGCACCCGGCGTGTCCCGCCGGACGCGCGGCCGCCCCGGCTCACTCCGGCAGCGACTCCACCCGGGCGGCCGCCTCCCTGGCCCTGGCCCCCGACCTGGTCCGCGCCGCGGTGACCTGCCGGCTGGGGAAGCGGTGCAGGTACTCGGCCTCCAGCTCCCCGGTGCGCAGCGTGTGCCGCTTCAGCGCGTCCTCCGAGCCGTACAGGAAGGTCTCGTGGCGGGTGCGGTGCAGCTGCTCCAGCTCGTGCAGGAGCGTGTCGTTGCCCAGGGCGTGCGCGGAGATGCCCGCGGGCCGGATGTGCGGGTCGTCGGCGTGCCGCATCTCGGTGCCTCCTCGGCGGAAGTCCCCTCCTCCAGGGTGCCCGCCGACCGCCGCCGGTGCACCCGTTCGCCGGGGCGCGGATCATAGGATGAATCCGTCAGCACCTTCCAGGACCACCCGCTACAGCTCGGACAGATCGCACATGCTGCTTCCCAAGGCCGAACTCCACCTGCACATCGAAGGCACCCTGGAGCCGGAACTCGCCTTCGAGCTCGCCGCCCGCAACGGCGTCCGGCTGCCGTACGCCGACACCGAGGCGCTGCGCGAGGCGTACTCCTTCAGCGACCTCCAGTCCTTCCTGGACCTCTACTACGCGCTGATGGCCGTGCTTCGCACCGAGGAGGACTTCGCCGACCTCGCCGACGCCTACCTGGCCAGGGCCGCCGAACAGGGCGTGCGGCACGCGGAGATCTTCTTCGACCCGCAGGCGCACACCGCGCGCGGGGTGCCGCTGGGCGTGGTGGTGGACGGACTGACCCGGGCGCTGGAGCGCAGCGAGGAGCGGTACGGCATCAGCACCCAGCTGATCATGTGCTTCCTGCGGGACGAGTCCGCCGAGTCCGCGCTGGAGACCTTCGAGGCCGCCCGCCCGTACTTCGACCGGATCGCGGGCATCGGCCTGGACTCCGCCGAGGTCGGCCACCCGCCGGTGAAGTTCCGCGAGGTGTACCGCCGGGCCGCCGAGGCCGGGCTGCGCCGGGTCGCCCACGCGGGTGAGGAGGGCCCGGCCGCGTACATCACCGAGGCGCTGGACGTCCTCGGCGTCGAGCGGATCGACCACGGGCTGCGCTGCCTGGAGGACGGCGAGCTGGTCGCCCGCCTGGTGCGCGAGCAGATCCCGCTGACCCTCTGCCCGCTCTCCAACGTCCGGCTGCGCTGCATCGACACCCTCGCCGACCACCCGCTGCGCGAGATGCTGGAGGCCGGGCTGCTGGTCACCGTCAACTCCGACGACCCGGCGTACTTCGGCGGCTACGTGGAGGACAACTTCCGCGCCGTGCGCGAGGCCCTCGCCCTCGACCGGGAGACCCTGCGCCTGCTGGCCGCGAACTCCTTCCGCGCCTCGTTCATCGGCGAGCGGCGCCGGGCGGAACTCCTGGCCGAGGTCGAGGCGTACGTCTTCTGACCCGGTCTGCCCGTCCGTCGCCGCGGCCCGTCACCCGTCCAGGGGTGACGGGCCGCGGCGCTCGTAGTGCAGCAGGGTGACGCCGTTGGTGAAGCGGTGGGTGTCCTTCAGGGTGAGCGGGGTGGGGTGGCCGCCCGGGCGGAAGAAGAGGGTGCCGCGGCCGAGTACGACGGGGTGGACGTAGAGGCGGAACTCGTCGACGAGGTCCTGGGCGAGGAAGGACTCGGCCAGGTTCGCGCCGCTGAGGGCGAGGTCCCCGCCGGGGCCGGCGGCCAGGGCGGCGACCGACTCGGGGGTGACCTCGCGGACGACGGTGGTGTTCCAGTCGGCGCGTTCGAGGGTCCGGGAGAAGACGGTCTTCGGCATCGAGCGCCAGATGCCCGCGAACTCGATCATCGGGGCGTCGGCGTCCGGGTCCCGGTCGGCGGTGGGCCAGACGGAGGCCATCAGTTCGTGTGTCACCCGGCCGGAGACGAAACCACCCATCCGGGCGAGTTCCCGGTTGAAGTGGGTGTGCACCTCGTCGTCGACGAGGTTCCAGCCGAGGTCGTGGTCGGGGCCCTCGAAGTAGCCGTCGACCGACACGGAGACGAAGAGCACGATCCTGCGTCGCATGGCACCCCACCGGGAGGAATGGCCGCCGCCCGCCCCGGGTCGAAGGAGAGGGCGGCGGACGGGATCAGATCAGGGTGCTCCAGTAGTACCAGAACCGGTCGAGGACCAGCAGCGCGATCACCGCGTACCAGAGCGCCGGGACGACCCAGTGGTAGCGGGCCGCCTCCCGGACGGCCACCCGCATGCGCGGGCCCACCGGGATCACGCCCGAGCGCAGGTTGTGCAGCGTGGTGTACCAGAACAGCGGGATCACCGCGGCCCACACCACCATGCAGTACGGGCAGAGCGCGCCGATCCGGTACAGCGCCTGGTACATCAGCCAGGTCACGAAGCCGGCCCCGAACACCGTCCCGGCCTGGAGGCCGAGCCAGAACCAGCGCCGGTACGACGCCCCGGACAGCAGCCCGGCGCCGACCGCGATCACCACCCCGAAGGCGACCAGCCCGATCAGCGAGTTGGGGAAGCCGAAGGCCTCGGCCTGGTCGCTGCGCATGATCGAACCGCAGCTGATGATCGGGTTGATGTTGCAGCTGGGGACGTACGACGGGTCCTTCAGCAGCCGGATCTTGTCCAGGGTGAGGACCGCTGAGGCGAACAGGCCGACCGCGCCGCCGATCAGCAGCAGCCAGGCGAACGGGCGGCTCGCGCCGTACGTCCGGGGCGCGGGGGCCTCGGGCCGTACGGCGGCGGAGCCGGCCGTCATCCGGTCACCTGCTTGACCATCGCGGTGAACTGCTCGGGGGAGACGGCCTTGCCGTTGGTGAGGACGTCCAGCTTCTTCCCGTCCAGCTTGACGGTCGGGGTGCCGGTCACGTCGCTCTTGTTGAACTGCTCGTTGACCTTGGCCGCCCACGGCACGTAGGTGCCCTCCTGGACGGCCTTGACGAAGCCGTCGGTCTTCAGGCCGGGCACCTGGCCGGCCAGGTCCAGGAGGTGGTTGACGTCGCCGAAGGCGTCGCTGCGCTCGTCCGGCTGGTTGGCGTAGAGCACGTCGTGGAACTGCTTGAACTTGTCCACGCCCTCGTTCAGCGCGGCACCGGCGGCGGCCAGCGCGGTGCGCGAGCCCTTGCCGCCGAGGTTGTTGTCCAGGAACGTCGCCAGGTGGTACTCGACCTTGTACGTGCCGTCGTCGGCGAGCTGCTGCACGGCCTTGCCGGTGGTCGTCTCCAGCTGCTCGCAGAACGGGCAGCGGAAGTCCTCGTAGACCTCCAGGGTGTGCGGGGCGTCGGCCTTGCCGTAGGTGATCACGGTGCCGCCGGTGCCGCTCGCGTTGGCCGGGACGACCAGCGGGCCGTTCGCGGCGCCCGGACCGGAGCCGGAGGAGCCGCCGACGGCGAAGGCCACGCCCGCCACGAGGGCGAGCACGGCGGCGGAGGCGCCGCCGACCACCACCCGGCGGCGGATCCGGTCGGAGCGCTCGGCCTGGAGGCGGGCGGCCCGCATCCGGTCGGTGGCGGAGGCCTTCGTGGCGGTCTTGCGGGTGTTGCTCATGGGGTGTCGTCCTGTGCTCTCGGGCGTACGGGGAGGCGCGCGGCCGGTCGGGGGCCTGCGCGAGGGGAGAGAGACGGCCGGGCGGGCGGGACCGAGCGGGCGGGAGACCCGCGGCTCGGACGGCTCAGACGGCCAGGGCGAACACCGGCGGACCGCGCCGGACGGCCGGGCGGACGACGACGTCCTCGGCGGGGACCAGCGCTCGGCTGGCCCGGGGGAACGGCACCCGGACCACGGGACGGGCCGGCAGCGGAGCGGTCAGCAGCCGCAGCCAGCGGGCGGCGGCCGGCAGATGGCGGTGCAGGAACCCGCCCAGCATCCGGACGGTGCCGGCCAGGCAGCACAGCGCGGCGTCCGCGCGGCGCAGCCAGTAGGCGCCGGCCAGCGCGATCACCGTGTGCAGCAGCAGGAGCAGCAGCACGGCGGTCTGCGGGGAGACGCCGTGGCCGAGCAGGAGGCCGCCGAGCGAGCCGCCGCCGCACAGCAGCGGCTGGAGGCCGTGCCCGGCACCGGGCGGCAGGGAGGGACAGCTGCTCTGCGCGAGGTCGAACAGCGCGCCGGCGCCCAGCTCCAGGGGCAGGAAGACCGCCGCGATCGCCGGGTATCCGCGCTCGCGGCCGGCCAGGGCGAAGGCCACCGCGAAGACGGCGGCGGCGGCCAGCAGCATCGGGCCGACCGGCAGCGAGCGGCCGGTGACCAGCACCTGGCCGAGCCCGGCGAGCAGCACGACCAGCGCGGCGAAGACCGCCGCGCGGAGCGTCCTGGTGACCGGGCCGATGTCCATGGCATCCGAGTCTGCCACAGGTTGAAAGTGGAACGGTCTGCCGGACGGCCGGCTGTGAAGAGCCTCACCAACCGTGCTGAGCTGGGCTTATCTGGCGCTTACGGCTGTTCGCGGGGAGCCGGAGGAGCGGCGTCGGGGGAGTCGGGGCGGCCGTCGGCGGCTCCGTTCACCCGCGTCTCGACCAGTTCCCTGAAGTGGTCCAGGTCCTCGCGCACCGCCCGCTCGACCGCCCCCGCCTGAGCGAAGCCGCGCGGCCCGCCGAACTCCCGGTGCATCGAGTCCGGGTCGTACTCCACCCGGATCTGCACCCGGGTGTGCCCGGCGTCGAGCGGCAGCAGCGCGAAGGCGCCGCGCAGCCGGACGGAGTCCAGCGTCCGCCAGGCCATCACCCGGCCCCGGCCGCGATCGGTGATCTCGGTGTCGACGGAGCGCTCGGCGCCGCCGATCCGCACCCCGAGGTGCGCGAGGTTGCGGCCGTGCGGGTGGGCACTGCGGACGCCGTCGACGAACTGCGGGTACTCGTGCACCCGGTGCAGCTGCTCCCAGGCGGCGAGGACGGGGACGGCGATGTCGATCTGTTCCTCAAGGGTGCTCATGGTGGCGCGGTACCTCCCTCCGTTCCAGCCTGCGCCTCCGGGCCGGAGCCGGCCAAGGGGGGCGGCGCGCGTGACGGGCGACGTGTGACGGGCGACGGATCGCGGGCTGCGGGAGACTGGGCGCATGCCGGAGCTGCCCGAGGTCGAGGCGCTGAGCGCCTTCCTGTCCGAGCGGCTGACCGGGCGCGTGATCGCCCGGGTGCAGCCGGTGGCGATCAGCGCGCTGAAGACGTACGACCCGCCGGTGACGGCGCTGGAGGGGCGGACGGTCGGCCCGGTGGGGCGGCGCGGCAAGTTCCTGGACATCGAGGCCGCGGGGCTGCACCTGGTGATCCACCTGGCCAGGGCCGGCTGGCTGCGCTGGAAGGACGGCCTGCCCGCCGAGCCGCCGCGGCCGGGCCCGCGCAACCCGCTGGCGCTGCGGGTGCGGCTGGCGGGCGAGGCGGGGGACGGCTTCGACCTCACCGAGGCCGGCTCGAAGAAGGGGCTCGCGGTCTACGTGGTGCGGGACCCGGCCGAGGTGCCCGGGGTGGCCAGGCTCGGCCCCGACCCGCTGGACCCGGCCTTCACCCTGGCCGACTTCGCCGCGCTGCTGGGCGGGGACCGGCGCCGGCTCAAGGGCCTCCTGCGCGATCAGAGCGTGCTGGCGGGGGTGGGCAACGCCTACTCGGACGAGGTGCTGCACGCGGCCCGGATGTCGCCGTACAAGCAGGCCGCGAGCCTGGGCGAGGAGGAGGTGGCCCGGCTCTACGAGGCGCTCGGCGGCACGCTGCGCGAGGCGGTGGAGCGCTCGCGCGGGCTGGCCGCGGGGGAGCTGAAGGCGGAGAAGAAGCTCGGGCTGCGGGTGCACGGCCGGACCGGTCAGCCCTGTCCGGTCTGCGGGGACACCATCCGCGAGGTGTCCTTCGCGGACTCCTCGTTGCAGTACTGCCCGACCTGCCAGACCGGTGGCAGACCGCTCGCCGACCGGCGGCTCTCGCGGCTGCTGAAGTGACCCGGTGGGACGGCGCGCGGGCCGTCCCACCCGGGTCCGCGGGCGTCAGCGCTTGATCGCGACGCCGCCCCAGTAGTACGCGGCCTTCGGGTCGGCCGGGGGCTCGCCGTCCGGGCGCCAGGCCAGCACCGGGGCGACGCCCGGCTCGACCAGCTCCCAGCCGTCGAAGAAGCGGACCACGTCGTCGTAGCCGCGCGGCACCAGCGTCATCCCGCCGGCCCGGGCGGCCTCGGCGACCTTGCCGACGGCCTCGGGGTCGAAGTCCGGGGTGGGGGTGGTCAGGGCGATGCAGCTGCCGGCCGGCAGGGCGTCGCGCAGGGCGGCGACCCGGCCCCACGGGTCGTCCGCGTCGGCGATCAGCATCAGGACGGCGATCATCAGCAGGCCGACCGGCTGGGTGAGGTCGAGGGTGGCGGTGAGCGCCGGGTCGGCGAACAGCTCCTCGGGCTTGCGCAGGTCGGCGTGGATGTAGGTGGTGCGGCTGGCCGGGCTGGAGACCATCAGCGCGCGGGCGTGGGCGAGCACGATCGGGTCGTTGTCGACGTAGACCACCCGGGTGCCGGGGCTGACCGCCTCGGCGATCTCATGGGTGTTCGGCGAGGTCGGGATGCCGGTGCCGAGGTCGAGGAACTGGCGGATGCCGTGCTCCTGGGCCAGGTAGCGCACGGCCCGGCCCTGGAAGGCGCGGTTGGCCTTGGCCATCTCCTTGACGCTCGGCACGGCCTGCTCGATGGCCTGCCCCATGGCGCGGTCGGGCGGGAAGTTGGTCTTCCCTCCCAGCCAGTAGTCGTACACGCGCGCAGAGTGCGGGGCGGTGGTGTCGACGCCGAAACGTTCCCACTGGCTCAGCTCGGCGGGGTCCTGTTCCTGCGGGCCCTGGTGGGGGAAGTCCTGACTTGTCGTCATGGCCACGTCCTCTGATGGCAGATCATCACACTGGGGAAGGCACAGCGTAGCGGTCCGGACGGGAGGTGAAGCGTCCGGTCGGGGAAGATCTGCGGAAGGGATCGGGACGCGGGGTGTGCGCCCGTCACCCTTGGGCCGTCGGAGTGGTGATCGGGTCCGTCTGAGTTGCCCCCGGGGAACCGCGGTGACGGCCGGGGGAAGCATCCAGAATGCTGTCAGATCGTCAGATTACTTCGCGAAGATTGCTGTTGGTTGCGGCCGGAATGTCCCTTTTGGGGGCGGCTGCCGGATGCCGGAGCCCCTGGGGTGGCGGGGAGGGCGGAGCGGGGGCGGCCGACGCGGTTGCCCCGTCCGCCTCGGCGGGGCCCGAGGGGGCGCCCGACGGGCCGGGCGCCGCGCC
>NZ_MSJQ01000004.1 GCF_014596515.1 Streptomyces sp. CBMA156
GTCCACCGCCCGCGCCCCGGACGCCGCTTCCGTCCCGGACCGGGACGGCGGTGGCCGTGGCGGGCGCCGGCCGGTGGTCGATCATCAGCACCGCGACCAGCGCGGCCACCAGCAGGACGCCCATCGCCACCCAGGTCGCGACGACGTAGCCGTGCACCGCGCCCTGCGCCCGCACCGCGGGATCGGAGGCGATCCGGGTGGCCAGGAAGCTCGCCGTGGCGCTCGCGGCGACCGTGTTCAGCAGCGCGGTGCCGACCGAACCGCCCACCTGCTGGGCCGAGTTGATGGTGGCCGAGGCCGCTCCGGCCTCGTTCGGGGCGACCCCGAGGGTGGCCAGGCTCATCGCCGGCATGAACACCAGGCCCATGCCGAAGCCGATCAGCAGCTCGGCGGGCAGCACCATGCCCGCCCACGGGCTGTCCACCCGCATCTGGGTCAGCCAGGCCATGCCGCCCGCGGCGAGCAGCAGCCCGGGGCCGATCAGGTCCCTGGACGGCACCCTGGTCATCATCCGGGCCGCGAAGCCCGTCGAACTCAGCACGATGGCGGCCGTCATCGGCAGGAAGGACAGCCCGGACACGATCGGCGAGAAGTGCTTGATGGCCTGGAGGTAGTAGGTCAGGAACAGGAACAGGCCGAACATGCCGACCATCGCCAGGCCCACCGACAGGGCGCCGCCACCGCGGTTGCGGTCGGCGACGATGTGCATCGGCAGCAGCGGGTGCGCGGTGCGGCGTTCGACCAGGACGAACAGCCCGAGCAGCGCCACGCCCACGACCAGCGGGCCGATCACCAGGCCGTCGCCCCAGCCCCGCGTCACGGCCTCGGAGGTGCCGTAGACGATCGCCAGCAGGCCGCCGCAGCCGAGCAGCGCCCCGGGCAGGTCCAGCCGCATCCGGCGGCCCTTCTCGACGTGGTCGCGCCGCAGCACGGTGAACGCCGCGAAGGCGGTGACGGCGGCGATCGGCACGTTGACGAACAGGCACCAGCGCCAGTCCAGGTACTCGGTCAGCAGACCGCCGGCGATGAAGCCGATCGCGGAGCCGCCGCCGGCGATGGCACCGAAGATGCCGAAGGCCGTACTGCGCTCCCTGGGATCGGAGAAGGTGGTGGAGAGCAGCCCCAGCGCGGAGGGGGCGAGCAGGGCGCCGAACGCGCCCTGGAGGGCACGGGCGCCGAAGAGCATGGCCGGGCCGACCGCCGCGCCGCCGAGGGCGGAGGCGAGGGCGAAGCCCAGCAGGCCGACGGTGAAGACGCGCTTGCGGCCGAAGAGGTCGCCCACGCGCCCGCCGAGCAGCAGCAGGCCGCCGAAGGCGAGCGTGTAGGCGGTGATCACCCACTGCCGGTCGGCGTCCGAGATGCCCAGGTCCCGCTGGGCGGACGGCAGTGCGATGTTCACGATGGTGATGTCGAGCACGATCATGAGCTGGGCGGTGGCGATGACCGCCAGCGCCCACCAGCGGCGACGGTCCGTGGTCCCATGACCGGTTGCGGGTTGCGCAGACACGGTTCGAGCCTTCCGGAGTGGTGACGGAGAGGTCACGCAGTCGCCTTCCAGCCAAACCCCGCTCCGGACGAATGGCAAGGAAAAACCTCACCAAATCGGACCTGTGGGACAAAAGAACCAGGCCCCCGGGACTCGGGACCGAGTCCCGGGGGCCTGGTTCCGCGGCCTCGGGTCAGAGCGCCGAGAGCTCCGCGACCAGGTCGTCCAGCCCCAGCGAGCCCTGCGAGAGCGCCGCCATGTGCCAGGCCTTGAGGTCGAACTCCTCGCCGCGCGCCTCGTGCGCCGCCTTCGCCGCCGCCCGGCCGCGCAGCCAGGCGCGCTCGCCGAGCTTGTAGCCGATCGCCTGGCCCGGCAGGCCCAGGTAGCGGACCAGCTCGCTGTCCAGGAAGTCGGCGGACAGGCCGCAGTACAGGCCGAAGAACTCCCGGGCGTACTCGGGGCTGACCGGCTCGCCCGGCCGGTACGGGGAGTCCGCCGGGAAGTCCAGGCCGACGTGCATGCCGATGTCGACGATGACCCGCAGCGCCCGCATCATCTGGGCGTTGAGGTAGCCGAGCCGGTGGCCCGGGTCGGTGAGGTAGCCGAGCTCGTCCATCAGGCGCTCGGCGTACAGCGCCCAGCCCTCCATGTTGGCGCTCACCCCGCCGAGGCTCACCTGGTAGGTGGAGAGCCGGTCGGCGACGTAGTTCCACTGCGCGAGCTGGAGGTGGTGGCCGGGCACGCCCTCGTGGTACCAGGTGGAGACCAGGTCCCAGACCGGGAAGCGGTCCTTGCCGAGCAGCGGCAGCCAGGTCCGCCCGGGGCGGCTGAAGTCCAGCGAGGGCGCGGTGTAGTACGGCGCGGCGGCGCTGCCGGCCGGGGCGATCCTCGACTCGACCCGGGTGACCGGCTCGGCCAGGTCGAAGTGGGTGCCCTGGAGGTCCCGGACGGCCTGGTCCATCAGGCCCTGGAGGTACTCCCTGGCCGCCTCGGCGCCCTCGATGGCCGGGCCGTCGGACTCCAGCCACTGCATGGCCGCCAGCGGTCCCGCGCCCGGCAGGACCTTCTCGGCCTCGGCCTCCATCTGCGCCAGCAGGTCGTGGAACTCGCTCCAGGCCCAGGCGTAGGCCTCGTCCAGGTCCAGGTCGGCGCCGGTCCAGTAGCGCACCCAGCGGGCGTAGCGCTCCCGGCCCGCGGTGTCCGAGGCGCCGGCCACGGCCGGGCCGTACACGTCGCGCAGCCAGTCGCGCAGTTCGGCCAGCGCCGCGTCGGCGGCCGCCGCGTGCTTCGACAGCTCGGCGCGCAGGCCCTCCGGAGCGCCCTGCGCGAACTGCCCGAACCAGGCACCGGGCGCGCCCTCGGCGGACGCGTCCTCGCCCAGCCACTCGGCGAACTGCCCGAGCACCGTGGCCACCTGGCGCGGGCCGGACAGCAGCCCGCGCTCGACGCCCCCGGCCAGCGTCTGCCGGTACTGCTCGAACGCCACCGGGACCTTCGCCAGCCGGCGGCCGACCACCTGCCACTCGGCCTCGGTGTCGGTGCCCATCAGGGTGAAGGACTCCCGCAGGTCGTGCACCGGGGAGCCGAGGTTGCGCAGCGAGCGGAAGTGCTCCCCCGCCGCGTGGACGGCGAGTTCGGCGCTCAGCCGCTCGCGCAGCAGCCGGGCGCAGCGGCGCTCCGCCTCGTCCTCGGCGGCGCCGGCCCGCTCGGCCTCGTCGAGCTTCGCCAGGGTGCGGCGGGCCAGGTCGGCCAGCGCTTCGGAGCCGGCCGGGGAAAGGTCGGGAAGTCGGTCGTCATCGAGGTTGAGGCCGAGGTACACCGCGGTCAGCGGGTCGAGTTCGGCCAGTTCGCGGACGTGGTCGTCGGCAATGCGGCGAGGGGTGGCGCCGTCGGCGGTGATCAGTTCTTCACGCATTCGGACATCATTTCGCGGTCCGCCGGCTTTGCAACCCCTTTGCCACCGGCCCCGCCTGCGAAAATCCGTTCGGCGCGACAGGATCCGATCCGTCCGACGCCCATTACGCTGGCCGCCATGGACGCCCGCCCCGCCCCGGCAACCGGTCAGCCGCCCGCCCCGGCCGTACCCGAGCCGCGCCCGCGCCGCAGCGGCTACCGGCGGCTGCCGGTCCAGCAACGGCGCGAGCAGCTGATCGCGGTCGCCCTGGAGCTGTTCGCCGCCAGGCCGCCCGAGGAGGTGAGCCTCGACGACGTCGCCGAGGCCGCCGAGGCCTCCCGCCCGCTGGTCTACCGCTACTTCGCGGGCGGCAAGCAGCAGTTGTACGAGGCCGCGCTGCGCTCCGCGGCGGACGAGCTGACCAGCCGCTTCGCGGTGCCGGTGACCGGGACGCCGTCCGAGCAGCTGTCGGCGGTGCTGGACGGCTACTTCGCGTTCGTGGCCGAGCACGACGCGGGCTACTCGGCGCTGCTGCGCGGCGGTTCGGTGGTGGAGACCGCCCGCACCTCGGCGATCGTGGACGACGTCCGGCGGGCGGCGCTGCGGCGGACGCTGCGCCACCTGGGAGTGCGGGAGGCCGGGCCGCGGCTGACGCTGCTGGTGCGCTCGTGGATCGCGGTCGTCGAGGGCGCGTCGCTGAGCTGGCTGGACGAGGGGCGCACGCTGCCGGTGGCGGAGCTGCGCGACTGGCTGGTGGACCAGTTCACCGCGATGGCGGCGGCGACGGCGCTGCACGATCCGCAGACGGCCCGGGTGCTCACGGGGCTGCTCGCGCTGGAGGGGCCGCAGGCCGATCGGGCCGAGCGGCTGCGCGCGGTGCTCGGGCAGGAGTGAGGGCGGGCGCGGGGACGGGCGCGACGGGCGTGGCGACGGGCGCGAGCACCGGCGTGCGTGCGG
>NZ_MSJQ01000040.1 GCF_014596515.1 Streptomyces sp. CBMA156
CGGGCGTCGCGGCCGCCGCGGCCGGGACGACCGGGGCGGTGGACGGCTCGGTCGCGACCGGGGCCCGGCCGGTGGCCGAGGAGGTCGGCGCGGGCGGGGCGGTCGCCGCGGCCACGATGATGAAGTCGGCCTCCTGGCCCACCGCCTCGGCCGCGCTCTCACCCTCCCCGGGCAGGGTGCCCGCGAGGGCCGTCAGGGATTCGGCGCGGGGCGGGGCGTCCTTGGTGAAGGCCAGCCGGAGCTCGATCGTGTAGCTCTCGCCGTTCGCCAGCGTGACGGTGTCGGCGTTCCTGTCCCCGGTCCGCAGCGTGCAGTAGAGCCAGGTCGGGTGCTCCTGGCTGCCGACGCGGGTGGCGCCCCGCCACTGCCCGTCGGCGGCGCGGAACTCCAACCCGACCACGTCCGACGGGAGTTCGGACTCCCCCTGGAACACGACCGCGGGCAGGACCCGCAGCGGCCGGCCGCTCCGGTTGGTGAGGACCAGCCTGAACGGCTTCGCCTCCGCGCCCGCGGTGAAGGAGACGGGCACCGAGTCGAACCCGGCCTCCACGGTGGCCGCGGGGGTGGCCGGCGGAGTCGTGGGCGGGCTGGTGGGCGCCACCGCCGGGGCTATGACCAGGTCCGGGTGGCCGCTGCTCGCCGACGTGGTGCGCTGCTCCGGCGGCAGGGCCGGATCGGAGACCACGGAGTCGAAGCCCGGCGCCACCCGGCCGGCCGGGGCGTCGGCGGTGACGGTGAGCCGCAGCCGGTAGCCGGCCTCGGCGCCGGCCGCCAGCGACAGCACCGCGGGCTGGTCGAACGTCCAGCGGGCCCGGGCGTCCGCGGCGTCCACCCGGGCGTCCTGCCACCGGGTGGCACCGGGCGACTGGTACTCCAGCCTGAACTGGCTCTGCCGGGTGCCGGTCCCGGTGTCCCCGACGGTGAAGACCGAGGACGGGACGGACAGCGGGTGGTCGGCGGTGTTCCTGAGCGTCACGGAGAACTCCACCGGCGCGCCGCCCGCCCGGACGGTGCCGGGAAGGCCACTGAAGGCGATCACGACCGGCGACGGCCGGGGCTGGACGTCCCGGACCGCCAGGACGGCCTCCTCCGCGGCGAAGCCGGCCGGAGCCTCGACCACGGCCAGGGCGGAGGCCAGCGCGACGGCAGCGGTCGCGGCCAGGAGTCTGCGGTGCCGAATGCGCAACTCAACCTCACGAGAGAATTCGGATGGAACCCGTCAGGACGTGAAATCGCTTGCACGAGAGGTCGTTCCACACCGATGCCGGTCTCTCGGTCCGCCCCCGGCCGACTGCGATCGGCGGCATCCTATCGAGCCGCTTCCCGGCTCCCGAACGGACCCGGCCCGACACCCTTCCGGCCCGGATGTCCGAGGAGGCTCCCCCGGCCCTCAGGGTCACCCTGAGAACGACCCCGACACCCGGCTACGCCTCCCCGGTGACCCCTCGGGGCTGGGAAATCACCTGCTGGACGGAGGATCCCCGGCCGCGGCGACGGACCATGGAAGTAGCCCGCCGGACCGCCCGGACCGGGCCGCCACCGTACGGAGTAGGCCATGAGTGCGCGTCTCGCCCGTCCCCGCCACAACCGTGTCCTCGCCGGCGTCTGCGCCGGGATCGCCGAACGCTTCGGCCTGACCCCGTGGACCGTCCGGCTGATCTTCCTGCTGTCCTGCCTGCTGCCAGGACCGCAGTTCCTGCTCTACCTGGCCCTCTGGCTGCTGCTCCCCCAGGAACCGTGAGCCGGGCGGCCGGAAGACGTGCGCGGGGCGGCCCGGGATGCGTCGAGCGCGTCCGCCGGGCCCGGCGGACGCCGCGACCCCGGCGAACGCCGACGGGCCGCCCGCCCCGGAGATCCCGGGGTGGACGGCCCGTCGCCGTGCCGTGGGTTCCGGCTCAGCCGGCCAGACCGGGGAGGCCCGGGAGCAGACCGGTCAGCCCGCCGACCGGGGTCTTGTCCAGGCCCGGGACGGTCGGGAGGGCGGCGCGCTGCTGGGTGACGCCGGCCAGCGGGGTGTCGCCGACCGGGACGGCCTTGCCGACGGTCGGGGCGAGGGTGCCCAGCGTGCCGGTGACCTTGTCGGCACCGGGCAGCTTGGCGGCGGTGTCGGTGACCGCGCCGGTCACCGCGGGGTTGGTGATCGCCCCGGTGGGCAGCCCGAGGCCGCCGGCCGCCTGGCCGTCAGCCGCGGAGGCGACGCCGGCGCCGACCGCCGCGATGGCGATACCGAGAGCCGCGGTGCCGGCGGCCTTGAGAGCCTGCTTCATGGTTGGTCCCCTTTGGGTCCTCGTCGGTGGCCGACTTCGCGCGAGGGAGCGACGGACGGGCGACCGTCGCAGCGCGTGTCGGCAGTGACTGGCACACCGTAGTGAGCAGGTCGCGCGGGAACCAAAGGGTGTTCACTCACTCGAGTGAGTAGTCAGATGAACGCCAACTCGCTTGCAGGAACGTCGCGTTCATCCGACCGGCCGGACCGGCACCTCGCCCACCGGCACCTCACCCACCGGCTCAGTTGCCGCCGGTGCCCGCGCTGAACAGCCACTCCGCCTTCAGCTCGGCGTACCCCGGCTTGATCACGTCGCTGATCATCGCCAGCCGCTCGTCGAAGGGCAGGAACGCGGACTTCATCGCGTTCACCGTGAACCACTCCAGGTCCCCCAGCGTGTAGCCGAAGGCCTCCACCACGTGGCCGAACTCCCGGCTCATGCTGGTGCCGCTCATCAGCCGGTTGTCGGTGTTCACGGTGACCCGGAACTTCAGCCGGCTGAGCAGCCCGATCGGGTGCTCGGCGTAGGAGGAGGCGGCGCCGGTCTGGATGTTGGAGGTCGGGCACATCTCCAGCGGGATGCGCTTGTCGCGCACGTACGCGGCCAGCCGGCCGAGCTCGACGCCGCCGTCCTCGCCGACCGTGATGTCGTCGACGATCCGCACCCCGTGGCCGAGCCGGTCGGCGCCGCAGCACTGGAGGGCCTCCCAGATCGACGGCAGGCCGAAGGCCTCGCCCGCGTGGATCGTGAAGTGGTTGTTCTCGCCCTTGAGGTAGTCGAAGGCGGCCTGGTGGCGGGTGGGGGGGTAGCCGGCCTCGGCGCCCGCGATGTCGAAGCCGACCACGCCCTGGTCCCGGTAGCGGTTGGCCAGTTCGGCGATCTCGGTGGAGCGGGCGGCGTGCCGCATCGCGGTCAGCAGGGTGCCGACGCGGATCCGGTGGCCGGCCTCACGGGCGTTGGCCTCGCCGAGGCGGAAGCCCTCCTGGACGGCCTCGACGACCTCGTCCAGGGTCAGCCCGGCCTCCAGGTGCTGCTCGGGGGCGTAGCGGACCTCGGCGTACACGACGCCGTCGGCGGCCAGGTCCTCGGCGCAGTCCGCGGCGACCTTGATCAGCGCCTCACGGGTCTGCATCACGGCGCAGGTGTGCGCGAAGGTCTCCAGGTAGCGGACCAGCGAGCCGGAGTCGGCGGCCTCGCGGAACCACTCGCCGAGTTCCTTGGGGTCGGTGGTGGGCAGGCCCTGGTAGCCGCAGGCGGCGGCCAGCTCGACCACGGTCTCCGGGCGCAGCCCGCCGTCCAGGTGGTCGTGCAGGAGGACCTTCGGCGCGCGGCGGATCTGGTCGGCGGTGGGGATGCGCGGGCCCGTGCCCGCGGTGGTGACGGGGATCTGCTGTTCCATTGCGGAAATATAGCCCCTACGCGCGTAGACCCACCACCGTCGACACCACCGGATGGTCCAAACTCCACCGGGAATTCCACCGGCCGGTCCATACGATCCACCAAAGCGTCAGCCCGTCACGGCGAGCGCCCGCAAAGACGTCAGTCGTGCTGCAACAACCGCCCGCGCCGGGAGAGCACGAAGTCCCGGAAGGCCGCGGCCGGCGGGCTCAGCGGCCGCCCCGCCACCCAGGCCAGCCCGATCGCCCGCCGGGTGCGCGGCGCCGTCACCTCCAGCTCCACCACCCCGGGCCGCGGCACCAGGGCCGGCGGCAGCAGCGCCACCCCCAGCCCGGCCGCCACCAGCCCGCGCAGCGTCTCCGCCTCCTCCCCCTCGAACGCCGGCCTGGGGACGAAGCCGGCCTCCGCGCAGAAGCCGTCCGTGATCGCGCGCAGCCCGTACCCCTGCTCCAGCCCGACGAACGGCTCCTCGGCCACCTCCGCCAGCCGGATCCGCCGCCGCCCGGCCAGCCGGTGGTCCGCCGGGACGACCAGGTTCAGCCGCTGCTCGTCCAGCAGGCGGGCGGTGAACGCCGGGTCCTCCGGCAGCGGCGCGACCAGACAGAGGTCCAACTCCCCCGCCCGCAAACGCTCCAGCATCGCCGCACCGTAGTCCTGCACCAGCTGGAACCGCACCCGCGGGTGCGCCGCCCGGAAGCCCCGCAGCAGCGCCGGCACCGCGTCCGGCCCCATCGTGTGCAGGAAGCCGAAGGCCACCAGGCCCACCGCCGGGTCCGCCGCCGCCCTGGCCGCCGCGGCGCCGCGCTCCACCTCGGCCAGCGCCCGCTCCACCGAGGCCAGCAGCAACCGGCCCGCCCTGGTCAGCCGGACCGTACGGCCCTGACGGGCCAGCAGGTCCACCCCCAGGTCCTCCTCCAGCCCGGCCACCGCGCGCGACAGCGTCGGCTGCGGCACCCCGAGCAGCGCCGCCGCCTGGGTCACGTGCTCCAGCCGGGCCACCGCCGCGAACCTGGCCAGCCGGGGCGCCAGCAGCACGGCCGGCTCCTCCGGCCCCAACTCGGCGACCCGGTACCGCTGCTCGCCGCCGTCCACCGGTTCGGCACCCGCCATTCCGTCACCACCTCGACTCATACGCCAGTGCATCGATCATCCCCGCTTCATGCATTGGACGCATCAAAGGCGGCAGGCCTACCGTCGACGCCATGCAGCCCTCCGATACCAGGGCATCCGTGACCGCCCCGGATGCCCCCGCCCCCGACCCCTCCCCCTCGGCCGCCCCCGCGGACGACCGCCTCGGCCCCGGGCAGCGCGCCTTCCGCCGCGCCAACCTCGCCCTGTTCGCCGCCGGCGTCGCGACGTTCGTCCTGCTCTACTCCACCCAGGGCCTGCTGCCGGTCCTCTCGGCCGACCTCGACCTCACCCCCGGCCAGGCCAGCTGGACGGCCTCCGCCGCCACCCTCGGCCTCGCCCTCGGGCTGCTCCCGGCCAGCGCGCTGTCCGACAGGTACGGCCGCACCGCGGTGATGACGGCCTCCACCCTCGCCGCCTCCGCACTCGCCCTCGCCCTGCCGTTCGCCCCCGACCTCACCACCCTCGTCACGCTGCGGGTCCTCCAGGGCGCCGCCCTCGCCGGACTCCCCGCCACCGCCATGGCCTACCTCGCCGAGGAGGTCCGCCCCGGCGCGCTGCCCTCCGCGATGGGCCTGTACGTGGCCGGCAACAGCATCGGCGGGATGGGCGGCCGGCTGATCTCCGGCTGGACCGCCGCCGGGCTCGGCTGGCGCTGGGGCCTCGCCGCCTCCGCCGTCCTCGCCCTGCTCGCCACCCTCGCCTTCCGGCTGCTGATCCCCGCCGCCCGGCACTTCACCCCGGCCCCGGTGGACGCCCGCGCGCTCGCCCGCACCGTCGGACGGCACCTGCGCAACCCGCTGCTGGTACGGCTGTACCTGCTCGGGATGCTGTTCATGGCGGTGTTCGGCGCGGTCTACAACACCGTCGGCTACCGGCTGATCGGCGCGCCGTTCCACCTGCCGGAGTCGATCGCCGCCTCGATCTTCGTGGTCTACCTGGTCGGCACCGGCACCTCCGCCGCGGCCGGCCGGCTCTCCGCCCGGCTCGGCCGGCGCGGCGCCCTCTACGTCTCCGTCGGCGTGACCGCGGCCGGCCTGCTGCTCTCCCTCGCCGAGTCCCTGGCCTGCGCCCTGCTCGGCCTGGTCCTGATCACCGCCGGCTTCTTCGCCGGCCACGCCACCGCCTCCTCCTCGGTCGGCCGCACCGCCACCGAGGGCCGCGCCCAGGCCTCCGCCCTGTACCTGATCGCCTACTACCTCGGCAACAGCGTCGGCGGCACCCTCGGCGCGGACGCCTACCACGCCACCGGCTGGCCCGGCGCCGCCACCGTCGGCCTCACCGCCATGGCCCTCGCCGCCGCCGTCACCCTCTACGCCACCCGCCAGGCCCACACGGCGAGGCGGATGACCTCGGCCCGCTCCCGGGCGTGAGAGCCAGGACCCAAACGAAGGAGCCCGCACCCGGGGGCGGGTGCGGGCTCCTCATCGCCTACTCAGGCAGCCGGGGCATGGAAGCGGACGGCGGCCTCAGTGTCAGGCGTGACGTGGATGTCGAGCTCCGATTCCAACGCGCCCGCCAGCCGCTGCAGCAGCGGAAGCGTCGGCACGGTGCCGGCTTCCTCGATGCATTCGACCTCTTCTTCCGTCATCCCCGCACGCCGGGCGACCTCGGCGTGGGAGAGGCCGAGAGCCGTGCGGCGGTCGTAGAGAGCCTGCCCGAACGCCATGGAGTATCGGATCTCCAGCCGATACGCAGCCATCTCGGGACTGTCCTGCACCTGCTCGCCCAGCAGCTCGCGCGTGCGGCGGGTCTTCCACTGTGCGTGGTTCACCACTGCTCTCCGTACCTGACGATCCGGCTGAACTCTTCGTGCGCCGGGGAATGTTCCGACTCACAGGTCTTCTGCGCCCACGACGCCCGGGTGACCTCAGCCAGGAGATCGATGCGGCCCTCGACCAAGGCATAGTGCCGCGCCGGAAGCGCCGTGAGCCAGTCACGGACCTCAGGTTCGATCTCGACCACGAAGCGGTCGACTCCCATGTGCGGCAGCGCAGACCACACTGCCGCACATGGAGTAGTCGTATGACTACGCGATGCGGTCGAGGACGATCGGGTTCGGGGTGAACGCCGTGCCGGCCGGGGCGACCTCGATGGCGCCGGACAGGGCCTCGATCGCGTAGTCGAAGCGCTCCGGGGTGTCGGTGTGCAGGGTCAGCAGGGGCCGGCCCGCCACCACGGTGTCGCCCGGCTTGGCGTGCATCTCGACGCCGGCGCCGGCCTGGACCGGGTCCTCCTTGCGGGCGCGGCCGGCGCCCAGGCGCCAGGCGCAGACGCCGATCGCGTAGGCGTCCAACGCGGTGAGCACGCCGGAGGCGGGCGCCGGGATGACGTGCTGCTCGCGGGCGACCGGGAGCGGGGCGTCCACGTCGCCGCCCTGGGCGGCGATCATGCGGCGCCAGTGGTCCATCGCGGAGCCGTCGCGCAGCGCGTCCGCCGGGTCCTTGCCATGCACGCCGGCCGCGGCGAGCATCTCGCGGGCGAGCGCGAGGGTCAGCTCGACGACGTCGGCCGGGCCGCCGCCCGCCAGCACCTCCAGGGACTCCCTGACCTCCAGCGCGTTGCCCGCGGTGAGGCCGAGCGGGGTGGACATGTCGGTGAGCAGGGCGACGGTGTTGACCCCGGCGGTGGTGCCCAGGCCGACCATGGTGCGGGCCAGTTCGCGGGCGTCCTCCAGGTTCTTCATGAACGCCCCGGAGCCGACCTTGACGTCCAGGACCAGCGCGCCGGTGCCCTCGGCGATCTTCTTGGACATGATCGAGGAGGCGATCAGCGGGATCGCCTCGACGGTGCCGGTGACGTCGCGCAGCGCGTACAGCTTCTTGTCGGCCGGCGCCAGGCCGTCGCCCGCGGCGCAGATCACCGCGCCGACGGAGCGCAGCACGTCGAGCATCTCCTCGTTGGAGAGCAGGGCGCGCCAGCCGGGGATGGACTCCAGCTTGTCCAGGGTGCCGCCGGTGTGGCCGAGGCCGCGGCCGGACAGCTGCGGGACGGCGGCGCCGCAGGCGGCGACCAGCGGGGCGAGCGGCAGGGTGATCTTGTCGCCGACGCCGCCGGTGGAGTGCTTGTCGCTGGTGGGCAGCGGCAGCGAGGAGAAGTCCATCCGGACGCCGGAGCGGATCATGGCGTCGGTCCAGCGGCTGATCTCGCGCGACTGCATCCCGTTGAGCAGGATCGCCATCGCCAGCGCGGACATCTGCTCGTCGGCGACCTCGCCGCGGGTGTAGGCGTCGATGACCCAGTCGATCTGAGCGTCGCTCAGTTCTCCGCGATCGCGCTTGGTCCTGATGACGGAGATGGCGTCCATGCGTGCTCCAAGAGGGGTTTCAAAAGCGAAGAGTGTCGCGAGATGACCGGGTTCCGGCCCACTCGCGACACTCTACGCGCGTAACAATTGCCGGGGCTAGAGCCGCTCCGGCCCGAACGCGTCGGGCAGGACCTCACTCATCGGCTTGACTCCCGAGGCGAGTTCGATCAGCAGCCCGGGGCCGCCGTGCTCGTACAGCAGCTGGCGGCAGCGCCCGCACGGCATCAGCAGTTCGCCGGCGCCGTCCACACAGGTGAAGGCGACCAGCCGGCCGCCGCCGGAGGCGTGCAGCGCGGACACCAGCCCGCACTCGGCGCACAGCCCGAGCCCGTACGAGGCGTTCTCCACGTTGCAGCCGGTGACCACCCGGCCGTCGTCCACCAGCGCGGCCGCGCCGACCGGGAACCTGCTGTACGGCGCGTACGCGTGGCCCATGGCCTCGCGCGCCGCCGTGCGCAGCAGCTCCCAGTCGACCGCGGGCGGCGCCGCGGGCACCGGGGCGGTCACTTGCCCTGGCCCTTGCGGTAGATCTGGCCGTCCGCCTTCGGCATCCGCAGCCGCTGCGAGGCCAGCGCGAGCACCACCAGGGTGATCACGTACGGCGTGGCGACGATCAGCGGGCGCTGCACCTCGTCGGTGAACGCGTACCAGGCGATCAGACCGGCGGCCGCCGCGGCGGCGATCGCCGTCGAGACGTACTTGCGGCGGTACAGGTGCCAGAGCGCAAGCAGGATCATCGCGATGCCGACGATCAGGATCAGCACGTGCACCGACTCCGGGTCACGCAGCTGGAGGCTGTCGGTGAAGCCGAACAGGCCGGCGCCCATGGCGAGGCCGCCGGGCATCCAGTTGCCGAAGATCATCGCGGCGAGGCCGATGAAGCCCCGGCCCGCCGTCTGGCCGTCCTTGTAGAAGTGCGCGGCGACCAGCGAGAGGTACGCGCCGCCGAGGCCCGCGAAGGCGCCGGAGGCGACGACCGCCAGGTACTTGTACTTGTAGACGTTGACGCCCAGCGACTCGGCGGCGGTCGGGTTCTCACCGCAGGAGCGCAGCCGCAGGCCGAACACCGTGCGCCAGAGCGCGAAGTAGCTGGCCACGATCAGCGCGGCGGCCAGCAGCACGACCACCGAGATGTTGGTGACCAGGCCGCCGAGCACGCCCGCGACGTCCGAGACGAAGAACCAGTGGTGGGTCTCGATGTCCTTGAGCCAGGAGGACAGGCCGGGGACGGTGATGTACGGCAGCGGATCGGCCGGCGGGGACTGGTTCTGGCCGGCACCGACCGAGACGTAGTCCTTGTAGTAGATCCGGTTGACGTACGCGCAGATACCGGGGATCAGCAGGTTGATGCCGACGCCCGAGACGATGTGGTCGACGCCGAAGGTGACGGTGACGAGCGCGTGCAGCAGACCGCCGAGCGCGCCGCCCGCCATGCCGGCCAGCAGGCCGACCCACGGGTTGACCAGGTAGCCGGCCCAGGCGCCGCAGAAGGTGCCGGCGACCATCATGCCTTCGAGACCGATGTTGACCACACCGGCCCGCTCGGACCAGAGACCGCCGAGACCGGCCATGCCGATCGGCACGGCGGCACCGAGGGCGGCGGTGACCTGCCCGGAGGAGGTCAGCGAGTGGCTGCCGGTGGCCATGCCCACGGCCGAGAACAGCACCAGGGCACCCGCGATCAGCAGGAGCACCACCGGCCAGGACAGCTTGCGCTTCTTCGCGGGTGCGCCCGACGCCTTCGGACGCGCAGCGGTGGCCGTGGTCATGCGGACACCTCCTTCTTCTCACTGTTCGCGGCAGCCTGGGCGGCGAGCTCGGCGCCGACCCGCTTCTGCTGGCGGGTCAGGCCGTAGCGACGCACCAGCTCGTACGCGACGACGACGCAGATGACGATGGTGCCCTTCATGACGTCGACGATCTCGAAGGGGAACTCGCCGTTCATGGGCAGCGGCAGCACCGAGCCGGCGGCGTCCAGGAAGGCGAACAGCAGCGCCGCGAAGGCGATGCCGATCGGGCTGTTCCGGCCGAGCAGGGCGATCGAGATGCCCAGGAAGCCCAGGCCGGGCTGGAAGGTCTGGCCGAAGTAGTACGAGTTCTGCAGCAGCTCCGGCAGGCCGATCAGGCCGGCGATCGCGCCGGAGACGACCATCGAGACGACGACCATCTTCTTGACGTTGACGCCGGAGGCGGTGGCGGCGGTCTCCGAACGGCCGGTGGCCCGCAGGTCGAAGCCGAAGCGGGTGCGGGTCAGCACGAACTGGAAGACCACGCCGACCACGACGGCGACGATCAGGAAGCCCCAGAGCCTGCCGCCGTCCGTCTCGATCGAGAAGAAGTGGCTGGACTCCGAGACCTTCTCGGTCTGGATCGAGTTGCTGGTGCCGCTGACCTTGGGCGCGAAGATCCCCGGGACGAGCAGCACACCGACGATCGCGGTCGCGATCGAGTTCAGCATGATGGTCGAGATGACCTCGCTGACGCCGCGGTAGACCTTGAGCAGGCCGGCGATGCTCGCGTACAGACCGCCGACCAGCATCGCGGTGATGAGCAGCAGCGGGATCTGGATGAACGCCGGCAGGTCGAGCTGGCCGCCGACGAAGGCCGCGAACAGCGCCGCGACCTTGTACTGGCCCTCGACGCCGATGTTGAACAGGTTCATCCGGAACCCGAACGCGGCGGCCGCGGCGGCCAGGTAGTAGGTGGTGGTCCGGTTGAGGATGTTCACCTGGCCGTCCGCCTTGGTGGCGTACGTGATCATCACGTTCCACGCGTCGAACGGGTTCTTGCCCGAGGTGGCCAGCAGGGCGGAGCAGATCACGAGGGACAGCACGATCGCGAGCACCGGCGCGGCCAGGGCCAGCGCGATCCGCTCGCCGCTGAACCGCTGCGCCAGGCCGGGCTTCGCGGCGGCGGGGTTGGGACTGGTCATGGGTTACTCCCCCGCCTGCGGGTCGTCGGCGGTGTCGGTGGGCTGGTGCCCGGCCTCGGCCTCGGTGCCCTCGGCCGCGACGGCCTGCGCCTCGGCGACGGCCTCCGGCTCGGACTCCAGGTGGCCGCTGGCGGCACCGGTCATCGCGGTACCGAGGTCCTCGGCGGTGACGGTGGCCGGGTCGGCGTCGGCGACCAGGCGGCCGCGGTAGACGACCCGGATGGTGTCGGACAGGCCGATCAGCTCGTCCAGGTCGGCGGAGATCAGCAGGACGGCCAGGCCGGCCCGCTGGGCGACCCGGATGTGCTCCCAGATCTGCGCCTGCGCGCCGACGTCCACACCGCGGGTCGGGTGGGCGGCGATCAGCAGCTTGGGCCGGTGGCTCATCTCGCGGCCGATGATCAGCTTCTGCTGGTTGCCGCCGGAGAGCGAGGCCGCGGTGACCTCGATGCCGGGAGTGCGGACGTCGTACTCCTCGACGATCCGCCAGGTGTCCGTACGGGCGGCGGCCCGGTCGAGCAGCAGGCCCTTGGAGTTGGGCGCCTCGGTGACGTGACCGAGGATGCGGTTCTCCCAGAGCGGGGCCTCCAGCAGCAGGCCGTGCCGGTGGCGGTCCTCGGGGATGTAGCCGATGCCGGCCTCGCGGCGGGACCGGGTCTGGGCGCCGGAGAGGTCCTCGCCGTCCAGGGTCACGGTGCCGGCGTTCAGCGGCAGCATGCCCATGATGGCCTCGACCAGTTCGGCCTGGCCGTTGCCCTCGACGCCGGCGATGCCGAGGATCTCGCCCTTGTGGATGCGCAGCGAGATGTCGTCCAGGACGACGCGCTCGATGCCCTCGGCGTCGGTCTTGGCGATCCGCAGGCCCTCGACGTCGAGCATCACGGTGTCGGTGACGGTCGACTCGCGGCTCTCCGGGGAGGGCAGCTCGGCGCCGACCATCAGCTCGGCGAGCTGGCGGGCGGTGACGGCCTTCGGGTCGGCGTCGCCGACCGTGGTGCCGCGCCGGATGACGCTGATCGCGTCGGCCACCGCGAGCACCTCGTGCAGCTTGTGCGAGATGAAGATGACGGTGACGCCCTCGGACTTGAGGTCGCGCAGGTTGTCGAACAGCGCGTCGACCTCCTGCGGGACCAGCACGGCCGTGGGCTCGTCGAGGATCAGGATCCTGGCGCCGCGGTACAGCACCTTGAGGATCTCGACGCGCTGGCGGTCGGCGACCCCGAGGTCCTCGACCAGGGCGTCCGGGCGCACGCCCAGGCCGTACTGGTCGGAGATCTCCCTGATCTTCGCCTTCGCCCTGGCGCCGATGCCGTGGAGCTTCTCGCCGCCGAGGACGACGTTCTCCCACACCGTGAGGTTGTCGGCGAGCATGAAGTGCTGGTGCACCATGCCGACGCCGCGGGCGATGGCGTCGCCGGGGGTGTTGAACTCGCACGGCTCGCCGTTGATCGCGATGGTGCCCTCGTCCGGCTTCTGCATGCCGTAGAGGATCTTCATCAGCGTCGACTTGCCGGCGCCGTTCTCACCCATCAGGGCGTGCACGGTGCCGGTGCGGACGGTGAGGTTGATGTCGTGGTTGGCCACGACACCCGGGAAGCGCTTGGTGATGCCGCGCAGTTCGACGGCCGGTGTCGCCGCCCCCGCGCTGGGGGTTCCGTCCTTGCGCAGGGGGACGGGATCGGATGCGGTGATGGCGATCTCCTGGTGGTCTGGAGGCGCGTCGTTGCGCACGGAGGGCCAAGGGAAACGGAGAGACGGAACGGGGCCCGGGGGTACGCGTTGAGCGCACCCTGCCGGGCCCCTCCCGTGAACTGTGTGGATGCGTCGCGCTGCCTGGCAGGCGGCGGCGCTGCGGCGTCCGGGACGCGCGGTCGTTACTGGGCGGCCGGCGCGGTCGGGATGGTGGTGGCGCCGGACTTGATCGACTCGGCGGCGGCCTTCAGCTTGTCCTGGATGTCGTCGATCTTGTTGCCGGTGGTGGCGAGCGAGACACCGTCGGACTTCAGGTCGAACAGCTTGACGCCGGTCGGGCTCTGGCCCTTCTTGACCGAGTCGATGTACGAGAACACCGCGGTGTCGACGTTCTTGA
Source organism: Streptomyces sp. CBMA156 (assembly GCF_014596515.1). Classification (GTDB taxonomy): domain Bacteria; phylum Actinomycetota; class Actinomycetes; order Streptomycetales; family Streptomycetaceae; genus Kitasatospora. The sequence continues at coordinate 13,122 of NZ_MSJQ01000040.1, forward strand.
CCATCGAGGTCAGGATGCTGTTCTTGTACTTCGCCAGGGCCGGCTGGTTGGCCTGGTCGGAGTCGACACCGATGGCCAGGGCGCCCGACTTGTTGGCGACGGCCTCGATGGCACCGTTGCCGGAGGAGCCGGCGGCGGTGTAGATGACGTCCGCGCCCTTGTCGAGCTGGCCCTGGGCGGCCTCCTTGCCCTTGTCGGGCGAGGTGAAGCCGGTGAAGTCCGGCGGGGTGGTCAGGTAGGTGGTCTCGACCGTGATGTTCGGGTCGACGAACTTCACACCCGCCTTGTAACCGGCCTCGAACTTCTTGATCAGCTCGGACTGCACACCGCCGATGAAGCCGACGTGCTTGCTCTTCGACTTGTTCGCGGCGGCGACACCGGCCAGGTACGAACCCTCCTGCTCGGCGAAGAGCAGCGAGGTGACGTTGGCCGGCTGGTCCTTGTCGTTCGAGTCGATGATCGCGAACTTGACGTTCGGGTTGTCCTTGGCGACCTTGTTGACCGCCGGCTGGTAGACGAAGCCGACCGCGACGATGGTCTTGTAGCCACCGTCGATCAGGTTCTTGAGGCGGGTCTCCTTGTCGGCCTCGGCCTCGCCCGGCTTCGCCTCGGCCTCGGTCACGGAGACGCCCAGCTCCGACTTGGCCTTGTCCAGGCCGCGGGCGGCGGAGTCGTTGAACGACTGGTCGCCACGGCCGCCGATGTCGTAGGCCAGGCCGACCTTGAGCGAACCGTCGCCCGAGCCGGAGGAGGAGTCGGTGCTCTTTGCGCCGCAAGCGGCGAGCGAGGCCATGCCCAGGGAACCCGAGAGCACAACCGCGGCGAGCTTCATTGAACGGCGCAAGGGGATATCTCCTTCTACACGCACCCGTTTGGCGCGGTCGGACGCCACCGTAACGCGCGTAGAACACGGTTGTGTTACAGGGTGCCGGAGCGTTCGGGTTGTTATCAAACCGTGGTCTGATGTTCTCCCCGACGCTCTATCCCCCACGCGGACGGTGATCCGAGGTCGGTCCGGCCAGTCTACGAAACCGTCCCGGAGCCCCGGATCCGACGGTTCCGGAACGGGCCGGCCGCACCGCCCCCGGGTCCGCCGTCAGTTGCCGTCCGCCTCCAGGGCCAGCGCCGAGAACAGCTCCACGCCGATGCCGATCGCCCGCTCGTCCACGTCGAACCGGCCCTGGTGCAGGTCCCGGACGGTGGCGTCGCCGGGAGCGCGGACGCCCAGCCTGGCCAGGGCCCCCGGGGCGTGCTCCAGGTACCAGGAGAAGTCCTCACCGCCCAGGCTCTGCTCGGTGCCCTCCACCACCTGGGCCCCGTCGCTCCCGAACCGGGCGTTCATCGCCGCGTCCAGCCGCGCGACCGAGACCGCCTCGTTCACCACCGGCGGCACCCCGCGGTGGTAGTCCAGCGTCCACTTGGCCCGGTGGGTCTCGGCCACCTTGGCGATCAGCTCGTGCAGCAGGTCCGGCGCCTCGCGCCAGCCGTCCAGCTCCAGGCAGCGGACGGTGCCCTCCAGTTCGGCGTGCTGCGGGATGACGTTGGGCGCGGAGCCGGAGGCGATCCGGCCCCAGACCAGGCTGACGCCCCAGCGCGGGTCCATCCGGCGGGCCAGCGCCCCCGGGAGATCGGCGGCCATCCGGGCGACGGCGGTGACCAGATCGGTGGTCAGGTGCGGGCGGGCGGTGTGCCCTCCCGGCCCGTCCAGGTGGAGCACCAGGCGGTCGCAGGCCGAGGTGATCGCCCCGACCTTCAGGGCGATCCGGCCGACCTCCACCTTGGGGTCGCAGTGCACCGCGAAGATCCGCCCGACGCCCGCCATCCCGCCGGCCTTGACCACGTCCAGCGCGCCGCCCGGCATGACCTCCTCCGCGGGCTGGAACACCAGCCGGACGGGGCGGCGCAGTTCGCCGGCGCGGAGCGCCTCGGCCAGCACCAGGCCGGTGCCGAGCAGCACCGAGGTGTGCACATCGTGGCCGCAGGCGTGGGCCCGGCCGGGAACGGTGGAGCGGTACGGCACGTCGGTCTTGGCGTCGTCGATCGGCAGCGCGTCGATGTCGGCGCGGAAGGCCAGGAACTCCGTTCCCGGGGCGGTGCCGGGCGGGACGATGTCGACCAGCATTCCGGTGCCGCCGGGCAGCACCCGGGGGTCGAGGCCGGCGGCCACCAGCCGGTCGCGCAGCAGCCCGGTGGTACGGAACTCCTGGCGGCCCAACTCCGGGTGCCGGTGCAGATCACGGCGGAAGGCGATCAGCTCGGGCTCCAGCGCCCGGACCCGCTCGCGCAGATCGGCGGCGGGGCGTGCGATGGCGAGAGTGACGCCCGACTGAGCGGGCTCAGGACGGTTCATCTCCCCAATCGTAGGCCTGTTGGGGGGATTTGGCCCGACTTCCGGAAAACTAGTGCCCGGATGGGCGCATACCGGCCGGACAGGTGGGTATGACATCTCGTTTCAGTCGCCTTCCCCGGGTCGCGTGACCTGTGCAACGATCCCCCGGGCCGGCGGTCACGGCCGCCACTTCCCGGGCGGCACCGGCAGGTTGACGGGTGTTCGACGGACCGTCAGAAGCGCTCCACCGGCTCGTACGTCCCCCACACCCCGCGCAGCGCGTCGCACACCTCGCCGACGGTGGCCCGGGCGGCCAGCGCCTCCTTCATCGGGTACAGCACGTTGTCCGTCCCCCCGGCGGCGCGGCGCAGCGCGTCCAGCGTCCGGGTGACGGCGCCGGCGGAGCGCTCGGCCCGCAGCCGGGCCAGCCGCCGCGCCTGCCGCGCCTCGATCACCGGGTCCACCCGCAGCGGCCGGTAGGGCTCCTCCGCGTCCGACCGGAAGCGGTTGACGCCGACCACCGTCCGCTCGCCGGAGTCGGTCTCCCGCTGGATCCGGTAGGCGGTGCGCTCGATCTCGCCCTTCTGGTAGCCCCGTTCGATCGCGGCCACCGCGCCGCCCTGCTCCTCGATCCGGTCCATCAGCACCCGCACGGCGGCCTCCACCTCGTCGGTGAGCGACTCGACGGCGTAGGAGCCGGCGAACGGGTCGACGGTGGCGGTCACGTCGGTCTCGTACGCGAGCACCTGCTGGGTGCGCAGGGCGAGCCGGGCGGCCTTCTCGGTGGGCAGCGCGATGGCCTCGTCGAAGCCGTTGGTGTGCAGCGACTGGGTGCCGCCGAGCACCGCGGCGAGCGCCTGCACGGTCACCCGGGCCAGGTTGACCTCGGGCTGCTGGGCGGTGAGCTGCACTCCCGCGGTCTGGGTGTGGAAGCGCAGCATCTGCGAGCGCGGGTCGCGCGCGCCGAATCCGTCCCGCATGATTCCGGCCCAGATCCTGCGTGCGGCACGGAACTTGGCCACTTCCTCCAACAGCGTCGTCCGGGCCACGAAGAAGAACGAGAGCCGGGGCGCGAAGTCGTCCACCGCCATTCCGGCGGCGAGCGCGGTGCGGACGTAGGCGATGCCGTTGGCCAGGGTGAAGGCGACCTCCTGGGCGGGATCGGCCCCGGCCTCGGCCATGTGGTAGCCGGAGATGGAGATGGTGTTCCAGCGCGGGATCTCGGCCCGGCAGTACCGGAACACGTCGGCCACCAGCCGCAGCGAGGGCTGCGGCGGGAAGATGTAGGTGCCGCGGGCGATGTACTCCTTCAGCACGTCGTTCTGGACCGTGCCGGTGAGCGCCGCCGGCGCCACTCCCTGGGCCTCGCCGACCAGTTGGTAGAGGAGCAGGAGCAGGGCGGCGGGCGCGTTGATGGTCATCGAGGTGGACACCCCGCCGAGCGGGATGCCCTGGAACAGCACCGCCATGTCCTCGACGCCGTCCACCGCGACGCCCACCTTGCCGACCTCCCCCGCGGCGAGCGGCGCGTCCGAGTCGTAGCCCATCTGGGTGGGCAGGTCGAAGGCGACCGAGAGACCGGTGCCGCCGCCGGCGATCAGCTGCCGGTAGCGGGCGTTGGACTCGGCGGCGGTGCCGAAGCCCGCGTACTGGCGCATGGTCCAGGGCCGGCCGGTGTACATCGTCGGATAGACGCCCCGGGTGTAGGGGTACTCCCCCGGCCGGCCCAGCCGGGCGCCGGCGTCCCGGCCGGCCGGGGACCCGGGGCCGTAGAGCGGTTCGATCGCGAAGCCCGACTCGGCGCGGCGCGGCTCGGCTGCCATGGGGTCCTCCGGAACTGGGGAGCGGGGTCCTCGCAATATCGGGGTTCCCTCCGCTGTGACGCGACCGGCCCGCCGGGGCGACGGCGCGGTTGAGATGATCGGGTGAACGACCGACGAGCCCCAGGGAGTGGCAATGACCGAGCAGAAGGTGGCCGTGGTCACCGGTGCCAGCAGCGGAATCGGCGCGGCGACCGCCCGCCGGCTGGCCGCCGAGGGCTTCGACGTGGTGCTGACCGCCCGCCGCACCGACCGGATCGAGGCGCTCGCCGAGGAGATCGGCGGCCGCGGCGGCTCGGCGCGGGCGGTCACGCTGGACGTCACCGACCGGGCCGCCGTGGACGCCTTCGCCGCCGCGGTCGGCCGGGTGGACGTCCTGGTGAACAACGCCGGCGGCGCGATCGGCGCCGAGACCGTCGAGCACGGCGACCCGGCCGACTGGCGGGCCATGTACGAGGTGAACGTGCTCGGCGTGCTGCACGTGACCCAGGCCCTGCTGCCGGCCCTGCGGGCCACCGGCGACGGCACGGTACTGGTGCTCTCCTCGACCGCCGCGCTGGCCGCGTACGAGGGCGGCGGCGGGTACGTCGCCGCCAAGCACGCCGCGCACACCATCGCGGCCACGCTGCGGCTGGAGCTGTGCGGGGAGCCGATCCGGGTGATCGAGATCGCGCCCGGCATGGTGAAGTCCGAGGGCTTCGCGGTCACCCGTTTCCGCGGCGACGAGGAGAAGGCCGCCGCGGTGTACGCGGGCGTGGCCGAACCGCTCACCTCGGAGGACGTGGCGGACACCGTGGCGTGGGCGGTGACCCGGCCCCCGCACGTGAACATCGACCTGCTGGTGGTCCGCCCCCGGGCGCAGGCCGCCAACCACAAGGTCCACCGCGGCTGAATCCCGGCCGGGGCCCGCGACGACCGAACGTTCGGCATTCGGAATTCGATATGCGGACTTCGGCGGAGCCGATTATCAGAGGAAGACGGGGAGGGCGCTGACGCCCAGGTGTCAACGTCACAACTTGATAGCTCGTCCGGATGAATTCGGCGCGCGCCCTCCCCAACTGATGACCGCTCAACTACCTTGGAGGCGCAGTCGGACCGGCGCCCGAGCGCCCCTCCGCGGCCCTACTCCACCCGTCTCACCACCCCACTTCACCGGCACCTTCCCGCCCTCACGAGGAGGACCCGCTGGCCACCGACATCCCGCCACAGCGGCTCGACGTCAGAACAGAGCCGACCCTCCTCGGGTTGCACCGCTTCAACGAAGCCGACGCCGGCGCCGCCGAGGAGGCCCTGCTGGCCTGCTGCGGCAGCCACCGCTGGGCTCTGCGGCTCACCGCACACCGCCCCTACCCCGACATCGAGTCCCTGCTGGCAGCCGCCAGCGAGGCCTCCTACGACCTCCGCCCCGCCGACCTCGCCGAGGCACTGGCCGACGAGGGCTGGATGCCGCAGCCGCTGCTCGGCATGCGGGCCCCCGGCAGCCAGGCCGCGCACACCGCACTGCGGGCAGCGCACGCCGCGTACGAGGCGCGGTTCGGCCACGTCTTCGTGGTCTGCCTGGAACGCGTCGTCCCGGAGGAGATGCTCGACACCGTGCTCTCCTCCATCCGCACCCGCCTCGCCAACGACCCGGACGAGGAGCGGCTGATCGCGGCCGACGAACTCCGCCGGATCGCCCTCACCCGCCTGGAGCACCTGGTCGCCACCCACACGGAGGCCGCGGCGCGCTGAGCCGGCGTCCGCTGTCCCCGTTTCACCCGCGCGGGTGAGTTCACTCGTGAATTCACCCGCGCGAGTGAGCGCCGACCCGTCACGCCCCGCACCTCCCGGGTGCGGGGCGCGGTTACGCCCTCACTCGCCGTGACAAAAGCCGCCCCGGTTCCCGCCGCACTAGGCCAGAAGTGCCTGATTGATCACACCTGGGACCCCCGGAGGCGGTTCACCACAAGGCGTCGATAGGATGCTGGCGGCCGGTGGACCGTACCCGGCCGGGCTGACCGACACCGAAGCCGGCCGAGCCCCCAATCGCTTCCGGAGGGTTTTTCCGTGCCGGCTGGAACGCTGTACCGCGGCCGGGAAGGCATGTGGAGCTGGGTGGCTCATCGAGTCACCGGCGTCCTCATCTTCTTCTTCCTGTTCGCCCACGTCCTGGACACCGCCCTCGTGCGAGTGTCGCCGGAGTCCTACGACACCGTCATCCAGACGTACAAGACTCCCCTGGTGAACCTGATGGAGTACGGCCTGGTGGCCGCCATCCTGTTCCACGCCCTGAACGGCCTGCGCGTCGTCGCGGTGGACTTCTGGTCCAAGGGCCCGAAGTACCAGAAGCAGATGCTCTGGAGCGTCGTCGGAGTCTGGGTCGTCCTGATGGCCGGTTCCTTCTACGGGATCCTCCAGCACACGCTGATCTCCTGGTTCGGGAAGTGAGCCGAGACATGTCCACGGAAATCTCCGACGCCATCGTCGTCCCCTCCAAGCAGGCGCACACCGGCAAGGGACTGGGCACCGGCAACCCGGCCGACGCGTTCGTCATCGAGCCCCCGCGCAAGCGGACCAAGAAGACGCCGCGTCGCACCCGCACCAACTTCGAGATGCTGGCCTGGCTCTTCATGCGCCTGTCCGGTGTCGTCCTGGTCGCGCTGATCCTCGGCCACCTGTTCATCATGCTGATCCTCGACGGTGGCGTCTCCAAGATCGGTTTCGCCTTCGTGGCCGGCCGCTGGGCCTCGCCGTTCTGGCAGGGCTGGGACCTGCTGATGCTCTGGCTCGCCATGCTGCACGGCGCCAACGGCATGCGTCAGGTCATCAACGACTACGCCGAGAAGGACTCGACCCGGCTCTGGCTCAAGGGACTCATGGGTGTCGCCACGGTCTTCACCGTGCTGCTCGGCACCCTGGTGATCTTCACCTTCGATCCCAACATCTGAGCCGCGAGCACCATCGACCATCGGCAGAGGCCAGAGGCGAGTTAAACCCCCATGCAGATTCACCAGTACGACACCGTCATCGTCGGCGCCGGCGGCGCCGGCATGCGCGCGGCCATCGAGTCGACGCAGCGCAGCCGCACCGCCGTCCTGACCAAGCTCTACCCGACCCGGTCCCACACCGGCGCGGCCCAGGGCGGCATGTGCGCCGCCCTGGCCAACGTCGAGGAGGACAACTGGGAGTGGCACACCTTCGACACGGTCAAGGGCGGTGACTACCTGGTCGACCAGGACGCCGCCGAGATCATGTGCAAGGAGGCCATCGACGCCGTCCTCGACCTGGAGAAGATGGGTCTGCCCTTCTCCCGCACCGAGCAGGGCCGGATCGACCAGCGCCGCTTCGGCGGTCACTCCCGCAACCACGGCGAGGCCCCGGTCCGCCGCTCGTGCTACGCGGCCGACCGCACCGGTCACATGATCCTCCAGACGCTGTTCCAGAACTGCGTCAAGCACGGCGTCGAGTTCTTCAACGAGTTCTACGTCCTCGACCTGCTGCTCAACGAGGGCAAGACGGCCGGCGTCGTCGCGTACGAGCTGGCCACCGGCGAGATCCACGTCTTCCAGGCCAAGTCGGTCGTGTTCGCCTCCGGCGGCACCGGCAAGTTCTTCAAGGTCTCCTCCAACGCCCACACCCTCACCGGTGACGGCCAGGCCCTGGTCTACCGCCGCGGCCTGCCGCTGGAGGACATGGAGTTCTTCCAGTTCCACCCGACGGGCATCTGGCGCATGGGCATCCTGCTCACCGAGGGCGCCCGCGGCGAGGGCGGCATCCTCCGCAACAAGGACGGCGAGCGCTTCATGGAGCGCTACGCCCCGGTCATGAAGGACCTCGCGTCCCGTGACGTCTGCTCCCGCGCGATCTACACCGAGATCCGCGAGGGCCGCGGCTGCGGTCCCGAGGGCGACCACGTCTACCTGGACCTGACCCACCTGCCGCCGGAGCAGCTGGACGCCAAGCTGCCGGACATCACCGAGTTCGCGCGCACCTACCTCGGCATCGAGCCCTACACGGACCCGATCCCGATCCAGCCCACCGCGCACTACGCCATGGGCGGCATCCCGACCAACGTCGAGGGTGAGGTCCTGCGCAACAACACGGAGGCCATCCCGGGCCTGTACGCGGCCGGCGAGGTCGCCTGCGTCTCCGTGCACGGCGCCAACCGCCTGGGCACCAACTCGCTGCTGGACATCAACGTGTTCGGCCGTCGCGCGGGCATCGCCGCCGCCGACTACGCCAACGCCAACGAGTTCGTGCCGCTGCCGGAGAACCCGGAAGAGCTGGTCCAGGGCCTGGTCGACAAGCTGCGCGAGGCGACCGGCACCGAGTCCGTGGGGCAGATCCGCAAGGAGCTCCAGGAGAGCATGGACACCAACGCGATGGTGTACCGCACCGGCGCCACCCTGAAGCAGGCGGTCGAGGACATCGCCGCGCTGAAGGAGCGCTACAAGAACATCTCGATCCAGGACAAGGGCTTCCGCTACAACACGGACCTGCTGGAGGCCGTCGAGCTGGGCAACCTGCTCGACCTGGCCGAGGTGCTGGCCGTCTCCGCGCTGGCCCGCGAGGAGTCCCGCGGCGGCCACTACCGCGAGGACTTCCCGACCCGTGACGACGTGAAGTTCATGCAGCACACCATGGCGTACCAGGAGGTCGCCGCCGACGGCAGCACCTCCATCCGCCTCGACTACAAGCCGGTCGTCACGACCCGCTACCAGCCGATGGAGCGTAAGTACTGATGAGCACTCCGACCGTGGAGACGCACTCGGCCGCTCTGGACGCGGTCGAAGCCGGTGCCGTCCAGCCGATCACCGTCACCTTCCGGATCCGCCGGTTCAACCCGGAGGAGCACCCGGACCCGGTGTGGGTCGACTACCAGCTGACGCTGGACCCGAAGGAGCGCGTCCTGGACGCGCTCAACAGGATCAAGTGGGAGCAGGACGGCACCCTCACCTACCGCCGTTCCTGCGCGCACGGCATCTGCGGCTCCGACGCCATGCGCATCAACGGCCGCAACCGGCTGGCGTGCAAGACCCTGATCAAGGACGTCAACCCGGAGAAGCCGATCACGATCGAGGCCATCAAGGGCCTGACGGTCCTCAAGGACCTGGTCGTGGACATGGACCCGTTCTTCCAGGCGTACAAGGACGTCATGCCGTTCCTCATCACCAAGGGGAACGACCCGACGCGTGAGCGCCTGCAGTCCGCCGAGGACCGCGAGCGCTTCGACGACACCACCAAGTGCATCCTGTGCGCCGCGTGCACGTCGTCCTGCCCGGTGTTCTGGAACGACGGCCAGTACTTCGGCCCGGCCGCCATCGTCAACGCGCACCGCTTCATCTTCGACTCGCGCGACGAGGGCGCCGAGCAGCGCCTGGAGATCCTCAACGACCGTGAGGGCGTGTGGCGCTGCCGCACCACCTTCAACTGCTCCGAGGCCTGCCCGCGTGGCATCGAGGTCACCAAGGCGATCCAGGAAGTGAAGCGGGCGCTGGTCACCCGCCGCTTCTGATCCCACCCGCCGTACCGAGGGACCCCGCCCGATCCTCCGATCGGGCGGGGTCCCTCGGCGTTTGCTGGCGCAGGGCGGAATTCAGTCGGTGGCCGGGGTGCGGCGGGTGGCGCGCAGACCGCGCAGGCCGATGGTGCCGACGGCGACGCCGAGCACGAAGGAGGTGATCGCCAGCAGGAGGTGGACCCAGAAGAACGCGGTGGGCTGGGAGTGGTCGCCGTCGGTGAAGGCCTGGCCGCCGGAGTCCTTCCAAAGGTTCTTGACGAAGGTCGTCCAGATGATCATCGACCAGACCCCGAAGGCGGTCAGGAACCAGGAGGTGCGGCGGCTGAGCTTCATGGGGTCCTCGCATGTGAAGGCGGTGTGCGTCCCCAGTATGCGCGGGCCGCCGATCGGCGTAGGGCGGGCCCCTCCTGCGGAGTACGGGCCCGGAGGGGCGGGCGCCGGGCGCCCGGAGTGGGTACGGTCTGCTGGTGCCCACACCCCGTCACACGTTCGCGCGCCTGTGCGCCGCGCTCACCGCGGCCCTGCCGGTACTGCTCGCCGCCCCGGCGGGCGCGACTCCGCAGCAGCCGCCGCCGTCGGCCGCGGTCGGCGGCGAGCGGCTCGGGCTCCCCGGGGTGCAGGTCGCCCCGCAGCCGGGCGCCCCGCCACTGCCCGCCGAACTCACCGGCCAGTCCTGGATAGTCTCCGACGCGGCGTCGGGCGACGTGCTGGCGGCCAGCAATCCGCACCTCCGGCTGCCTCCGGCGAGCACCCTGAAGATCCTCTTCGCCGACACCGTGCTGCCCAAGTTCGACCGCAACGCGGTGCACCGGGTCGCCGACGAGGAGATCCAGGGGATCGGCCCCGGCAGCAGCCTGGTCGGCATCAAGGAGAACCTGGACTACCGGGTCGAGGACCTGTGGCGCGGGGTCTTCCTGAGCTCGGGCAACGACGCGGTGCACGTCCTGGCGCACATGAACGGCGGCGTCCAGCAGACCGTCGCCGAGATGCAGGCGCGCGCCGACGCGCTCCAGGCCCGGGACACCAGGGTGGTGTCCCCGGACGGCTACGACATGGACGGCCAGCTCTCCTCGGCCTACGACCTGTCGCTGTTCGCCCGGGCCGGCCTGCGCAACGCGGACTTCCGGGCGTACTGCGCCACCCGGGACGCGCTGTTCCCCGGCGGCGTCGACAAGAACACCGGGCAGCGCGGCAGCTTCGGGATCGCCAACACCGACCGGCTGCTGGGCAAGTACCCGGGCCTGATCGGCGTGAAGAACGGGACCACCACCAACGCCGGCTCGACCTTCGTCGGCGCCGCCGAGCGGGACGGCCGCACGCTGCTGGTGACGGTGATGCACCCGGCGAGCTACCAGAAGGTGTACGACGAGACGGCCGCCCTGCTGGACTGGGGCTTCGCCGCGGCCGGCAAGGTCCAACCGGTCGGCCGGCTGGTCGACGAGCTGCCGCCGGGCGGCGCCGAGCCCACCGGCCAGGCCAGTGGCGCCGACACGCCCGCGCCACCGCCGCACCCCTCGGCC
>NZ_MSJQ01000400.1 GCF_014596515.1 Streptomyces sp. CBMA156
CGGTGTCGGCGGCCGTGTCCGCCGGGGCGGCGGAGGGCGCCGACGGGTGGTCGGGGGAGGCGGCCTGGGCGGTGAGCGGGGTGGCGAGGGCGAGTGCCAGCAGGACGGCGGTGGCCGTGGCGGGCTTCCCTCGGCGGGGCAGTCGCATGACTGTCCTCCTGTGGGGGTCCGTGAAAGCGGAGCGGTGGAGGAGGTGAGGCGCGCGCCAGCATGATGGTCCGTCAATGTCATGTGTTCGTCAAGACGTTCGGAGAGGGGGTGCGGCGGCGGAGACCGGCACCCCCGGTCCGGCGGCTCAGCGGCTCTTGGTCAGCACGGCCTCCGTCCAGCCCCTGAACAGGGTGATCAGGGTCGAGCAGCGGGCGACGCCCCCGGGAAGGGCGGGCAGCAGGACCAGCGCGGGCAGGCAGACCGCGATCACCATGACCAGGGGGACCAGCCCCAGGGCGACGATGAGGGTGCGCTGGCACGCGGCCAGCCGGTGCAGGGCGGCGGGAAGCATCGATTCTCCTTCGACTGCGAGGACTTGGGTTCACCGACGCGGGTTCACCGGTGTGAGTTCACCGACGTGGGTTCACCGCCTACGCTTTCGTGCGGCGCGGGCGTTGCGCCACGGGCAACGCGTTGCCGATCGGCGGCAACGGCGTGGCGGGCGGGCACGGCTGTGATCGGGGAGTCGCGGGTGTTGGATCGGCACAGGGACGTCTCGGAGCCCTTCGGCCCGCCGGAGGCGGAAGTCCGGGCGTTCATCGAGTTCATCGGCCGGCTCTTCGCGGTCCTGGACACCACGCTGACCCGCTACGCGGCCCGCTGCAACCGTGACAAGGGTTCCGTCTCGCGGTACTTCACGGGCCAGCGCATCGCCCCGAAGGAGTTCGTCGACGAGTTGCTGCGCCATGTCGGGGAGCTGGGCGGCCAGTCGGTGACCGCCGAAGTCCAGGACCAGGCGCACCACTTGAGGATGGAGGCGTTGCGGGTGCGCAACGCCTCGCGGCATGACGTCGAACAGCTGCGGGACAAGCTCGGATCCGCCGAGCGGGAGCTGCACCTGGCGAGCGTGCGCGAGCGGCACCTGCTGCGTGCGCTGGAGGCGACCGAGGCGCAGGCCCACCAGGCCGAGCAGCGCTACCGGCAGCTGGAGGCGGACTGGGCCGCGGCCCGCTACGCCTCGGGTGCCGTCGGCGCGCTGGAGCTGTACGAGGAGCCGGGCGGGGCGAGCGGGGTCAGAGACGAACTACTGGGCCTCAAGGCGGAGTTGGAGGCGCTGCGGACCGAGCTCGCGCGTGCGCAGTCGCTCAAGCACGTGGCGGAGGAGCGCTGTGTGCGGCTGGAGGCCCGGCTGCTGGCGGCGGAGGCGACGCTCGACGCCGAGCGTGCCGCCGGGCGGCTCAAGCCGCCGCACGTGGAGCTGGAGTCCGTGCGGATGGCGCTGAACCGGGAGTTCGGGCAGCGGGTGGAGCGGTCGCTGGACCTGGCGACGGTGGCCGGGGAACTGTCCGGCCTGCTGGTCCGCCGGGTGGCCGACTTCGTCTCGGTGGACCTGGTCGCCGGGCTGACGGACGACGCCGAGCTGCCCACCGGCAGGCCGGACGGCCGTACGCTGCTGCGCCGGGTCTCGCTGGCCTTCACCCCCGGCGCCGAGCAGTGGAACGACGAGCCCGGCGAGGGGACACTGCTGACCGCGCCCGGCGCCACTCCCCAGGGCCGGGCCCTGCAACAGGGCGCCCCGGTGCTCGTCCCGGTGATGAGGCCCGGGACGACCGCCCGGGGGACGGCCGCCTCGGACGCCGGTGCCGCCTCGCTCTCCGGGGCGGCCGGAGGCTCCGTCCTGGCACTGCCACTGGGCGTCCGCGGCACGGTGTTCGGCGTGGTCACGCTGGTCCGTCAGGCCGGCCGGGGGCCCTTCGGCCACGGCGACGCGGACCACCTCCAGGACCTCGTCGTCCGCGCGGCCCTGTCCATGGACATCGCGCGCCTGCACGGCGCGGAGCTGAAGGTGGCGGCCACCCTCCAGCGGTCGATGATCCCGGAGCTGCCGCCCGCGATCGCCGGCATGCGGCTGGCCCACCGCTATCTGCCCGGCGAGCGCCGGGGCGGGGTCGGGGGCGACTGGTTCGACGCGTTCCAGCTGCCGGGCAGCCGGGTGGCCCTGGTGGTCGGCGACGTGATGGGCCGCGGCCTCCACGCGGTGCAGACCATGGCGCGGCTGCGCGCCGCGGTCCACGCCCTGGCAGGTCTCGACCTGCCGCCGGGGCAGCTGCTGCGCCACCTGGACAACCTGGCCCACAAGCTCGGGCCCGAGCACCTCGCCACCTGCCTGTACGCGGTCTACGACCCGATCAACCGCACCTGCGAACTGGCCGGTGCCGGCCACGTCCCCCCGGTGCTGGTACGTCCGGACGGCACCAGCGAACTGCTGAGGATCCCGTCCGGCGCACCGATCGGGGTCGGCGGAGTGCCGTTCCTGACCGCGGCCGTCGACGTCGTGGACGGGTCGATGCTGGTGCTCTGCACGGACGGCCTCGTCGAGGTCCGCGGCGGGGACACGGGCGTGGGCCTGGCCGCGCTCTGCGGCAGCCTGATCGACCCGCGGCAGAGCCCCGAGCAGGCCTGCGACGCCCTTCTGGACCGCCTCCAGCCCGGCGACCGGGAGGACGACATCGCGCTCCTGGCGGCGCGTCTCACCGGGATCCCGCCGGCCGACGTGGCCACCTGGCAGCTCGAACCCGAGCCGGACGAGGTGGCGCGGGCACGACGGCTGGTGGTCGGACAGCTCGCCGCCTGGGGTCTCGAAGTCCTCAGGGACACCACCGAGTTGCTGGTGTCCGAGCTGGTGACCAACGCCATCAGGGTGGCGCGGGACCGGGTGCAGCTCCAGCTGATCAGGGCGGACCGGCTGCTGGTGGAGGTCAGCGACGACAACCACAACCTGCCCTCGCTGAAGCCCGGCGAGGTGTGGGAGGAGATCGGCCGCGGCCTCACGCTGGTCGCCCAGCTCGCCGAGCGCTGGGGCACCGCCCGCAAGGCGGTCGGCAAGGTCGTCTTCTTCGAGCTGCCGCTGCCCCCGCACCGGAGGTAGGCGGCACCTCGGCGGCACCTCGGAGACATCCCGGAGGCATCCCGGGCGGCTGCGGCCCGGTGGCGGAACGCGGATCAGGACGGTGGGGTGCGCAGGCTCGGTACGGAGGCGAGCAGGGCCCGGGTGTACGGGTGCCGGGGGTCGCGCACCAGGTCGTCGGTCGGGGCCGTCTCGACGAGACGGCCGCGGTGCATGACGGCCACCACGTCGGAGACGTAGCAGACCGCGGGCAGGTTGTGGCCGATGAACAGCATGGTCAGGCCCAGCCGGCGCTGGAGGCGGCGGATGGTGTTGAGGACGGACGCCTGTACCGAGACGTCGAGGGCCGAGGTGATCTCGTCGGCGATCAGGAGGCCGGGGCCGACCGCGAGGGCGCGGGCGATGGCCACCCGCTGGCGCTGCCCGCCGGACAGGTGTCCGGGCAGCCGGTCGGCGAGTCCCGGATCGAGGTCGACGAGGGCGAGGAGGGCGTCGACGCGTCCGGTCCTGGCGTTCCGGTCGAGCCGGTGGTGGGCGGTGGCCGCCTCGGTGAGGGCCTGGCGGACGGTCATCCTGGGGTTCAGCGCCGTGTCCGGGTCCTGGAGGACGACCTGGACACGGCGGCCGAGGCGGCGCCGGGCCCGCACGGTGTGGCCGCGCAGCTCCTGCCCGTCGAGCAGGATCCGGCCGCCGTGCACCGGTGTCAGCCCGACGATCGCGCGGGCCAGGGTGGACTTGCCCGAGCCGGACTCGCCCACCAGCCCGAGCGTCGTGCCGGACGGCACGTCCAGGGAGACGCCGTCCACCGCGGTGACCTGGCCGTGCGCGCCGTGGTGGCGGACGGTGAGGTCGTGGACCGTCAGGGCGGTCACGAGGCCACCGCCGGTGCGGGCAGCGGGTGCCAGCAGGCCACCCGGTGGGCGGGGTCGAGGACGGCGAGCGGCGGAGGCTCCTCGGCGCAGCGGTCCTGCCGGTGCCCGCAGCGCGGCTGGAACGGGCAGCCGGGGGTGGGCGCGAGCGGGTCGGGCGGGGCGCCCTCGACGACCGGCAGGGGCCGGTCGCGGTCGGTGCCGAGGTCCGGTACGGACTCGACCAGTGCCCGGGTGTACGGGTGCCGGGCGGCGGTGGCGAGCCGGTCCGAGGGCAGGCTCTCGACGACGGTCCCCGCGTACATCACCAGGACGCGGTCGCAGAACTCGCCGACGAGGGCGACGTCGTGGCTGATGAACAGGATCGCGGTCGAGGTGTCCCGCCGGATGTCGGAGAGCAGGCCGGTGATCCGGCGCTGCACGGTGACGTCGAGGGCGGTGGTCGGCTCGTCGGCGATGATCAGTCCGGGCCGCACCATCAGGCCGGCGGCGATCGTCACGCGTTGGCGCTGGCCGCCGGAGAGCTGGTGGGGACGGGCCCGCAGCACGGTCGGGGGCAGTGCGACCCGGTGCAGGGCGGCGGTGGCCTCCAGCAGGGCCTGGGCGCGGTCCGCGCCGCGGTGGGCCCGGACGGTCTCGGTGAGCTGGGTGCCGATCCGCAGCGCGGGGTTGAGCGCCGACGCCGGGTTCTGGAAGATCATCGCGAGCCCGGTGGCGAGGTGGCGCCGGCGGTCCCCCGGCCGCATGGTGGCGAGGTCGGCGCCGAGCAGGCGCAGGGTCCGCCGGGACACCCTGGCCCGGGCGGGCAGCAGGTCGGCGACGGCGAGTGCGGTGAGCGACTTGCCGGAGCCGGACTCGCCGACGAGTCCGACGATCTCCGCGGCCCGCAGGGACAGGCTGACCCCGCGGACCGGCCGGATCACCCCGTCCCTGGTGGGCAGTTCGACGACGAGGTCCTCGATCTGGAGCACCAGGCCGTCCTCGGAGGGACCGCTGGGGGTGGTCGGCGGCGGAGCCGTACGGGGGGCCGGGCCGCGCCGTGCGACGGCCGCGGCCAGCACCTCGCCGAGCAGCTGGAAGGTCAGGGCCGCGTAGAGGATGGCCAGGCCGGGCGCGAGGGCGGGCAGCGGCTGTCCGTAGACGCGTTCGAGCCCCTGGTTGAGCAGCTGTCCCCAGTCGTATCCGGGCGGCTGCACGCCCAGGCCGAGGAAGCTGAGCCCGGAGAGCGCGACGAGCGAGGTGCCCGCCGCCGTGGTGGTGCTGAGCAGCAGCGGCTCGGCGATGTTGGGCAGGACGTGGCGCAGCAGCAGCCGGTGCCGGCGCAGGCCGAGGACGCGGGCGGCGGCCAGGTGGTCGGTGCCCGCGACGGCGGCGGCGAGGGTCTGCGCGAGGCGGGCGAAGCCGGGGACGCTCGCGAGGGCGAGGGCGAGCAGCGCTCCGGTGGCGCCCGCGCCGAGGACGACCGCGAGGAACAGGGCGACCAGGAGCGCGGGGAAGGCGAGCAGGAGGTTGATCAGCGCGCCGAGCCACCGCCGGGTGCGCGGGCCGAGGACGGCGGTGGCCGCTCCGAGGAGGACACCCGCGCCGGCACCCAGCAGGGTGGCCGCCAGGGCGAGCAGCAGGGAGGGCCGGGTGGCGGCCGCGACCCGGGCGAGCAGGTCGCGGCCGAGGTTGTCGGTGCCGAACGGGTGGGCGGCGGACGGGCCTTGCAGCACCACGGAGGGGTCCGGGCGGTCGGCCGCGGCGCCGCAGACCAGCGGGCCGAGCAGGGCGAGCAGGAGCAGCGAGGCGAGCATGGCCGTCGCGGCCCAGGCCATCGGCGAGCGTGGCCGTCCCGGGGGCATCCGCATGGGTCGTCACATCTCCCTGATGGCCGTACGCGGGTCGAGCAGCGCCAGCAGCACGTCGACCAGCAGGCCGGCGAGCAGCACGGTGGTGCCGAGGATCAGCACCATGGCCTGGACCACGGGGTAGTCCTGGGCGACGACGGACTGGGCCATCGCGGAGCCGATGCCGGGCCAGGCGAACACCTTCTCGACCAGGACGGTGCCGGCGATCATCGCGGGCAGCAGGCTGCCGGCGACGGTGAGCGAGGCGGCCGCCATGTTCGGTGCCGCGTGGCGCAGGTAGCGGCGGGCGGGTGACAGCCGCTTCCCCCGGGCGGTGCGCATGTAGTCCTCGGCGAGTACCTTCAGCGCCTCCACCCGGACGATGCGCACGAGGACGGCGGTGGGCGCGAGGGAGAGCGCGACGACGGGCAGGACGAGGGAGCCGGCGCCCGCGGTGCCCGCCACGGGGAGGAGCCGGAGACCGACCGCGAGCAGCGCGGTGAGGCCGGCGGCGAGGACGAAGTCCGGCACCCCGGCGAGCCCCGCGGTGACCGCCGTGAACGCCAGCTCGGTGCGCGGGTGTCGTCCGTCGCGGGTGTGGACGGCGGCGAGCAGCCCGCCCGGCAGGGCGACGGCGAGGGTGACGAGGAAGGCGAGCAGCGCGATCTGCAGGGTGGCCGGGAGCCGGGTGCGGACGAGCTCCGCGACCGGTGTGCCGGTGACCAGCGAGGTGCCGAGGTCGCCGTGCAGGAGGCCGTCCAGGTAGTGCCGGTACTGGCTCGGGAAGGGCTGGTCGAGGCCGAGCTGGTGTCGGCGGGCGGCGACCAGGGCGGGGGAGGCGTCGATGCCGAGGGCGGCGCGTACCGGGTCGCCGGGGACCAGCCGGACCATCGCGAAGGAGGCGGTGAGCACGACGCCGAGGGAGACGGCGAGCCGGGCGGCGCGGCGGCCGAGGAACACCGTCCACGGGTGGCGCGGGAACCGGGGCGCGGACCTGACCGGGCCCCCGGTCACCGGTGCAGCCGGATGCTGGTGGGGACGAGCTGGCCGCCGTTGGCCGTGCTGAAGGTGGTGCGGTACCCGTAGAGGGTGCTCCGGCCGTCGGCGATCGGCAGGGCGTCGGCGGAGCGGAGCAGTGCGGCCGACGCCCGGTTCCAGGTGTCGCAGCCCGCGGTGTCCGGTTCCCGGAGGGCCTGGGCGACCAGCGCGTCGTACCCGGGGTTGGCGATGGCGGAGAAGTTGAGGCCCTGGGCGGGGGCCGGGCCGGAGAAGAACGGGACGAAGCCGGACGGCAGCGGGAACCCCGGGGTGCTGCCCATCGTGATGTCGAAGTCCCCGGTCTGGTACATCGCGCTCACCAGGGCGGGCAGGCTCTCGGTGACGAGCCGGACGTCCGCGCCCAGCTGTGACCAGGTCCGGGCCATCAGCTCGGCGACGGAGGACAGGGTGGGGCCGAGTTCCGCGCTGGTGACGATCCGCAGCCGCAGTTGCCGGCCGTCCTTGACGAGCCGTCCGTCGATGTCACGGACCCAGCCGGCGGCTCGCAGGGCGGCGACGGGGTCCCCGGTGGGCAGGTTGGCGGCGGCGAGGTCCGCGTGGCAGACGCCGCCCTCGGCGCCGAAGTCGGCGGCGGGGCGGCCGGTGCCGCCGACGGCGACGTTG
>NZ_MSJQ01000401.1 GCF_014596515.1 Streptomyces sp. CBMA156
GCCGACGACCGTACGGGCGGAACTGGCCGGTGCGGTGCTCGGGTTCCGGGCGGAGCCGGGGCGGACGGTGGCCCGCGGTGAGCCGGTGGCGCTGCTGCGCACGCCCGACGGGGCCGAGGTGCCGGTGCCCGCTCCCGCCGACGGGACGGTGACGGCGCTGCTGGCCGCGCCCGGCGAGCAGGTGGCGCCCGGGGCCGGGCTGCTGGCGCTGGACGAGACCGGGGGGCCGGTCACCGTCCGGCTCTTCGCGACCGACCTGCCGCAGGCCGCCAAGCTGGTGCCGGGGCGGGAGGTGCGGGTGCCGGTGCCGGGCGCGGGTACGGTGCGCGCGGTGATCACGGCGGTGGACGAACTGCCAGTCCGGGCCGACTCGTTGACCGGGACCTTCGCCGTCCCGGTGCCGGGGCTGCCCGGGGGGAGTGCGCCGGTGTGGCGCGCGTACGCCGAACTGCCCGGCTCCGTCGGCCGGGTGGCAGGACCGGTGCCGCTGACGGCCGAGGTCGACCTCGGCGCCCGCCACCCCTACCAGGCCGTGTTCGGAACGGAGGCCGGGCGATGAGCCTCGACGTCGGGGAGCCGCAGGCGGAGCGGGCGGAACGGGCGGAACAGGAGGGCCGGAAGGAGCGCGGGGGCGGCTACGGGGAGCGCCCCGAGAGCCCAGAGAGCCCTGAGAGACCCAAGCGCCCCCGGCGCCACCTGCGCACGCCCGTCGTCCCGCAGATGGAGGAACAGGACTGCGGCGCGGCCTGCCTGGCCGTCGTCCTCGGGGCCTTCGGCCGCCGGGTGACGCTGCACGAGGCCTCGCGGGCCTGCGGGGTCAGCCGGGACGGTGTGAGCGCCGCCGCCGTGGCGCGGGCCGCCGGCCGGTACGGGCTGGTCGCGCGCGGCCGCCGGGTGGTCCGGGGCGAGGGGCGGTTGCAGGGCCTGGAGCGGCTGCACGTGCCGTCGATGGTCCTGGTCACCGGGCCGCACTTCGCCGTCTACGAGGGCGTGCGGCGCGGCCGGGTGCGGATCAACGACCCGTCGATGGGCAGCTACTCGGCGACCCCGGAGGAGTTCTGGGATTCCTTCGCCGGGATCGCGGTCGGCTTCGAACCAGGACCGGACTTCCTGGCCGGCGGACGCCGCTTCCCGCTGCTGCGGGCGCTGGCCGCGCGGCTGCGCCCGTACACCGGGGCGCTGCTGCTGGCGGTGGTGCTGGCGGCGCTGCTCGCGGTGCCGGGGGTGGCGGCGGCGTTCCTGCTGCGCGCCTACCTGTCCTCGGTCGTGGTGGGCGGGGCCCAGGACTGGGCGGTGCCGTTGACCCTGACCGCGGCGGGCGTCGCGGCGACCGTGCTGTTCGGCTCCTGGCTCCAGCAGACGGTGGTGAACCGGGTGTTGGAGGCGATGGCGGCACGCTCCTCCGCGGGCTTCCTGTGGCGGATGCTGCGGCTGCCGGGGGAGTTCTTCCACCGTCGCCAGCTCGGCGGCCTGGTCACCAGGGTGCAGCTGAACGACGGCCTGGCCGTGCTGCTCTCGCACCGCGCCGTCGGCGCCGCCGCCGCGGTCGCCGCGGCCGCCGTGCACCTGGGCGCCGTGTTCCTGCTGGAGCCGCGGCTGGCCGCGGTGCCCGTCGCCGTCGCGGTGCTGGACGTCCTGGCGCTGCGGCTGGCCGAACGCCGCCGTGGCGGTCTGCTGCACCGGTTGCACGCGGAGCACTACAAGCGGGACGGCGTCGCCTTCTCGGGGGTGTCGGCGATCGAGACCCTGAAGGCGGAGGGAGCGGAGGACGCGTTCTTCCGCTCCTGGGCGGGCTGGCAGGCCAGGGCGATGGAGACCGGGCAGCGGGTGACCAGCGCGGTGCTGGTGCCGCTGTCGCTGCCCGCGGCGCTCAACTCGGCCGCCGCCGCGGCGGTCGTGGTGATCGGTACCTCGCTGCTGATCGGCGGCTCGCTGTCCTTCGGCACCCTGGTGGCGGTGCTGCTGCTGATGAACGGCTTCCTCCAGCCGGTCGCCCAACTGGTCGGCATCGGATCGGAGTTCACCATGGCGAGGGCGCAGAGCGCGCTGCTGGAGGACGTCGAGTCGGCCGAGGCGGACCCGTGGCTCACCCCGGTCCTGGACGTCCCGCCGGCCGGAGCCGACCGCGCTCCGAGCGGTGAACTGGAGCTGCGGGACGTCGCGTTCGGCTACGACCCGAACCGTCCGCCGACCGTCGAGGGGGTGTCGCTGCGGGTCCGCCCGGGCGAGTGGCTCGCCGTCGTGGGCGGCAGCGGCAGCGGCAAGTCCACCGTGGCCCGGATCGCCGCCGGGGTGCTGCGTCCCTGGTCGGGCGAGGTGCTGCTGGACGGCCGGCCGCGCGAGGAGTGGCCGCGGGCCGTGGTCACCGGGCGGATCGCCTACGTGGAGCAGCAGTTGCGGCTCTTCGAGGGCAGCCTGCGGGAGAACCTGACGCTCTGGAATCCGGCGGCCGACGAGGACGCGCTGCGGCGTGCCCTGGCGGACGCCGAGGCGGCGGATCTGGTGGCCGGCCGCGGGGGCCTGGACGCGGGCCGGGTCGAGGAGGACGCCAGGAACCTCTCCGGGGGCGAGCGCCAACGGCTGGAACTGGCAAGGGCGTTGGCGATCGATCCGGTGCTGCTGGTGCTGGACGAGGCGACCTCGGCGCTGGACGCCGACACCGAGGCCCGGGTCAACGCGCACCTGCGCCGCCGGGGCACCGCCTGCCTGGTGCTGGCGCACCGGCTGAGCACCGTCCAGGCGGCGGACCGGGTGGTCGTCCTCGACCGGGGGCGGATCGTCCAGCAGGGCACGCCGGCCGAACTCGCCGCCGTACCGGGCCCGTACCGGACGCTGGTCGCGGACCTGGCGGGCGCCCCGGCGGCGACGGGGGCGGCGGGTACCGACACCGACGCCGATGCCGCCACCGATACCGATGCCGCCGCCACCGACGTCACAGGAAAGCCGGGCACCACGACGAGGAAGGAGGAGGGGGAATGACCACCCGAGGCGACGTCCTGGACGCCACCGTCCGCGCCAACCGGGCGGCCCTGGCCGAGGCGCTCGGCGCCCTGCACCCGGGCCCCGGACACCCGGGCACGCCCGCCCGTTCGTCGAAGGCCGGCGAAGGCGCGACGCACCCGACAGGCGCGGCGGACCCGACCGACCCGGCGGACCGGGCCAGGGCCGTGCTGACGGCGCTCGGCCTGCCCGTCCCCCCGGCCGCCCGCCCCGACGCCGCCGACCCGCTCACCGCGCTGCTGCGCGCGGCCGGCCTGCGCACGGCGGTGGCGGCGCGGCGGCGGCAGGAGTTCGGACCGGTGATGGCCTCGCGGGCCGCCCTGTTCGAGCAGCGCGGGCTGATCCGGCCGGGCGAACGCGAGGAGGACCTGGTGGTGGTGCGCGGTGTCCGTGAACGCTGACCGGCCGACGACCCGGGTGGTCGTGGTCCCCGGTGGTCCGCTGCTGGTGGAGGGCCCGGTCGAGGTGGTCCTGCCGAACGGCACGGTCCGGGTCTCCGAGCGCCCGGTGGTGGCGCTGTGCGCCTGCCACCGCAGCCGCACCTACCCGTTCTGCGACACCAGCCACCGGCGGCGCGGCCGCCCTGCGCGAGGCTCGAACGGAGGCGGGGCGGACAGCAGCGGCGCGGACGGAGGCGGCCCGGACGGAAGCCGCTCGGACGGAAGCACCGACGGCAGCGGCTCAGACCGCCCAGTCGGGCAGGGCTGAGCGCAGCGAGCTGCGCCCCGCCCGCCAGCAGCCGAGCAGGTGGTCGGCGAAGCGGCCGTCGACCACCCCGGCCGCGACCGTCCCGAACGCCACGTCCCTGGCGAACTCCGGCTCCGCGGCGACCAGTTCCTCGATGACGCCGCGGCGCACCAGCTGCTCGTGGACGGCGTCCGCCTCAATGTGCTCGCGGTAGAAGAGGGTGCCGTCCGGCCCGCCGCCGAACCGCTCCAGCGCCGTCGCCAGCCTGGCGGACCCCGGGGAGGAGGTGATCTCGATGGTCGCGAACTGCCCGACGGCCGCGCCGCGCAGCGCGCGGTGCAGCCCGAACAGCGTCATCAGGTTGACCACCGCCAGGGTCGGCGCCGGGACGAGGTCCAGGTAGTCCCCGTAGCCGGTGTCGAGACCGAAGGCGGCCATCATCCGGGCGAACAGCAGGGAGTGGGCCCGCTCCGGCCGTCCGGCACCGTACTCGTCGTAGAGGACCGCCGTCAGCACCGCCTGCGCGGGCCCGTGGATCCTCGGCAGCATCCACAGCTGCGGGTCCGCCTCCTTGAGGTGGTAGACGGAGCGGTGCACCAGGTACTCGCGGGCGTGCCGGCGCTCACCCTCGGCGAGCAGGAAGTGCGAGGGGCCGGTGCCGTCGGGCGGCTCGGTGAGCAGCGGTTCCAGGGCCTCCCGCAGCGGTGGCACGGGCTCCGCCTCCGCCCGGACCGCGGCCAGGAACGGGCGCTCCAACTCCTGCCGGAACCTCAGGAGTCCGGGATCCCACTCCCAGTCGGCGGGCACTCCGGGCAGCCCTCGGCCGTGGAGTTCGTAGCAGAGGTGCAGGGCCAGCTGGTGGTCCTCGCCCCACGGCTCGGTGAGCGGACCCGGCGGCGCGAGGAGGCGTCCGGCTGCGGGCGGTCCCGAGGTGAGCAGAGCCAGCACCGCCGCCGACAGCGGTCCGCGCGGCACGGGCAGTACGTCCCGCTCCCGCAGATCCATCGTGTCCACCCTTCCTCCCGTCCCGCTTCCCACCCACGCACCCGGGCGGCCACGTGCGGGGCCTCAGTGCGACGGCTTCGGCTCGTCGGCCCAGCCGTCCTCCGCCCGGTACCGGAAGCGGGCCGCGATGAACCGCACCAGCGGCATGTTCGGCTCGATGATCGTGCCGCGCACGTGACTGTAGGCCCGGGTCTCCCTGGCCAGTCCGGCCAGCCGCTCGAACAGGGAGTCGCTCAGCTCACGGGCCTCCGACTTCCCCATCCGGCGCAGCTCGGCCACCGTCGGCCTGCACGGCAGATCGGACGGCAGGTCGGGGGGCAGAGACTCCCGGTCGGTCGCTTCCCGGTCGATTGTTTCCAGCTGGATGGACACGTGATCGCTCCTGGGCATCGGGGTGAACGGCCACGGACGGCGACGCGCTGACGCTCGGACGTCACGGGGCTTCTCCCCCAGGGCCTGCGCCCGGCTTCTTCCAGCGAGGCCCCGGCGGCACCCGATCGGGTGCCGGGGCGGCCGCACCGTTGACACGGTCAGCCGCATGGGGGTTCTACCCGACATACGACATTGAATTCATATTTCGATCGGTTTGTCGTGGTTTGCGCCGACCGGCCCACGCACCCGGTCACCGGGTCCGGAGGCGAGAGGACGCCGGTAGGACCAACACCCGGCGGCGCCGGGATACCCGGCGACACCACGGGTAGGGCTGGAGGCCGGTACTGATCTTCGAGCGGAGGCCTTCGGTGGAACAGCACGGCGCGGACGTGATCGTGGTGGGCGCGGGTGTGGTGGGAAGGTCGGTGGCCTGGGCACTGGCTTCGGGGCGACCGGGGCTCCGGGTCGTGCTGTCCGGCCGGCAGGGCGCCGGAGCGTCCGAGGCGGCGGGCGCCATGCTCGGAGCCCTGGGGGAGGTGACCGAGGCCTCGCTGACCCGCCCCCACGGACGGCTCCGGGTCGAGATGGCCCTGGAGGCCGCCAGGCGGTGGCCGCGGTGGCGGGACGCCGTCCACGGCGCCGCCGGTGCCGGGGCGGGTCCGGGCGGTGACGGCTATGCGACCGGCACCTTCGTGCTGCTGAACGCGGTCAGTTCACCGCTGGACGAACGGTCGTTCGCGGCGATCGCCCGCGCGGGCCGCCGGTACGGCGTACCGGTCGAGGAGGTCGAGCCCGCCGAGGTCCCGGCCGTGCGGCCGCTGGACAACGAGCGGCCGCTGCGCGCCCTCCACCTGCCCGACGAGGGATTCCTGGACGCCCGCCGCTGGCTCGCCTCCCTGGACGCCGCGCTCGACGCGCTGCCGAACGTGACCCGGGTCCCCGCCGCCCCACTGCGGACGAGCGGCTCCGGCTACGTCCTGGAGGCACCGCACCGACTCGTCGCCGCGCCCGCCGTCGTGCTGGCCGCGGGAGCGTGGACAGGGCCGCTGGCCGAGGCGCTGGACCCGGACCTGATGCTCATGCCGGTCGCCACCGCGGAGGGCACCGCGGTGAGCGTCGCCGCTCCGGCCCCGCTGCCCGCGGTGCTCCGCACCCCGAACCGGGCGTACGCGTGCGGGCTGCACGCCGTGCCCCAGGCCGACGGGAGCTGGTACCTCGGGGCCACCGCCGCCCCGGCGCTCGACCCCGGCGACGCCCCGCAGCTGGGCGGGGTGCGGTTCCTGCTCGACGCCGCCCTCGGCCAGCTCCACCACGGCCTCACCACCGCCCGGCTGCACCGTCTGCACCACGGCAACCGGCCGATCGGCCTGGACGGCCACCCGCTGATCGGGGCCACCAGCCGCCCCGGCCTGTGGGTGGCGACCGGCACCCACCGGGACGGCCTGCACGCCTCGCCCCTGATCGCCCAGGAGCTGGCCGGGGAGATCCTCGACGGCACCCCCAGCCGCTGGCTCGCTCCGTGGCGTCCGGAGCGGGCCCCGATCAGTGACTGGACCGTCCAGGAGGCGGTCGCCGAGGCCGCCGCTCACCACCAGGCCCTGGCCGCCGAGGCCCGCATGCGCCCACCGCTCACCGGCGCCTGGCCCCAAGCCCTCGCCGACGCCTACCAGCAGCAGCTCGCCGACCACTACAGCCGGCTCCCCGAGGGCTTCGTCCTCCCCCCGGAACTCGCTCCGCTCGCCTACGAGCACGCGACGGCCCTGGCCAAGTCGATCCTCGACCACCTGCACCGGCGCGAGTTCGGCAGGTAGCCGCACCACGCCCAAGGTGAGCCGCGGGTTCCCCGGGGTGCCGCCGTCGCCCCTGCTACGCGTGCGCCGCGGCGGCGGCCGTGGCGAGCGCGGCCACCTGGGGCTTGCGGATGTCGGAGTGCGCCCCGGAGAACGGCTCGCCCTCCACGTTGTCGATGACGGCGGCGGCGTTCACCCGGTAGAAGGTCCCGGGCACGAAGGCGTAGTCGGTGCCGCCGTCGGCCGGCATCACCCGTTCCTCGGCCGGCGCGACTGCCTGGTACCCGTCCGCGCCCATGCCGTCCCAGCGCCCGGCGACGTCGGCCTCGGAGTCCTGGCGGGCGAGGAAGGAGGCCTTGGGGTACCAGATGCCGACCGCCCAGTCGTGGACGCTGAAGGTGGCGACGAGCGGGCCGTGCACCCGGTCCCCGAAGGCGTTCAGCGCACCCGCGCTGCCGAAGGGGTTGTCCTGGGCGTGGGCGAAGGCCCAGTGCGAGAACGCCCCCTGGATCAGCAGCAGCGAGGCGACCGGGCTGTCGGCGGCCGGGCCGACGCCGGCCAGGGCGAAGGAGACCAGCCGGGCACCGAAGCTGTGGCCGAGCAGGTGCACCCGCACGCCGGGCTCGCGGCCGTGCAGCGCGGCCAGCAGCGGCCCCAGGCCGTTCCTGCCGATGTCGCCCGCCCGGGCCTTCATGACCGAGAACGAGAGCACCCGCAGCGCGTCCTTCGCCCCGTTCAGGGCGTTCCCGAACCAGTCGCCGATGCCCTGCGTCGAGGAGCCGGGCGGCGCGCTGCCGAAGGCCTCGGCGGCGGCCTGGTACGACGCCTTCGGATCGGTGTCCAGCAGCAGCGCGGTCTCACCCGCGTCCTCGAACTCGCCGCCGGCCCCGGGCGGCGGCACCAGGGACCGGATCAACTGCTGGATCCCCACCAGTCGTTGCTCCTTGGCCTGGTCGGTCTCGCCCGGGCCGGCCGCCGCCCCCTCGTCGATCAGCCGGCCGATCTCTGTCACCGTCCGCTGCTGCTCGGGGTCGGCGAAGCCGGTGGCCAGCGACGCGGCGATGTCCGCCCCGGAGACGGCCGCCGTTCCGGCGCTGAGGTCCACCACGGCGCCGTCCCCCGCCTGGGGTGCGGCGACCGCCGGCGGCGGGGTCGCCGGCGTGGGCGGGAACCAGAGCGAGGGCCAGAAGACTCCCGCGAACCCCACCGTGCCGAGGCCCGCCGTGCCGCTTCCGGCCTCCCGGATCAGCGGGAACATCGCGCCGTAGAGCTCACGGGCGTGCTGGTCGCTCGTGCCCCACCCGTGGCTGAACACGAACAGCTCCCGCACCCCCTCGGCCGTCACCTCGTCGAGGAAGTCCCCCGCGGCCGGCGCGGTCAGCACCCCCTTCTCGTCGAAGACGAGGTCCCAGACGGGCTCGCCGGTCGGCAGTCGTCTCATCGCACATGACCTTTCGGAGGGTTTCGATGGTTTTCCGGGTTTTCGGAGGGCCGCCCCCGCCCGTCCGTCCGTCCACTCGTCACACGTTCGCCAGCATCCGCATCAGGTCCACCAGGCCCGCCCCCTGCGCGTACCGCTCCCGGCCGAGGTCGGTGGCAGAGGCCTTGAGCAGGCTCTTGACCTGCGACGGCCGGCCGACGAACTCCGGACGGGCGGAGAGGAAGGCCGCGATCACCCCGGAGACGTGCGGCGCCGCCATCGAGGTGCCGGACTGTTCGGCGTACGTCAGCAGGCTCTCCGGCACCGGGTCCCCCGCGGCCGGGGTCAGCCCCGCGGTGGCCCGGACGTCGCCGCTGGCCGCCGAGGCGATCCACTCGCCGGGGGCCACCACGTCGGGCTTCATCCGTCCGTCGAGCGTCGGGCCCTTGCCGGAGGTCCAGGTGACGCCGAACGCGTGCGGCGCCTCCCGGTGGGTGGAGCCGACGGCGATGCAGTCCTCGGTGTGGGCCGGTTCGGTGATCGAGCCCATGACGGCCGAGGTGTTGGCGGTGTCCCTGGACGTGCTCCGGGCGCCGAAGTTGCCCGCGGAGACCACCACGACCACGCCGGAGGCCACCACCTGGCCCACCGCCTGGCAGAGCGGCGACTGACCCGCGGCGTACTGGTCGGGCCGCCACTCGCAGCCGAGGCTCATGTTGACGCCGTGCACGCGCAGCACCGCCGGGTCCACGTTGACCTCGGTCCGCAGGTAGGTCAGCGCGCGGATGACCGCGCTGGAGGAGGTCACGTAGGTGCCCTGGCGGCTGAGCCTCATGACCTTGAGGCTGACCAGTTCGCAGGCCGGCGCCATCCCGGACAGCCGGTCCGCGCCGGCCCTGGCCACGAATCCGCCGTCCCCGGGGTCGTCCGGCGTCGCCACCCGCGGTGTCATGCCGTCCGGGGAGCAGCCCGCGATGATGCCGGCGACGTGCGTGCCGTGCCCGCTGTCGTCCACGAGCGGCGACGCCGGGCCCTGGCCGGCCGCTCCGCCGGGTGGCTGCGCCACCGGGTCGTCCGGGTTCACCAGGAAGCTGAAGTCGCGGTGCAGCCGGGCGGTCCGCCCCTGCGGCAGGTCCTCGCCCCGTCCCTCGGCGGCGAGTTCCAGCCGGGAGAAGTGCGGGTGGGTCGCGTCGATGCCGCTGTCGATGACGGCCCACACGATCCCGTCGCCGCGCGCACCGTACGCGCGCCAGGCGGCGTCGGCCTTCACGGTGGGTGCCGAGCGGTCGATCTGGGGGTGCAGCGGGTAGTCCGGCCACACCCGGAAGACGGTCGGCGGCCGCCCGCTCCGGGCCGCGGAGCGGCGGTCGTCCTCCACCAGGTCGTGGAGGTCCCCGCGGGACAGGACGGTCTGGTACAGCTTCGGCGCGACCAGTGCGAGCCCCTGCGGCACCTCGGGCTGGACGTGGCTCCCCGAGGTGACCTCCTGCGGCCACCATCCGCGCGACCGTCCCGCGTAGCGCTCCCAGAGCGCGTAGAACTCGTCGCGGACCACCTGGAGCCCGCCGGGATAGCGCAGGTTCAGCTCGATCAGCATCGGCACCTGCTGGTCCGGGTCGGCCTCCCCGGTCTCCCGGAGCTCGATCCCCGGCGGGGGCAGGTTGAGGTCGCCCACGATGGGCGACCTGAAGGGGCTCTCCGGCTCGTACGCCATGACCGTTCCCATCTCCCGGGAAGGCGGGGTGGGCGGCGCGCCGGCACCGCCACCCCTGCTGCGAGTGTCAGCCGGTCCCCCACCCGCTGCAACTCGCCGGGGCCGGTCCCCCTCGCGCCCGCCGGCGGGCCGGATCGGCCGGCGCGAACTCGTCGCGGCGGCCTTTCACATCGGCGGTGGCGGCCTGCCAGACTGGCGTCAAGGCCCGGTCACGGACGGCCTGCCCGGTGACGGACGGCACGGCCACGGACGGGCGGCCCGGTCAGGGACGGATGGCCACGGCACCCAGGCAGGACGCCTCGATGTCGCTGACCGGCTTGGCGTCCGGCTCGGGGCGCCAGCGGGGGGTGGAGGTGATGCCGGGGTCGAGGAGGTCCCAGCCGGTGAAGAACCGGGCGAACTCGTCGTGGGCGCGGGCGCGGACCGGGTTGCCGTTGTCGCGGTAGGCCCGTTCGATGCGGGCCGCGTCCTCGGGGGCGTAGTCGGGGGTGAGGTGGCTGATCACCAGGGCGGAGCCGCGGGTCGGCAGCGCGCTCTTGAGGGTCTCGGCGATCCGGTGCGCGCCCTCGGGGACGAAGTGGAGCAGGGCGACGAGGCTCAGGGCTATCGGCCGGGTGAAGTCGAGCACGCCGGTGGCGCGGACCGCGTCCAGCAGGGCGTCGGGGTCGCGGACGTCGGCCTGGACGTAGGCGGTGCGCCCTTCGGGGCTGCTGTGCAGGAGGGCCTGGGCGTGGGTGAGGACGATGGGGTCGTTGTCGGCGTAGACGACCCTGGCCCGCGGTTCGACGCGCTGGGCGATCTCGTGGAGGTTGGGCGAGGTCGGGATGCCGGTGCCGATGTCGAGGAACTGGGTGACGCCGCTCTGGGCGAGCGCGCGGGTCGCGCGGTGCATGAACGCCCGGTTGGCGCGGGCCGCGGCCGGTGCCTGCGGGAAGACGGCGAGGGCGTGCCCGGCGGCCTCCCGGTCGGCGGGGAAGTTGGTCGTGCCGTCGAGGAAGTAGTCGTAGATCCGCGCTGAGTGCGGCCGGTGGATGGCGAGGTTGACCTCGGCGCCCGACGGAGTGACGGTGTCGTCGTCGTGCTGCTCTGCTGCCATGCGTTTCCCCCTGCGTCGGCGTGTCGTCATGCCCGCAGGTCGGCGCGCACCACGAACCCCCTGGCGCGGTGTTGCGAACCCTGGCGCGGGCCACGGTTCACTATGCCCACAGTCCGTCGCGGACAATCAAGAGCGCGGGGACCTGCCCAGCTCAACGCGATGCGTCAAATCTGGAGCCCATGTGGACATTTTCGGTCTGACGTGACTGATCATCACCTGATCAATAGTCATATGTCAGGTCGTATAAGCCTTTTTGTGATCGCCTTCACATCGGGCTTCCCCGAACGATTGGATGTCCGTATGGAGGACGCCCGTTCTCCCTCGCACTCCACCCGCGCCCGCCCCCCGGGCCGGCCGAGCGTCGCCCACGGGGCCGACGAGGAGGACCCTTGACCAGTGACGACGAGTGGGCCGCGGTCCAACCCACTCACCGGTTGTCCTACCGGCCGTTCTGCGACAGCCACGAAGCGACCTGGCGCGGACTGGCCCGGGCACGGCTGCACGACCAGGAACTCGTCGACCAGGCGGTCCGCAGCATCCGCCGGGAGCTGCGGCGGAACTGGGTCTGCGTCCTCAGCCAGCCCGACATCGAGGCCCACGCCTGGATGATCGCGAAGAGGTGCATCGCCGACCGGGAGCTGAGCAGCGGCCAGGCCCCGCCCAGGGCGGTCGTCGCGGACTGGATCGTCGCCATCCGGCGCGCCCAGGTTCAGGCCCGCATCAGCCTGGAGAACCTCGACAATGGCTACGAGGAGCTCTACGCGGCGATCCTGCGCCTGCCCGAGCGCCAGTACGACATGATCGTCCTTCGCTACATGCTGGACATCGACTACCGGATGATCGCCGTCTACCTCGGCATCACCGAGTCCAACGCCCGCACCACCACCAGCCAGGGCCTGGCCAAGCTCCGCCGGTTCCTCGGCGCCGACACCGCCACGGGGGACATGCAGTGACACGGGGACACGACCGCCGGGCAGCCGCCCCATGGGACCGGCACCACGGGTACGACGACGAACCCGACCAGCCGGTCAGGCTGCCCGCCGGCGTGTCCGTCCCGGACCTGCGCCGCCTCGTCCGCGCCCGCGCCCCCCTGGGCGCCGAACACCTCCAGGCCCGCCACGAACTCGACCTCGCCGCGACCCTGATCATCGCCCAGCCCGAGGCCGCCGACTCCCTGAAGGCCCTCACCAACAACCGG
This sequence comes from Streptomyces sp. CBMA156, assembly GCF_014596515.1. Classification (GTDB taxonomy): domain Bacteria; phylum Actinomycetota; class Actinomycetes; order Streptomycetales; family Streptomycetaceae; genus Kitasatospora. The sequence continues at coordinate 12,283 of NZ_MSJQ01000401.1, forward strand.
CAGCGCATCCACCCCGGTGGCGCGCTCGTCCTGGCCGCACTGCTCCACCTGACCGGACACGACGACGGCTGCCAGTTCTGGCTGCAGTTCGCCGCCGGCGGCGGCAGCACGACCGCCGCCAGCTGCCTGTCCTTCCTGCACGCCAGCCGCGGCGAGTTCCGCGACTCCGACTACTGGCGCAACCAGGCCGACCAGCTCGCCGCCGAGCCCCTCGACCCGGCCGCGCCGGCCGCGCCCTGGCCGGGCCGGACCCTCCCGGCCGCCGTGTGGGCCGACACCCTCGCCGCGTGCCACGAAGGGCTGACCCTGC
>NZ_MSJQ01000402.1 GCF_014596515.1 Streptomyces sp. CBMA156
TGTCGTCCTGGACGATGCGGACGATGTCGAGGTAGAGGAAGGACAGGGAGTCCGCGACCCGGGGCAGCATGGCGACGGTGGGTGCGGCCAGTTTGCGCCGGGCGGCCCCGGGGTCGGGGCGGCGGCCCGCGCGGTGGCGGGCGCGGCGGCGTCGAGGCCCAGGCGGGCGCCGACGGTGAGGGTGGGCGCGGCCAGCAGGTAGGTGAGGAAGCGCCGGCGGTGGGTGGGGTCGTCCGTGGCCCGGACGTCCGGATCGTCAGCGCTGCTCGGGGGGTTCGGAGTGCCAGGAGCGCCAGGGGTGTTCGGGGTGTCCGTCGGGGAGTGGGCGCGAGGGCGTCCGGCGTCGCCCGGCCGGCCGGTGGAGTCCGAGGGGGCGATGAAGGTGCTGATGGGAGAAACCCTTCGAGCCGGAGACGGCGACGGATCGGGCGGGCGCGGCGGCCCCGGCCCGGTGCCGGATCGCGAACGCCGTCGAGCATAAAAGGGCGCTACTGACGGGTCAACACGGTCAAAGTTGGCCCCTGGACTGCCCGATCGCGGTTCCCCGGCGTTCCGCGCGGGCGGAGTCGGAGCGGGTACGGACGGCGCTTCGGAGGCGCGGGCGAGGCCGGTCCCGGACCGTCCCGAGGGGCTCGGAGACGCCAACTGGCGCCCCTCGCACGCGGGTTCATCGGTCGGTCGGCGGTGCGGCGGCGGATCGAATTGGCCCAGGAAATTCCTTGATCACTGGACCGGTCCACTGGGCCGGTTCCTCACTAGGGTGGGGCGTACCGGCGCGGGCGGTCGCGGAGACCGGCTCCGCGCGCCGCCCGTCCGGCGGTCGCGGGCAGGAGTGACGGACCGTGAAGACGTTTACGCAGGTGGACGCGTGTGGGTGACCGCCCGGCCGGACCGGGCCGTCACGCGGCCGGACCGGGCCGTCACGCGGCGGGACCGGGCGAGCACCCGGACGGACCGGGTGACCGCCCGGAGGGCCCGCCGCGTGGCCGCCCGCGAACGAGTGAAGGAGAAGGAGGGGCATGTCGACCGAACGAGCCGCCCGCTGGGGCGGCCTGCCGCCCGCCGGGCCCCAGCGGACCCTGGCCGCCGCCCAGTTGGCCGCCGCCGTGGGCGACGGTGCCTACTACACCTGCTCCGCGCTCTACTTCACCCGGGTGGTCGGGATGTCGCCGACCGCTCTCGGCCTCGGCCTCACCCTCGCCTGGGCACTGGGCTCCGTCGCGGGCGTCCCGCTCGGCCACCTCGCCGACCGGCGCGGCCCGCGCCGTACCGCGGTGGCGCTCGCGCTCGGCACGGCGGCCGTCGTCGCCGCCTTCCTGGTGATCCGCGGCTACCCGCTGTTCCTGCTCGCGGTCTGCCTCTACGCCACCGCGCAGTCCGGCCTGACCGCGAGCCGCCAGGCGCTGGTCGCCGCCCTGGTGCCGCCCGCGGAGCGGACCGCGCTGCTCGCCCACATCCAGTCGACCCTCAACGGGGGACTGGCCGTCGGCGCGGCGATCGGGGGCGTCGCGCTGAGCGTCGGCACCCGTACCGCGTACCTGGCGGCCTTCGCCGTCACCGCGCTCGGCTTCCTGATCGGTGCCCAACTGCTGCGGCGGCTGCCGGAAGTGCCGCCCGTGCCGGGGGAGCCGGACGGCGGGCCGCGCCTGGCGGTGCTGCGCGACCGCAGGTACGCCGCCGTCACCGCGGTCAACGCCGTGCTGCTGCTGCGGATGCCGCTGCTCAGCCTGATCATCCCGCTCTGGATCGCCGAGCGCGCCCCCGGCATCGGCTGGCTCGGCTCGGCGCTGTTCGTGCTCAACACCCTCGCGGTGCTGGCCTTCCAGGTCCGTGCGGCGCGCGGCGTCACCGGGCTGGGCCCGGCCGCCCGGGCGGTCCGCACGGCGGGACTGCTGCTGCTCGGCTCCTGCGCCGTCTTCGGACTGTCCGCGCTGGACGTGCCGGTCTGGGCGGTCGGCGCGCTGCTGGTCGCGGCCTCCGTGCTCCAGGTGGCCGGCGAGATGCGGCAGTCGGCGGGCAGCTGGCAGATCGCCTTCGACCTCGCCCCGCCCGGACGGATCGGCCAGTACCAGGGCTTCTTCGGCACCGGAGTCGCCGTCGCCCGCACCCTCGGGCCGCTGCTGCTCACCACTCTGCTGCTGGACGGGGGCCTGGCCGGCTGGCTGGTCCTGGGCGGGGTGTTCCTCGCCGCGGGGCACGCGATGGGGCCGGTCGCCCGCTGGGCGGCGCGGGACCGCGGTCACGCGGTGTCACCGGCGGCGGTGGCAGCGGCGTCCTGACCCCGGGCCCCGCGGCGCCCGGCCCCGTGGTGGCGGCCCCCGTGGGCGGGCCGGAAACCCGGTGGCCCCGGCCCGCCGTCCGCTGGCATGCTGGCCGCGTGGACCGACCCCAGATCTGGCTCGACTTCGCCCCCGAACTGCACCTCTTCGTCTCCGCACCCCGGCGGGCCGGCCGTACCGTGCTGCGCACCGACGGCGCCTCCACCCTCGGCCACGTCGTCGAGTCCCTGGGCGTCCCGCTCACCGAGGTCGGCGGCCTGCTGGTGGACGGCCTGGCGGTGACCGACGCGCACGTGCCGGTCGACGGCGAGTCCATCGCCGTCCGGGCCGTCACCAGGCCGCAGCCCTCGGCCGCCCCGCCGCGCTTCCTGCTGGACGTGCACCTCGGCACCCTCACCCGCCGGCTGCGGCTGCTCGGCGTGGACGCCGCGTACGAGAACCCCGACATCGGCGACGCCGCCCTCGCCGCCCGCTCCGCCGCCGAGCAGCGGATCATGCTCTCCCGCGACCGGGGCCTGTTGCGCCGCCGCGAACTGTGGGCCGGCGCCTACGTCTACAGCCACCGCCCCGCCGAACAGCTGCGCGACGTGCTCTCCCGCTTCGCCCCGCCGCTCGCGCCCTGGAGCCGCTGCACCACCTGCAACGGCATGCTGCGCCCGGCCACCAAGACCTCGGTGAGCGAGCAGCTGCGGGACGGCACCGAGCGCTCCTACGACGCCTTCGCCCAGTGCGCCGACTGCGGCCAGGCCTACTGGCGCGGTGCCCATCACGCCCGGCTGGAGGCGATCGTCACCGAGGCCGTACGCGACTTCGGCGACGGCGGGCCGCTGGCCGGCGACGCCCAGGCGCCGACCGGAGACGGCCGGGCCCCGTCCGGAGAGGATCAGGGCCAACTCGGGGTCGTCTCAGGGTAGTCAGCTCTGGCGGACGGCCGCGCGCCCGTGGTCCCATCGGCGGTGGGGGACGGGACCACGCTACTCGGTCGGACGAGAGAGGCCAGGTCGTCACACATGAGCAGTCAGTCAGGGCAGCAGCAGCCCTTCGACACCGCGGACGTGGGGGACGCCCCCGTGGTGACGGCCCCGGACGGGGCCGAGGTGTACCCGCTGCTGGTGCTGGAGGGGCAGGGGAGCCTCGCGGTCTTCGCGCTCGCCCCCGGGCAGGTGACCCGCGCGGTCTCGCACGCCACCGTGCAGGAGCTGTGGCAGGTCACCGCGGGCGGCGGCGAGCTCTGGCGCCGCCAGGGCGGACGCGAGGAGACCGTACGGCTCGCGCCCGGTACGGCGGTGTCGATACCGCTGGGCACCGCGTTCCAGTTCCGCGCGGACGGGGACGCCGGGGAGCCGCTGCGGATCACCGCCGTCACCATGCCGCCCTGGCCGGGGACGAACGACGAGGCGCGCCCCGAGGAAGGCCCCTGGAAGGCGACCGTCCGATGAGGCGGGGACTGTCGCGCCGCCTGCCGGCGGCGCTGGTCGCGGCCGCGGTGGTGCTCGGGCTCGCGGTCGCACCGGCGGCCGCCGCCGGGCCGGCCGGGCCCGCCGAACCACAGCTCCAGTCGCGCTACGTGACCATGCCGGACGGGGTCCGCATCGCCGTCGACGTCTACCTGCCCGGCGGCACCCGGGCCGGCGCCCGACTGCCCACCGTCCTGGTCACCCAGCGCTACTGGCGGGCCGCCGTCAAGGCCGGCGAGACCGGCGGCAGCGGCAGCGCGGCCAGGCAGTGGACCGCCCGCGGCTACGCCTACGTGGTCGCCGACCTGCGCGGCACCGGCGCCTCCTTCGGCACCCTGACCTCGGAACTCGGCGCCGACGCGACCGCCGACAGCGGCCCGCTCAGCGACTGGATCGCCGGCCGGCCCTGGTCCAACGGCCGGGTCGGCACGACCGGCATCTCCTACGGCGGCGACACCGCGATGCTCGCCACCTCCCTCGGCAACCACCACATCACCGCCGCCGCCCCGGTCTCCTACGACTTCGACCCGTACGAGGACCTGGTGCGCCCCGGCGGCGTGCTCATCGAACCCAGGGTCGCCCGGTACGGCCTGCTGCTGCGCGTCCTCGACCAGGCCGGCGGCACCACCTGCGAGACCGACGACTCGACCCGGCGGCTCTGCGCGGAGGTCGGCCTCACCGGACTCCAGCCCCGGCCGGTCGACGGCCCCGACGGCCAGGCCCTGCTCGCCGCGGCCCGCGCCGAGCACGCGGCCAACGCCAACCTGGTCGAGATGGCGCACACCGGCGTCCACCGCGACTACCGGAACGGTCCCGAGAGCTGGACGGTCGGCAGCGTCGGCGAGCGGACCGACGCCGTCGAGGCCGGCCGGGTACCCGTCCTGACCAGCGCCGGCTGGCTCGACGCGGGCACCGCCAACGGGGTGCTCTCCCAGTTCACCGGCCTGTCCAACACCCAGGACGACTGGATCGGCCCCTGGAACCACGGCGCCGCCTGGCTCGCCGACCCGTTCCGGCCCGCCCGCCCGCTCACCGCGCAGGAGCGCACCGAGAACGACCAGCGGGTGCTCGACTTCTTCGACCGCTACGTCCGGGGCGACGCCAGGCCCGACGGCCGGCGGCAGGTGCACTACTACACGTTCAACGAGGGCGTCTGGCGCACCACCGACCGCTGGCCGGTGCCCGGCACCCGCACCCAGCGGTTCCACCTCGGCGCCGGCGGCACGCTCGCCGGCCGTCCCGACGGCCGGCGCACCGGCTCCGACCTGCTGCGCCTCGACCCGACCGCGGGCACCGGACCGCTGGACCGCTGGAACACCAACCTCAGCGGCGACGAGGTCGTCTACCCCGACCGCGCCGCCGTCGACGCCAAGCTGCTCGGCTACACCACCGCGCCGCTGACCGCCGACACCCGGGTCACCGGCAACGGCACGGTCACCCTCGACGTCACCGGCCTGGCGGGCTCGGCGCGCGGCGCCCTGCACGTCTACCTGGAGGACGTCACACCGGACGGCCGGGTCACCTACCTGACGGAGGGGCAACTCGCCCTGGCCGACCGGGCGGTGGCCGACCGCTCGGACAACCCGGACTGGCGCCGGCTGCGCACGCCGCGCAGCTACGCCGCCGAGGACGCGGCGGACCTCCCGCAGGGCAGCCCCCAGAAGGTCACCATCGACCTCCAGCCGGTCTCGGTGCTGTTCCGCGCCGGCGACCGGATCCGGCTCACCGTCGCCGCCGCCAACCCCGACTCCTTCGAACTGCTCCCGGCCGACGGACGGGCGGACTACCGGATCGGCTGGGGCGGCGACCGGGCTTCGGTGCTGGAGCTGCCGGTCGTGCGCTGAGGTCCGCACCGGGGGGCGCCCGGCCTCGGCCGGGCGCCCCCCGACCCGTCACGCGTCCACGACCTCCAGCCCGTACGCCGTCACGGCCTGCCGCAGCCCGCCCGGGTACCCGGCCAGGGCGGGGGTGAACTCCCAGTCCCCGGAGGGCTCACGGTCGAACCGGCCGAGCCGCATCGCCGTGTTGGTCTCCGCGCCGTCCGCCAGGTGCACCACGGCCGCGTCCTGCCCGGCGCCGGCCTCCAGGATCAGCGCCGGCCCGGCGAAGCCGCCCATGGTGGCGCCGGGGTGGTTCTCGGTGTCGGCGGCGGCGATGACGACCAGCCGGTCGACGTGGGCGGGCAGCCCGTCGAAGTCGACCATCAGGCAGGCGTTCGCGTCGCCGTAGCCCGTCACCAGTCGCACCGAACCGTCGGGCGTCGAGCCGTTGTTGTAGAACACCAGGTGGTCGTCGGAGAGCGCCGTGTTGCCCTGGCAGACCAGGGCGGCGATGTCGTACTCCTCCTCGCCGGTCCAGTGCAGGAGCAGCCGGGCGGGCTCGGCGGCCACCTCGATCGCGGGCAGCCCGTCCAGCGCGCCGGCCTCGGCGGAGGCGTCGTCCTGGGCGTCCGCGAAGACCTCGTGGAAGCCGTGGTGCTTGAGCAGCCCGACCAGTTCGGCGCCGTTGATCAGGGAGATCGGCTTGCCCGCGACGAACTGGTGCGAGCTGGGGCCGAACCTGCTGGTGGTGACCAGGACGGCCTTGGTCGCGGTCTGGTCGTGCCGCAGCGTTCCGTACAGGTCCCGTACGGCCGAGGGCGCCACGGTGTCCCGGTAGCGCTTCACCTGGACGATCACGTTCCCGCCGCGGAACGGGTCGGGGTCGGCGCCGCGGACGTCGACCCCGCCGTCCCTGGACCGTGCGGTGAGTTCGACCTTCATGCCCATCGCCTCCATCAGACGGGCGATCAGCCCTTCGAAGTCGACCGGGTCCATCGCCAGCAGGAGCTGGAGCTCGCGGACGCGCTTGGCCATCCGGCCACGGTTGGCGTTGGTGTCGTCGCGGAGGTGACGGAACAGCGCGCGCTGGGCGCGGCGTTCGTCGGTGTCGGGGTTGCTGAGGCGGTGGAGCTTCCGGCTCCGGGACATGGGCGTGCCCCCTCTTGCAGGTGACGGTTGTTGCAGGCGTCACCGTAGGGGAATCGTGGACGAAGCACTGTCGGGCCGTCAGTTCCGCCGCACAATCGAGACCTGGGACGATGCGGCGGCCCTGCGGCGCGTGCGGGCCGGGGCCCGGACACGGGTGGGGCGGACGGTCGTGCACGCCCACGAACGGCGGGGTGCCGCCGGTGGGCGTTCGAACGACGGACAATCGCCCCCAGGAACCGAGGAGGAGCCGAGGAGGAGGCCGCGGTGGAGTTCGAGGTCATGATCGAGATCCCGCAGGGGTCGCGGAACAAGTACGTGATGGACTTCGCGGCGGGCCGCATCCGCCTGGACCGCACCCTCTTCACGGCCACCCGCTACCCCGCGGACTACGGCTACGTCGAGGGGACCCTCGGCGGCGACGGCGAGCCGCTGGACGCCCTGGTGCTCGGCGGCGAGCCGGCCGTCCCCGGCTGCGTGCTGACCTGCCGGGCGGTGGGCATGTGGGTGATGTGCGACGAACGCGGCCCGGACCAGAAGGTGCTCTGCGTCCCCGCCCGTGACCCGCGCTACGCGGACCTGCGGGACATCGGCGACCTGCGGGAGTTCGACCTGCTGGAGATCACCCACTTCTTCCTGGTGTACAAGGACCTGGAGCGCGGCAAGTCCGTCGAGGGCTCGCACTGGGCGGGCCGCGACGCCGCCCATGCCGAGATCGCCGAGTCGCGCGCCCGCGCGGCGGGCACCCGTTACGCCGGCCCGGCGTAACGGGTGCCAGGGGGCGGGCCGTCAGGGCCGGACGGCCCGTCAGAGCCGGACGGTGCTCAGGATCGCCCGCACCTCGTCGCCGATCGCGGCCTCGTTCTGCTCGAACTCCGGTGCGGTGAGCCGGTTCGGGTCGGCCGGCAGGCCGGTCAGGACCGGGGTGTGGAGATGGCCGCCGGGGAGGTCGGGGGCGAGGAGCATGCGCAGCCGGTTGGAGCGGTAGGCGACTTCGTTGGAGAGGTACCCGCCACCGCCGCCGGAGACGGCGCGGGAGCCGGGGGTGGGCCCGTCCGGCCGGAAGACCGGGGCGGTGGCGCCCGCCGGGATCTCGGTGACGAAGGTGTTCAGCAGCACCGGGAAGGGCTGCTGGACGGAGGTCATCGCGTCGACCGGCAGGGTGGTGCGGACGAACTGCGGCCCGGGGGCCAGGCCGGGAGCGTCCACCGGGTGCTCGGTGGTGCCGCCGGAGAGCGCGGCCACGTTGTCGGTGGCCGGGTCGGCGGAGCGGGCCCGCCCGGCCCACTCCTCCAGGGTGAACTTGCCCGGGTAGCCCTGGCTGATGCTGGTGATCAGGTCGGCGGACTGCCGGCCGGGCCGCAGGTGCGGAGCGAAGGCGCGCTCCGCGATGCCCCCGTCGAAGTCGCCGTAGCGCACCGGCAGGACGACCGCCCGCACCTCGGCGGCGCTGCCGTCGGCCAGCGTGATCCGCTGCCCGTGCAGTCGCAGCACGGCCGCGCCCGAGGGGTTGGCGCGGCGCGGTTCGACGTCCAGGCCGAACGGGTCGAAGCCGCTGAGGAAGATCCGCCGGACCCCGGGGGCGGAGCCGAACCCGTCGTCCAGGCCGCGCGAGGCGTCCTCGAAGCGGGCCCGCAGCGCGGCGTGGTCGACGTCGAACCGGGGCTGCCACTGGGCGAGCCGGACGGTCATGGCGAGCCTGGTCCAGTACAGCGGGCGGTCGTCCCCGGCGGGCAGTTCACCGCTCGGCCGGCGGCCCTGGGCGCGGTCCAGACCGGCCTGCCAGAGCGTCCGGCCCCAGGTGTCCACCAGCCGCTGGGCCTGCCGGGCGTTGCGGGCCTCGCACAGGGCCGAGGGGAAGCCGCCGAGCAGCTCGCCCAGACCGGAGCGTTCGGTGAAGGCCGCCGTCCGGGCGTCCTGGAGGCGGGACTGCTCGGCGTCCAGGGGCACCGTGGCGGAGGTGCGGCAGCCGGCCGGGGCGGCCTGGGCGACGGCCGGGGTCAGCAGGGCGGCGAGGGTTCCGGTGAGCGCGGCGGCCAGTCCGGCGACGCGGCGTAGACATGTCATGTGCGCTGACAATAGGTCCGGCCCTGACGGCCCGCCAGGGTGCCGGCACGGTGGCCGTAGGCTGGGCCGGTGACCGTGCCCGACCTCTCCCTGACGTCCCTGATCGCCGACCCGTACGGCGGCTACACCCGGCTGCGCGCCGGCACCCCCGTCCATCGGGTCGTCGGCCCGGACGGCCTGCCGTTCTGGCTGGTGACCCGCTACCAGGACGTCCGCCAGGCGCTCGCCGACCCCCGGTTCGCCCTCGACAAGGCGCACGCCGCACCCGGCAACTACCGGGGCTTCGCGCTGCCTCCCGCGCTGGACGCCAACCTGCTCAACATGGACCCGCCGGACCACACCCGGATCCGGCGGCTGGTCTCCCAGGCCTTCACCCCGCGCCGGGTCGCCGCGCTGCGCGAGCCGGTCGAGAAGGTCGCCGGGCAACTGCTCGACGCCATCGAGCCGCTCGGCCGCGCCGACCTGCTCGCCACCTACGCCGCGCCGCTGCCGATCACCGTCATCTGCGACCTGCTCGGCGTCCCCGAGGACGACCGGCACGACTTCCGGGCCTGGACCGACTCCCTGATCACCCCCGATCCCGATCGCCCGGAGGCGGCCAGGGCCGCCGTCAAGGCGATGCTCGGCTTCTTCACCGGCCTGATCGAACGCAAGCGCGCCGAGCCCGCCGACGACCTGCTCTCCGACCTGATCGCCGCCAGGGACGACCAGGGGGCCGGCGGGCGCCTCGGCGAGGACGAGCTGACCTCGCTCGCCTTCCTCATCCTCTTCGCCGGCTACGAGAACACCGTCCACCTGATCGCCAACGCCGTCCTCGCCCTGCTCACCCACCCCGGGCAGCTCGCCGCCCTGCGCGCCGAGCCGGAGCTGATCGGCGCCGCCGTCGAGGAGTTCGCCCGCTTCGACGGGCCGGCCCCGCTCGCCATCCGCCGCTTCCCGCGCGAGCCCGTCACCATCGGCGGCGTCACCGTTCCCGCGGGGGAGACCGTGCTGCTCGCGCTCGGCTCCGCCAACCGCGACCCCGGGCAGTTCACCGACCCCGACCGGCTCGACCTGCACCGCCGGGAGACCGGCCACCTCGCGCTCGGCCACGGCATCCACTACTGCCTGGGCGCGCCGCTGGCCCGGATGGAGACCGCCCTCGCGCTCACCGCGCTGCTGCGCCGCTTCCCCGGCCTCGCCCTGGACGTGCCGGTCGAGCGGCTGCGCCACCGGCCCACGCTGCGGGCCAGGGGGCTGCTGGAGCTGCCGGTGCGGTACTGACCCGGCGACGGCGAAGGACGCGAGGAGGCGGCGAAGGACGGCTCAGGCCCTGACGGAAAGCTGACGGTTCGACCGGGAACCGTTGCGAGTTCTACAGCGTTGTCGTATTCGGACAGCGGTACTCGTACGGTGGTGGAGGAAGTTCCATGAGCGTGGCCCTGACGAAGGGCGGCAACGTCTCCCTGGGCAAGCAGGCCCCCGGTCTGCGGGTGGCCCGGGTGGGGATCGGCTGGACGGCCGGGCCCGGGTACGACCTGGACGCCAGCGCGCTGCTCTGCGGGGCGTCCGGGAAGGTCGCCTCGGACCAGCACTTCGTGTTCTTCAACAACCTGCAGAGCCCGGACGGCTCGGTCCGTCACCTGGGCGGGTCCGGCGGCGGGGCCGACCGGGAGCAGATCGAGGTCCGTCCGGCGGACGTCCCCGCCTCGGTGGAGAAGATCGTCTTCGCGGTGGCGATCTACGACGCGGCTCAGCGCCGGCAGTCCTTCGGGCAGGTCGGCGGCGCCCACATCCGGGTCACCGACCCGGACAGCGGCGCCGAGGTGGTCCGGTACGACGTGGCGTCGGAGGCCGGCCGCGAGACGGCGATGGTGTTCGGCGAGCTGTACCGGCACGGCGCGGACTGGAAGTTCAGGGCGGTCGGGCAGGGCTACGTCGAGGGGCTCGCGGGCATCGCCACGGACTTCGGCGTGGACGTCCTGCAACCGGCGCCCGCCGCCGCACCCGCTCCGGCCGCCCCCGCGGCGCCGCCCGCGC
>NZ_MSJQ01000403.1 GCF_014596515.1 Streptomyces sp. CBMA156
CGGGCAGCCGGCCCCCGGGCCGTACGGGCAGCAGCCGCCCCCCGGGCCGTACGTCCCCCCGCAGTCCGCCCCCGCGGCGCCGCCCGCGCCGTCCGCCAAGCGCGGCCTCCGCTCCAAGCTGCGGATCTTCGGGGTGGTCGGCGGCTGCCTGGCGCTGGCGGTGAGCTACTTCGTCGCCGGGCCGAGCGTCAGCAGCGCCAAGCCGGGCGACTGCGTCCAGGCGAGCGGATCCCGCGACGTCGAGATCGTCAAGTGCACTGACCCCAAAGCGAATTACCGCGTGCTGGCGAAGTTCGAGGGCACCACCGACGTGACCCGCTGCAAGCAGACGCAGCAGACCGCGAGCACGGTGTCGGGCAAGAGCGGCCGCCGCTGGAACAAGAAGCGGTACGTGCTCTGCCTGGGCTCGCTGACGCCCGCCACCACCGGCGTCCCGCCGGTGAAGAAGTCCTGACCTCTTCCGCCACTCCTTCCCGGGGGACCACCTTGTCCGTTCCGCCTCCGCCCCAGATGCCGTACGGCCCGCCACCGGGCGACGGCAACCCGTACGCCTCCGGCGGCTCCTACGGCGCCCCGCCACCGCCGCCACCGCCCCCCGGGTACGGCTACCCGAGCCCCCCGCCGCCGCCCGGGCCACCGTACGGCGGCCCGCCGCAGGACGGTTACGGCTACGGGTACCCGCCGCCACCGCCCCCGATGGACGGCACCACCTGCCGGTTCTGCGGCGGCTACCCGGCGGTGAACGCCACCGTCCGCGGCCACCAGGGCCTGATCATCGCCTTCCGGATGCTGCGGATGACCGGCCCGTTCTGCCGCACCTGCGGCACGGCGACGGTGCGCGACATGTCGGCCCGGACGCTGGTCCAGGGCTGGTGGAGCCTGGTGTCCTGGCTGCTGACCCCGATCACGCTGCTGCTGAACCTCGGCCCGCACAACAGGTTCAAGCAGCTGCCGCACCCCGTCCCCGGCAGCCACGGCCCGCAACTGGACCCGGGCGTCCCGCTGACCAGCCGGCCGCACATCGCGATGCTGCTGGTGCCGGTCTCGCTGGCGGTCGCCCTGACCCTGGCCGCCACCGGGGTGCTCGGCCCGAAGAAGGACGGCCCGGTCGCCGACCCGACCCCGTCCCCCACCCTGCTTTCGTTCTCGCCCACCCCGCTGCCGACGCCGACCCTCACGCTCCCGCCGCCGGCCTTCCCCTCGCCGACCTTCACGGTGCCGACGCCGACCCTCACGCTCCCGCCGGTCACCACCCCGACCGACTCGGACTCCAAGGTCGACTCGGCCGGTGTCGGCGACTGCCTGCGCAACGCGAACGGCACCAGCGAGACCACCGACACCCACCCGAAGATCACCGTGGTGCCCTGCACGGACGCCAAGGCGCAGTACAAGATCGTCTACAAGTACCTCGCCACCTCCGACGAGAAGTCCTGCGAGAAGCAGCCGAAGTCGGACAGCTGGTACACCAGCAAGCACCCCAACCTCCCGGTCCTCGACTACGTGCTCTGCCTGAAGCAGGTCAAGTAGCCGGAACCGGACGAGGGGTGGCCCCGGCCGAACGCCGGGGCCACCCCTCGTGTCGTGTCCGCAGCCGTCCCCGGAGGTCCGGAGCCGGGCTCAGCCCTGCTGCCCGGCCCACCAGTCCCGCAGCGCCGAGACCGCCTCGTCGTGCTCCATCGGGCCGTGCTCCAGCCGGAGTTCGAGCATGTGCTTGTACGCCTTGCCGACCTGCGGGCCCGGCGTGAGGCCGAGCAGCTCCATGATCTGGTTGCCGTCCAGCGCCGGGCGGACGGCGTCCAGCTCCTCCCGCTCCCGCAGCTCGGAGATCCGGGTCTCCAGGCCGTCGTAGGTGCGCGAGAGGGCGGTGGCCTTCTTCTTGTTGCGGGTGGTGCAGTCCGAGCGGGTCAGCTTGTGCAGGCGCTCCAGCAGCGGACCGGCGTCGGTGACGTAGCGGCGCACCGCGGAGTCGGTCCACTCGCCGCCGCCGTAGCCGTGGAAGCGCAGGTGCAGCTCGACCAGGCGCGACACGTCCTCGATGAGCTCCTTGGAGTACTTGAGCTCGCGCATCCGCTTGCGGGTCATCTTGGCGCCGACCACCTCGTGGTGGTGGAAGGAGACCCGGCCGTCCGACTCGAAGCGGCGGGTGCGCGGCTTGCCGATGTCGTGCAGCAGCGCGGCCAGCCGCAGGGTGAGGTCGGGACCGTCCTGCTCCAGGGCGACGGCCTGCTCCAGGACGGTCAGCGAGTGCTCGTAGACGTCCTTGTGCCGGTGGTGCTCGTCCCGCTCCAGCCGCAGCGCGGGCAGCTCGGGCAGCACGTACCCGGCCAGGCCGGTGTCGACCAGCAGCCGCAGGCCCTTCACCGGGTGCTCGGCCAGCAGCAGCTTGTTCAGCTCGGCCTGGACCCGCTCGGCGGAGACGATGGTGATCCGCTCGGCCATCGCGGCCATCGCGGCGACCACGTCGGGCGCCGGGTCGAAGTCGAGCTGGGCGGCGAAGCGGGCGGCCCGCATCATCCGCAGCGGGTCGTCGGAGAAGGACTCCTCCGGGGTGGCGGGGGTGCGCAGCACCCGGGCCTCCAGGTCGTCCAGGCCGTGGTGCGGGTCGACGAAGCCGCGGCCGGGCAGGTCGACGGCCATCGCGTTGACCGTGAAGTCCCGGCGGACCAGGTCCTCCTCGATGGTCTCGCCGTAGGTCACCTCGGGCTTGCGCGAGGTGCGGTCGTACGCCTCGGAGCGGTAGGTGGTGATCTCGATCAGGAAGGAGCCCTCGGGGGTGTCCTTGCGGGCGCCGACGGTGCCGAAGGCGATGCCGACGTCCCAGACCGCGTCCGCCCAGCCCTTGACCAGCTTGAGCACCTGCTGCGGGCGGGCGTCGGTGGTGAAGTCCAGGTCGTTGCCGAGCCGGCCGAGCAGCGCGTCCCGGACGGACCCGCCGACCAGCGCCAGCCGGTGACCGGCCGCCTGGAACCGGCGGGCGATCTCGTCGGCGACCGGCGACACCCGCAGCAGCTCTTGGAGGCCGAGGGTCTGGGCCTCGCTCAGGCCTGGTACGGCCTGGACGGCGGTGCTGGAACGGTCGGTGCGCGCGGTGGGCTCATTGGCAGTGGACACGGCTCACAAGGGTACGTGCCCCGACAGGTCAACCGCCCGCGCGTTTTGGGCGTCTCACCCCACAGCCCGCAACACTGCACCCCAGGCCGCATCGTTACCATGCCGGTGGACGAGTCTCGGGCACCGGACGGGGGATGCGGTGTCGCGTGCTGCCCCCGTCCGCGGAATCCCCGCGGCGGCGGTGCGGCGACGGCGTCGGGCGAAGAGTTCCAGAAGAGTTCCAGAAGTGTGAAAGCGAAGACCGTCGGGCGGACCGCGCCGGACGGCATCGGCGGCGAATCGATCGAGAACGGCGAGGGCGAAGCGAGTGAGTGAGCCGGCACGGCACTCGGGCCTGGGAGCGCACCGACAGCCTGGACGGGCCGAGCGCCCCGCCGAGGGGCGCCATCCGGCCCGGCGGGCCCGCCGGGCGGGCCTGCGCCTGGCCGCCGCCTGCGCGGCCGCCCTGACCCTCTTCACGGCCTCCCCGGCCGGCGCGCTGCCCGCCGGCGGCAACGCCAGGCCGGCCTCCGACTCCTCCGTCACGGCCGAGTACCCGGTGGTGATGACCATCGACGCGCTGAGCCCGCAGGTGGCCGTCCCGAACGGCATCGTGACGATCTCCGGAAACGTCACCAACGCCGGCAAGACGGCGGTCAAGGGCGCCCACGCGGCCGTCCGCAAGCCGTACTCCCTCAAGCCGCTGGACCGGCGCAGCGATCTGGCCAACGTGGCCGGCCGCTCGGTGCCGGACTCGAAGGACGGCGTCGAGCTGGACAGCCCGCAGTACGCCCTGCCGGAGCTGAACCCGGGGCAGAGCCAGCCGTACACCCTGAGCGTCGCGGTGAGCGACCTCGGGCTCTCCACGAGCGGCGCGTACGAGCTGGCGGTGGACGCCTGGGGCGGGACCGCCGACAACCCGCGCGACCGCGCCCTGGGCATCGCCAGGACCTTCCTGCCGTACAACGCGGGCGCCGAGGCGCAGCCCACGAAGGTCACCACGCTCTGGCCGCTGGTGCACCCGCCGGTGATGGCCGCGCAGACCTTCGCCGAGTCCGACCAGAGCATCCCGGTGCTGCGCGACGACAGCCTGGCCGCCGAGTTCGCCCCCGGCGGCCGGCTGTACGAGCTGGTCGACACCGGCGCCAGGCTGAACGGCCTGACCTGGGTGATCGACCCGGACCTGCTGGACACCGCGCTCGCGATGACCAAGCCCTACAAGGTGCAGAAGCCGGGCACCGAGGACAGCGGCAAGTCGGCCAAGGAGGACAACGTCGTCCAGGGCACCGGCTCGGCCGCCGCCGCCGCCTGGCTGGACAAGCTGCGGGCCGCCGTCGCCAAGCAGGGCCACCAGGTGGTCGCGCTGCCGTACGCCGACCCGGACCTCGCCTCGATCGCGCACAACGGCGCCGACCTGACCGGGATGACCGTCGCGCTCGGCAAGGCGGCCACGGCCGGCCGGCTGACCGTCGAGGGCCGGCTCGCCGTGGACACCCGCTCCGACGTCGCCTGGCCGTTCCAGGGCTACCTCGACCAGCAGGTCGCCGCCCTCGCCCAGCAGTCGGGCAGCGGGCTGGTGCTGGTCAACGGCGGGAGCATGCCGGAGTCCGACGCCCTCACCTACACCCCGACCGCGGTCCGCCCGATCGGCAACGGGCAGACCGCCGTGGTGGCCGACGAGACCGTCTCCACGCTCTTCGAGAAGGACCTCAGCAGCCCGCAGGCGCAGACCGAGGCGACCCAGCGCTTCCTCGCCGAGACCTTCGCGATCACCCACGAGCAGCCGCAGAACCAGCGCGCGCTGCTGGTGATGCCGCCGCGCGAGCTGAGCGCCGCCAACGCCAAGGCGCTGGCGAACGCCCTCCAGACCGCGGACGGCAAGTGGATCTCCTCGGTCAAGCTGGACACGGTCGCCCAGTCCGCGGCCGACCCGAAGGCCAACACCGCCGTCCCCGCGGCCACCGACTACCCGCCCCAGACCCGGGCCTCCGAACTCTCGGCGGCCGACCTGAGCAGCACCGACGGCATCCAGCACGACCTGGACACCCTGATGCGGGTGCTCACCCTGCCGCAGCGGGTGCGCGGTCCGTTCAGCGCCGCGATGGTCCGCTCGCTGTCCACCGAGTGGCGCGGGCAGCCGGCGGCCGGGAACAGCTACCGCACCGGCGTCACGAAGTACCTGAAGGAACTGACCGAAGCCGTCCAGGTGCCGAAGAAGAACAGGGTCACCCTGGCCGGCGACACCGGTCTGCTCCAGGTCAGCGTGCGCAACGACCTGACCCAGACGGTCACCAACCTGAAGCTGGTGCTCACCTCGGCCCAGCCGAACAGGCTGCGGGTGAGCCGGGAGGAGCAACTGGTCCTCCCGGCCTCGCAGAGCGTGACCATCCGCTTCAACGCCGAGGCGCACAGCAACGGGGAGGTCGCGATGATCGCCCAGCTGTGGACCACCGGCCCCGACTCCCGGCCGTACGGCGAGCCGCAGCCGTTCCGGGTGGACGTCACCTCGGTGACCAACGGCGTGCTGTACGTCTTCGCGGGCGCCGGCCTCCTGCTGCTGCTGGCCGCGCTGCGCTTCGTGCGCCAGCGCAAGCGGCGCGGCGGGCAGCAGCACGAGGACGGCGACCAGCCGGTCGGGGACGGCCCGGCGGCGGGCGGCGCCGCGGCGG
>NZ_MSJQ01000404.1 GCF_014596515.1 Streptomyces sp. CBMA156
GCGAAGCCCGCCGCCAGCGCGGCCGGCGGCACGTTCCCGCCACCCGCCAGGGCGTGCCCGGCGGCCGCGATCAGGGTGCACACCAGCGCGAACGGGACGGCCCGGGCAAGCCGCAGGTCCCAGGCGGCGGACCCCACCGGCCGGGCCGGTCCAGGGGCGCCCGGGAGCGGGGCGGCGGCGAGGGCAGTCATGGCCGGGCCATCCTCTCATTGCGTACGCCACCGACACGGGCAGGGTGGGAAATCCCTACGAATGCCCCTTTCGGCAGCGGCGTGCGGGGCGACCGACGCGCTGCCCGGCACAGACCCCGGCCCCCAGTCCATCCGCCGAACGGGCGGTAGCGGCCCCCGGGAACGGTTCACCGCCGAATCGCCCGGAGATACCTAGTTGTATGTGGAGCCGCAGCCAGGAGGGACCTCCCGTGGACATCTGGTGGACTCTGCACCTCAAGCGCGACCCGGCCAGCGTCCCGCTGGCCCGGCGCATCCTGCTCGGTGCGATGGCGACCGCGGGCGTCGACCCGCAGATCGCGGACGACCTCGGGGTCGCCCTCAGCGAGGCCTGCGCCAACGCCGTCGAGCACGGCGCCACCGGACAGCCCGACGACCTGTTCCAGGTCACCGCCTCGATCTGCGGCGACCGGCTGCGGATCGAGGTCACCGACTCCGGTCCCGGCCTGCCGGCCCTCGCCGGGCCGGCCGCGCCCGCCCGCCGCCCGGCCGCGTCCGCACCGGCGGCCCGCCCGGCCGTCACCGGCCGGGGCCCGCACCGCACCCGCCGCGGCCGCGCCACCGTCCCGTCCCGGGTGCTCACCGCCCACCGCCCCCGCCGTGACGGCCACCCGTACGACACCCACGTCCTGCCCTGCGGGCCGACCCCCACCCTGCGCCCGGTCGACCTGGACACCCTCCCCGACCTCACCGCCGAATCCGGCCGCGGCCTCTTCCTCATCCACGCCCTCACCGACCACGTCCAGCTCCGCAACCACCCGCTGCGGGGCGCGATCGTCAGCTTCGACAAGATCCTCAAGTGGCAGGACGGGGCACTGCTGCGCGCCGCGTCCTGAACGGGGCGGGTCAGCGGCGGAGGGCCTCGGCGGGTTCCA
Organism: Streptomyces sp. CBMA156; assembly: GCF_014596515.1. Lineage (GTDB taxonomy): Bacteria > Actinomycetota > Actinomycetes > Streptomycetales > Streptomycetaceae > Kitasatospora. The sequence continues at coordinate 1,106 of NZ_MSJQ01000404.1, forward strand.
CGGTGGCGGCGCGCAGGGCCGGGTAGAGGCCGGCCAGCAGGCCGACCAGGCTGCCGGCGAGCGGCGCGGGCAGGACCGTCCAGGGCTGGAGCAGGGCGGTCCAGTCGCGGGCCAGGGCGACCAGCACCACGACGGCGACGCCGACGGCGGTGCCGATCAGTCCGCCGAGCGTGCCGAGGACGGTGGACTCGGTGAGGAACTGGGCCGCGATGTGCCGGGGGCGGGCCCCGAGGGCGCGGCGCAGGCCGATCTCCCCGGTGCGTTCCAGGACGGCGACCAGGGTGGTGTTGGCGATGCCCACGGCGCCGATCACCAGGCAGATGGTGGCCAGCAGCAGGAACAGCCCGGTGAGGTCGGTGGAGACGGAGTCCCGCAGGGTCTGCGGGTCGGGCGGGGCGAGGGCCTCGAAGCTCTTGGGGGCCTCCGGGCGCAGGGCGGTCGGGGCCTGGGAGGCGACCAGGCCGGCCGCGCCGGTCCGGGTGCGGATCACCATCCGGGCGCGTCCGCTCTCGCCGGGTTGCGGGTTGCCCCAGAGCGTCCTGGCGGTGGTGGTGGGCACCATGATGTCGAGGGCGGTCTCGGGGAGCCGGGTGCTGCCGTCGATGATGCCGATGACGGTGAACCCGACGCCGTTGACGAACACCGCGGGGTGGGCGTCGAGGCGGCTGATGCCGAGCCGTCCGGCGGCGGCCGAGCCCAGGACGGCGACGCGCAGGCCGCGTTCGCCGTGGAAGGCGTTGTAGACGGTGCCGGCGGAGACCCGGGCCTCGATCGCGTCGAAGCCGCCGGGGGAGAGTGCCAGGACGTTCAGCCCGGTGCCGGAGCCGGGGCCGGGCACCGGGGAGGTGGCGATCTTCGGGTCGGTCAGCGGCGCGCTCCAGTAGACCCCGGCCGCGACCGCGCCGTTGAGCCCGTCCACCCGGCGGTCGGCGTCGTCGGGGAAGTCCATGGGGGCACGGTGCCGGCCGTCTCCGAGGACCACGTCAGGCCCGCTGCCGACCAGGGTGACCGTGGTGTTCTGCAGGGCCGAGAAGCGCTTGCCGATCTGGCCGGTGGCGCTGGAGGTGAGCCCGAGGACGGCGACGAAGGCGCCGACGCCGAGGACGGTGCCCAGCAGGGTGAGCACCGAGCGGCCGGGCCGCTGCACCATGCCGGACAGCGCCTCGCCCAGCAGGTCGCGCAACTTCAGTCGGGAGAGCGGTACTTCGGCGGCGCCGGGGCGGCGTCGGGGCAGCATCCTCACCGTTCGGCCGCCGTCCCGGCCGCGGTGAGCCGGCCGTCCCTGATGGTGATGGTCCGCCGGGCACGGTCGGCGACCTCGCGGTCATGGGTGATGACCAGCAGGGTCAGCCCGCCCTCGTGCAACTCCTCGAACAGTTCCATGACGCGCAGGGCGGTGGCCGAGTCGAGGTTGCCGGTCGGTTCGTCGCACAGCAGCAGCGATGGCCGGTTCACCAGGGCGCGGGCGACGGCGACCCGCTGCCGCTCGCCGCCGGACATCCGGGAGGGCAGTGCCTCGGCCCGGTGGCCGAGGCCGACCCGCTCCAGCACCCGCCGGGCGGCGTCGGCCCGGCCGGCCCGGGGTGAGCCGGTGTAGACCTGGGCGAGCATCACGTTCTCCATGGCAGTGCGGTACGGCAGCAGGTGGAAGGACTGGAAGACGAAGCCGATCCGCAGGCCGCGCAGCGCGGTGCGGCGGGCCTCGGAGAGCGCGCCGGTGTCGATGCCGTCGAGTTCGTAGGTGCCGCCGCTGGGGCGGTCGAGCAGCCCGAGCAGGTTGAGGAAGGTGGACTTGCCGGAGCCCGAGGGACCGACCACGGCGGCGTACTCACCGCGGGCGATCTCCAGGTCGTGGGGGTGCAGGGCGGTGACCGGCGGCGGCCCGGGGAAGGTGCGGGACACTGCGCGCAGCCGGATCACCGGCGGGGTGCCGGGCTCAGGGGCCGTTCGGTCGCCGGTGCCCGGGTGGTCCTCGCTCACCGGCCCACCACGACCTGCTCGCCGGCCTTGAGTTCGGCCCCGGCGGCGGGTTTGACCTCGACGAATCCGTCCGCGGCGACACCCGCGGTCACGTCCACGGCGCGCCGGGCGCCGTCGGGGCCCGCGACGGACACCGAGGTGCGGCCGTCGACACCCGAGCTGATGGCCGAGGAGGGCACGGCGAGCACCTCGCCCTGGGTGGAGGCGGCGACGACGGTGATCCGGACGTCCTGGCCCTCCAGCGCCGGATCCCAGGGCGCGTCGGGGGTGACGACGAGCGGGACGTACGGGTCGGTGCCGGCGCCCGGGGCCGCCGGTGCCGCGCTGGCGCCGCCGCCCCCGGCCGGGCTGCCGGGAGTGACGAGCGCACCCACCGAGCCGACCTTGGCGGGGAGTTGGATGCCCGTGGTCTCGGACAGCACGGTGACGTTCATGCCGGGCTTGACCAGCGGGGCGTCGCTGGGCAGCAGGTGGCCGGTCAGGTTGAGGCCGCCGGCGGTGAGGGTGAGGACCGGGGCCGTCACCTTGTCACCGACCTTGGCGCCGACGGAGCCCACCCGGGCCGGCAGCGCGGGCAGGAACACCACCTCGGCGGCGGGCAGTTGAGGGCCGTCCTTGGCCTGGGCACGAGCCAGTTCCTGCTGCTTGGCGGTGAGGTCGGCGCGGGCGCGGGCGAGCGCGGCGGCACCCCCGGCGGGGGCGCCTGCTGCCGGGGCCGGTGCGCCGGACTTGGTGGCCGCCGCGGTCGGCTCGCTGCCGGGTGAGGGTTGGTTCTCCAGGTCCTGGACGGCCTGCCTGGCCTGGTCCACGGCCTGCTGGGCGGTCCTGACGGCGGCGGCGCTCTGGTCGCCGGTGGTCGGCACCGGGTAGCCGAGCTTCTGGTAGAGCTTGGTCACGGCCGTCTTGGTGGAGGCGCCGAAGTACCCCTTGTCGTCGCCGCCGGAGTAGTACCCCATGCCCCGGAGCACGTCCTGCAACTGGCCGATGTCGCCGCCGGTCTCGCCCGGTGCCATGTCGCGGTAGGCGGGCGTCGCGCCGGGCAGGGCGATCACCGGCCGCCCGGACACCTCGGCCAGCACCTGCCCGGAGTTCACCGCGTCCCCGCTGCCGACCTTGAGCGAGGTCACGATCGGGGGGCTTCCGCCGGGGCCGCCGGCGCTGGCCGAGACCGCGCCCGGCTGCACCGGGAAGGACTGCCCGGCCGTGAACACCCCGCGCAGGACGGTGGTGTTGGACAGCACCCGCTGCACCACTGGCGCCGTGAGCACCGAGGCGGGTGGCGCCTTGGCGTCGGCGGCGGCCTGCTCCGGTGAGCGGATCAGGGTGGCGGCCCACATCCCGCCCCCGGCGGTGACCGCCGCGGCCAGGGCGATCACGATGATCAGCCGCCGTCGCCGGCGTGCGGTGGACCCGGCCGGGGTGGCGGGTCCGGCTGCGGTGGCCTCGGGCTCGGGTGTTTCCACGGCTTCCAACTCCGGTACTTCTTTCGGTACTTCGCGCTCGGACAGGGTCAGCTGCCGGGGGACGGTCCGGCGGTGCTGCCCGGGCAGGGCAGCGGGTTCTGGATGTCCGTGACCTTCCATGCCCCATTGATTTGACGCATGGTCATGACGCTGAGTTGCTCCGGGCGTTCGCCGACCTGCCGGATCTCCTGGCCGGTTCCGGCATCGACCAGCCGCCAGCCGTTCAGGTTCACGCAGTCGTAGAGCCGCCGGAGTTCGCCGTCCACCCGCATGCCGATCAGCCGGTGTGCGACCTCGCCGTTCATCCGCCTTCCGTCCTGGCGGAGTCGTTCCACCGAGGCGCGGAGGATGGAGAGGTTCGGCTCGTCGGCGTGGGAGTCCAGCGGCGCGGCCTGGACGTCGGCGGCGCGCGCCACCTTCGTCCACTCGTCCCAGTACGCGAGGTAGGGCTGCCGGAGGTCGGCATCGACGGCGGTCAGCCGCTCGCCGGCCGGGCCGGTGGCGGTCGCGCCGTCCGGGGCCGCGGAGGAGGCGCCGGAGCAGCCTGCGGCGGCCAGGGTCGCGGCCACGGCCAGGGCGGCGACCGCCGTCCGGGCCGGGCCGCGGCGCGCGGCGCGGTTCACTGGCCGTGCTCCCGCAGCACCGTGGCCGCCTGGTCGATCTGGGCCTGGATACCGGAGCGGTAGGCCTTCAGCTCGTTGGCGTGCTGCTCGATCAGCTGCTGCTGGATGGCGCTCTGCACGCCGAAGGCGATGCCGGAGAGGTTGGTCTGCTTGGTGCAGGCGACGTCGGCCTTGGCGGTGTCGATCTCCCGCTGGGTCACCGTGGCGCCCCAGGACTCGGTGGTGAGGCTTTCCGGGCTGCTGTAGACGTAGCCCTTCTGCTTCATGCAGGTCGCCCACTCGGCGGTGGCGGCGACGACCCGGGGGTCCGCCTTGGTGCGGTTCATGGACTGTCCGGTCAGGTCGCCGTAGACGTCGGCGCCGGAGGTCTTGGCGTTCTTGAGCTTGCGGTCGGCCTCGCCGGTGCAGCCGCCGGGAGGGGTGTTGCCGCCGGCCGGCTCTCCTCCGGTGGGGGACTTGAGCCCGGACAGGGCACTGAACTCGGCCGGGTTCATCGGACCGGTGTTGGGCTTGGCCGCACCGACGGTGCTGGGCAGGTGGAAGCCGTACTGGGCGGCCTGGGCCTCGTTGAGGAAGCCGTACGGCGTGGGGAGGTCGTCCTTGCCCGCCTTGGTGAGGTCGGTGGCGGTCGGCTGCCAGGAGGCGAAACCGAGCTGCTTCATGCAGTCCTGGGTCAGCAGGCCCTGCGCCCTGGCGATGCCGGTCAGCTCCTGCTGGCTGGCCGCGTAGGCGCGCAGCGGGAGCTGCTGGGTCTCGGCCACGGACGTCGGGGTCGGGGTCGCGGTCAGGGCGGGGGCAGCGCCCTGGGAGCCGCCGGAGCCGCCGGCGGCCGGGTCGGCGTTCTTGCTGGAGCTGCAACCGGTGAGCAGGGCGAGCCCGGCTGCCGCGACGACCAGAGCGGTGTGGCGGTGGGACCTCAAGACTGGACCTCGTTGGTTTGGCGGGCCGTTATTCTCGGGTGGTGCCCTCTTCGCCCCATTACCGGTGGGGCGAAGAGGGCCGTGGAACGGTGGGGCAGGTCAGCAGGGGGTCGTCTGGCCCAGGTAGGCACCGGAGATGTACTGCTCGGCCGAGTAGCCCCAGACGCCGGTGGCGCGGTCGGTGTTGCTGTCCCAGAGGTCGCTGCCGTTCACCGAGGTGCCGTGCACCCAGCACCAGTCGTTGGTGCCGTGGCCCGGGTAACCGACCCCGTTGATGGCGGAGTTGGTGTACTGGGTGGCCCGGATGTTGGTGCCGGTGGTGTAGTCGCTGACGAACACGGTGGCGCTGGCGACACCGGAGCCGAGGGCCAGCGCGGCGGTGGCGGCGACGGCCGCGGAGGTGATGCGCCCGGTACGTGTCTTGAACATGACGTGTCCCGTTTCTCTTGACTGGTGGGGTGGTTGGTGCTGCCCGAGTGGGCCAGGCCATCTCAGCACTCGTGTCAGGAGGCCCGCCAGTGTCCTCAGGTACAGTCCTCCAGCCGGGACAGCAGGGCGGCCTGGGCGAGCTGGATCCTTGAGTGCACGCCGAGTTGGGCGAACAGGGCCGCCGTGTGGGCCTTCACGGTCCGTTCCTCGATCCGCAGCAGGCTGGCGATCTCCTGGTTCGAGAGATCCGTCCCGATGAGCGCGAGCACCTGGGCCCGGCGCTGCGAGAGCCCCTTGGCCCGGTCCGCGGCGATCCTCAGTCGTGACAAGTGGTCGTATGTCGAATCATGTGCCTGACCCATCGGTTCCCCCCGTGGCAGAGTTCGGAGCACACGCATCCTGAAGTTTCAGCCGGGCCAATGGTCTAGTCAACGTTGATGTCACAGTGTGATACAGGACGAATGTGCACCGTGACGCGGAAGACCGCCCTTTCCGCCCGCGGTTTTCCTCCGGTTGCCGGGGGTGGGAGCGGACCGGACGATGGGGGCATGATGCACCAGATGCGAGCCGAGTACGGCGCCGGCGGCGAGGCCGAGGGGGTGCGGCTGTGGCACGTGGTCCGGGGTGAGGACAGCGTCGCGATGTGCGGGCGGGAGCTCGATCCGGCGGCGCGGGTGCGCTCGGCGGTGGACTGGGGGAAGACCCCGGAGCTGTGCTGCCACACCTGCGGGGCGTACTTCCTGCGCGAGGCTCCGTACCTGGCGGCCGAACACCCGTAGGCGGCACTACCGTTGCCCGGCATGGAGGAACCCCTCGTCCGGCCGCGGCCGTTGGCCTCCGAGGCCGCCGGGCTGCGCGCCGGTGTGCCCGAACTGCCCGAGTACGTCGACCGGTTGTGCGCGCTGGTCGAGCGGGTGGACCCGCTGATCCACGCGTTCGTGCCGGAGCCCGGACGGCACGGGCGGTTGCGGGCGCAGGCGCGTGAGCTGGCCGCGCGGTACCCGGAGCCGGACGGGCGGCCGCCGCTGTACGGGGTGGCGGTGGGGGTCAAGGACATCGTGCACGTGGACGGGCTTCCCACCCACGGCGGTTCGGCGCTGCCGCCCGGGGTGCTGGCCGGGCCGCAGGCCCCGGTGGTGGAGCGGCTGCGGGCGGCGGGGGCACTGGTCGCGGGCAAGACGGTGACCGCCGAGTTCGCCGCGAGCGCCCCGGGCCCGACCCGCAATCCGCACCATCCGGGCCACACCCCGGGCGGTTCCAGCAGCGGTTCGGCGGCGGCGGTCGCGGCGGGGCTGGTGCCACTGGCGATCGGCACCCAGACCGTCGGCTCGGTGGTCCGCCCGGCCGCGTACTGCGGGGTGGTGGGCTTCCGGCCGACGTACGGGCGGATCCCGATCGACGGGGTGATCCCGAACGCGCCGAGCTTCGACACCCTGGGCGTGTTCACCGCCGACCTGGCGGGCGCGGCGCTGGTGGCCCCGCTGCTCTGCGACGGCTGGCGGCCGGCGGACGACTCGGAGCCGGCGCTCGGGGTGCCGGACGGGACGTACCTGGAGCGGGCGGAGCCGGCCGCGCTGCGCGCCTTCGAGGAGCAGCTGGCCCGGCTGGCGCGGGCCGGGCTGACGGTGCGCCGGGTCGAGCTGTTCCCCGACTTCGCCGAGGTCGGGCGGCAGTTGCAGACGGTCAACCGGTTCGAGCTGGCCCGCAGTCACGCCGACTGGTTCGCCCGCTTCGGCGGGCTCTACCGGCCGGAAACGGCGGCGGGCATCCGGGTCGGGCAGGGCGTCGCGGCCGAGGACCGGGCGGCCGCCCTGCGCTTCCGGGAGCGGCTGCGCGAGCGGGTGGCCGCGGCGCAGACGGCGGCCGGGGTGGACCTGTGGCTGGCGCCCTCGGCGACCGGCGGCGCGCCGGAGGGCCTGCACGGCACCGGGGACGCGGTGATGTCACTGCCGTGGAGCTTCCTCGGCCGCCCGGCCCTGAGCCTGCCGGCCGGGTGGACCGGGGAGGGGCTGCCGCTCGGGCTCCAGGTGGTCGGCGCGGAGGGCGGGGACGAGCGGCTGCTGGCCCAGGCCGCCCTGCTGGAAAGATTGCTGACGGGGCGTTAGGCGAGGGCCGGATCGGACGGGTCGACGGCCTCGGCGCGCAGCAGGCGCAGCAGGAGGCGGCCGGCCCGCTGGTACGGGACGTCCTCGTCGTGCAGCACGGCCTGGGAGTTGGCCGTCTCCAGGACGGCGATCAGGGCGAAGGCGAGGTCGCCGAGGTCGGTTTCGGGGCGCAGGCCGCCGGCGGCCCTGGCGTCGCCGAGGGCCGCGACGACGGTGTCGGACCACTCCCGGGCGCAGCCGGCCAGGGCGTCCCGGACGGCGCCGGGGCGGGCGTCGAACTCGGCGGTGACCTCGTAGAAGAAGCAGCCGCCGGGGAAGACCCGGGCGCGGGAGTAGGCGAGCCAGCTCTCGCAGAGGGCGCGGACCCGGGCGAGGCCGGGAGGGGCGTCGGCGACCGGGGTGACGACGGCGTCGGCGAAGATCCGGCGGGCGGCGCGGACGGTGGCCAGCTGTAGCTCCTCCTTGGAGCCGAAGCCGGCGAAGACACCGCTCTTGCTGAGCCCGAGGTCGGTGGCGAGGCGGCCGATGGAGAGCGCGTCCAGGCCCTCGACGGAGGCGATTCCGACGGCGCGGTGCAGCACCGCCCGGCGGGTCTCCTCGCCGCGCAGGACTCGTCCGTCGGTGGTCGGTCCGGCCATCGTCCGTCCCCGTTCTGCTCGTCGTGGCGTGTCGCCCAGGGTAGTGGGTGCACCGGCGGCGGCCTCGGAAACACCAGAAAACTGCACGAACGATCGTGCTAATATCTCGCCGCGAGCAAGGCAGGACAAGGAGCGCAGAGAGCAGGGAGACCAGATGGACCCCACCCGGGCACTGATCCGTACGGCCCTCAACCCCACCGCCCGCGTCGCCCCGGGCCTGGCCGGTCGGGCGGCCTTCGAACTGTTCGCGCACCCGCTGCGGCGCAGCCGGGTGCGCGAGTCGGAGCGCGAGGTGCACGGGCGCGCCGAGGTCGAGCGGCTCACCGTGAACGGCAAGGCGGTGGCCGGCTACCGCTGGGGCGGCGGGGAGCGGCCGGTCCTGCTGCTGCACGGCTGGCGCTCCCGGGCCTCCCGGTTCGCCCCGTACGTGTCCCGGCTGCGGGCGCTCGGGCTGAGCGCCGTCGCCTTCGACGCGCCGGGCCACGGCGACTCCGGCGGCCGGACCACCAGCGTGCTGGAGTTCCGTGAACTCGCGCTGCAACTCCAGGAGCGGTACGGGCCGTTCGAGGCCGTGGTGGCGCACTCGCTCGGCGTCTGCGCGGCCTTCGGAGCGCTCGCCGACGGGCTGAGCGCGGGCCGGCTGGCGGCCGTCTCCGGGGTGTCCGGGGTCGGCTTCTTCCCGGCCGCCTTCTGCGCCGGGCTCGGGCTGAACGCCGAGGTCGAGCGGGCGCTGCGGGAGCGGATCGAACGGGAGCTGTTCGGCGGGGACGCCGGGGGCTGGGAGCGCTTCGACGCCGTCCGTCGGGTCGAGGCGGTCGGCGGGCCGGTCCTGGTGGTGCACGACGAGGGGGACCGCGTCGTGCCGCCCAGCGAGGCGCACCGGCTCCGCACCGCGTACGGGGAGCGGCTCGACCTGGTGCTCACCCAGGGGCTCGGCCACCGAAGGATCATCGCGGAGCCGGCCGTCGTCGACCAGGTGATCGGGTTCGTCTCCGCGGGAACGGAGGCCGCCGCATGAGGATCGTCGAACTGCACGCGCGGGCCGTGGAGTCGGCCGCCCAGGTGGTGGACGGCATACGGCCGGACGAGCTGGACCTGCCCACCCCCTGCGCCGGGTGGACGCTGCGGACCCTGCTGGAGCACTGCGTCGGGCAGCACCGGGGCTTCGCCGCGGCGGCCCGGGGCGCCGGGCCCGACCCGGCGCTGTTCGCGGACGCGCCGCTCGGCGCCGACCCGGCGGGCGCCTTCCGCCGCACCGGCGAGGACCTCACCGAGGCCTTCCGGGAGGCGGCCGCCGCCGGGCGGCCGATCTGGCTGCCCGAACTCCACGACGGGGCGCCCTTCCCGTGCGCCCAGGCGGTGGGCTTCCACCTGCTGGACACCCTGGTGCACGGCTGGGACGTCGCCGCCGCGCTCGGCACCGGGGACGGGCCGGCCGCGGCGGTGGACGGCGACGAGGAGCTGGCCGCCGTGCTGCTGAGGGTGGCCGAGGCCGTTCCGGCCGGCCCGGAGCACCGGGC
>NZ_MSJQ01000405.1 GCF_014596515.1 Streptomyces sp. CBMA156
GTTGGGAGCGGCCGAGCGCGGCGACGGTGTCCGCGCCCCCGTATCCGCGCGCGAGTTCGTCGATGTGCGACGGGCCGAGCGCGCCGGGCAGCAGCGGCCCACCGCCCGGCACCGGGGTGGCGGCCCCCTGCGCCGGCACGGCGGCCGCCGGGTCCGACGCCGTCCTCCCGCTCCCCGCAAGGCCGTTGATGAACGTCATGAGATCACCGCAGTAGACGGAGGGATGGTCGAAGCTGCCTCCTCCATCGTCGCTCCGATAGCGGTGGGCGTACAGACCGCCACCGCAGGAGCGGACCACGGAGCAGGCGCGGCAGGCCTCGCTCAGCCCGGCCAGGCCGGACTGCCGGGCGGCGATGCCGGGGTGGCGGGCGAGGTCGTCGAGGCTGTGCGCGAAGACGTTCATCCCCGTGACGGGCGCGCCGTCGTACGCGGTCTTCAGGCTGTCGGCCTGCTCGAAGGTCCCGTCCGTCTCCAGGACCGCCAGGTCGGAGGGTTCCAGCCCGAGCGACTCGGTGAGGCTGGAGAACCCCCGCAGGGTCCGGTGCACGGACTCGAAGGTCCGTACGGCGAACGGCCGCCCGTCCGCCTCCCACAGCCTGTGGACGGTCAGCAGCCAGTCGGCGTAGGGGGTGGCGCCCAGCGCGGCGGGGCGCCTGGGCGGCTCGTCCCAGGTGGCGTGCGGGAGCAGGAAGTCCACGGCGGGCGGGCGGAGTTCGGCCAGCGCCCGGTACACGGCCGCCGGGTCGTTCCCGACGTCCATCGTGCACAGCAGCCCGGCGAACAGGTGCCGGTACTCGGGCTCGTTCAGCAGCGCGACGGCCCGCAGCACCTGCGGATGGCTGCTGCGCCCGTCGGCGAACCGCCGGTGGCGGTCGTTGGCGGCCTTGTCGCCGTCCAGCGAGATGCCGACCTTGACGTCCTGCTCCGCGAACAGCTCGCAGAAGTCGCGGCTCAGCAGCACACCGTTGGTGTGGATGCGCAGGTCGAGCGCGCAGCCGGGCGGGAGCGCCGCCCGGAGCGTCCGGGCGGCGCGCCGCAAGCGGTCCGGGCCGGCGAGCAGGGGTTCTCCCCCGTGCAGGACGACCCGGACTGCGGGCAGCCGGTGGGCGGCCGCGTGCTCGCCGATGCGTTCGGCGGCCTTGGCCAGGATCCCGTCCGCGATGACCTTCGGGCGGGAGCGCCAGCTGCTGTCCGCGTGCTCGTAGACGTAGCAGTGGTCGCAGGCAAGATCGCACCTGCTGTGCATCTTGACCACGAACTGCGTCAAAGGCAGCGGCATCGACGTCGTCATGGGGCTGTTCGGTTCGGCTCGTTCTGCTCGGTCCGGGTTCCGCTCGGAGGTCCGGGCCGGGTCAGATCGAGGAGTTGAAGGCGGCGACCGGTACGAGGCCGGAATCCGCGCTGGGCAGCGCGCGCTGGAGCCGGGAGGCGAGCTCCTCCGCGCCGAGCGCGGCGAGATCGGCGAGGGAGAGGTGTTCCGGCGTCTCCTGAGGGTCAGTGAGCTTGCCGGCCGGCCTGGTGCTGGTTACCGGAGTCATATTCGTTTCCTTAGGCGCGGTTAGGACCTGCCGAGGGTGGGTAAGCCCACCCGGTTGCGACCAATGTAGTGCCCGCGAAGACTCCGCGCGGCACCTTGCGGACTCACGTTGGGCTCCCCGGGCGGCCGACGTCGCAGGACAGCGCGTTGACCCCCCAGAAATCACCCGTTCAGCGGTCGCGCACTTCGCCGTGGCGCGCGCCGAAGCGCGTCGCCGGGACGGGCGGCAGGGCGGACAGCGCGACGAACGGCGGGACGGACACCGGAACGGGCCCGGAGACGAGAACCAGAGCCGGCCACTGAGCACACCCCGGGCGTGCCCCGCGAAGCACCCGGACAAGCGCGCCATCCGGCCAAGCATCCGGCGCCCCGGATTCATTCCCCCGGCGACCCCAGCACCCCCGAAGCACCCGAAGCACCCGGCGCACCCGGCGCACCCGGCGCACCCGGCGCACCCGGCGCGCGCACGGCACGCACCAGCTCCTCGGTGAACTCCACTCCGCCCGGAGTCAGTTCGCCACAGCCCAGGAGCGTCCGCGCCGCGGCCAGGGTGTGCTCCCGCCAGCGCACCGACTCCGCGCGCGCACGGGCGCCGTCGCCCGCACCCGCGGCCGCCTCCGTCCACCAGAAGTCCGCCACGCCCAGGTGCGCGTACGTCCCCTGGAGCAGCGCCCCGGCCGGGCGCAGATCGGGGCGCCAGGGGGCGTGGTAGACCGCCGCGCCGTTGGGGCGGTGCAGCGGCACCAGGTCCAGCAGGGCGCCGAGCTGGACGTGCAGGAACTCGTGCACCAGGGCCAGCGCCAGCAGCACCGGATCGCCCGGCAGCGAGGCCGCCACCGCGCCGTACGCCCGCCGGGCCGCCGCGCTGACCGCCTCCCCGCCGGGCGCGGGCCGCAGCGGCACGACGGTGGTCACACACGCCGACAGGGCCGGCGCGTGACGCCGGTGGCGGCGCACCAGGATGCTCCAGGCCTCGGCCAACCGCTCCTCCCAGGCGGCGAGTTCGGGGGCAGCCAGCGGACCGGACGGCGGGCGCCCGTAGTCCACCCGGCGCGGCCCGGCGTGGTCCACCGACGGCGCCCAGCGCAGCCCGTCGCACTCCAGCGCGAGGGCCGGTCCCGGACCACTGCGCAGGAACTCGCCCAGTCCGTCCAGCGGAACGGCCTCCCCCGCCGCCGCGCCGCGCAGGCAGTCGGCCGCCCAGGCGTCCAACTCGGGCCGCAGCAGCACCTCTTCCCACCGCGCCGGGTCGTCCCGTTGCAGCGCCCGCACCCGGGCGTACGCCTCCCGGTAGCCGCCGTGCTCCGGCGCCGCCCGGCGCAGTGCCAGCAGCAGCAGCGCCCGCTTGCTCAACTGCCCGGCGCGCAGCAGCCGGACGGCCCCGGGGCCGCCGCGCGCGCCCGCGATCGCCAGGAACGTCGCCCGGTCCACGCCGTGCCGGGGAAGCCCGTCCGCACCGCGCGCTCCGGGCACCCCGGCCACCACCACCTCGCCCGTTCCCGTCACCGGTCCTCCTCCTCGTCCGTCCGGCCGCCGGCCCGTTCGGCCGACCGGCCGGTCCATCGCCCGACCCGCCCGGTCCGCCCAACCCTCCCGGTCCACCCGCGGTCTCCCCGCACCGGGACGGATCAGCCGGACGGCGGCCGGCCATGACCCGGACGGGTGAGCCGACGGAGGCCGTCAACTCCCCGCACGCGCCCGCCCGGCTCCCGCCAGCCCCGTCACCCCCGACCGCAGGCGCCCCGCGATGTGCCGGATCAGCCGGTCCAGGTCCGCGCAGTACACCGACGGGTGCCCGAAGCCGTCCCCCGCGTACCGGTGCGCGTACAGTCCGCCGCCGCAGACCCGGGCCAGCGGGCAGCCGGCGCAGACCGGGCCGAGGCCGGCCAGGCCGCGCTGGCGGGCCCGGAAGGCCGGGTGCGCCGCCGCCTCCCCGAAGCCGTGCCGCCACACGTCCAGGCCCGTCCCCGGGGCGCCGTCGTAGGCCACCTTGAGGCTGTCCGCCTGCTCGATCGTCCCGTCCGCCTCGACCACCACCAGGTCGACGGGCGCCAGCCCGACCGCCTCGCTGGCCGCCCGGCCGCCGAGCAGCAGCACCGCCAGCTCCTCGAACAGCCGCACCCCGGTCTCCCGGCGCGGTGCGCCGTACCAGCGGTCGAAGGCGGCGATCAGCCACTCCCCGTACGGGGCGGGCGCCGAGCCCGACGGCGGCGCGTGCGGCACCGTCCGCGGCATGAGGCCCGGCGCCGGCTCCCGCCAGGTGGCGTGCGGCAGCAGCAGGTCGATCCTGGGCGGTGCGAACTCCAGCAGCGCCTCGTAGGTGGCCACCGGGTCCGCGGCGAGGTCGACGACGCAGAGCAGCCCGGCGAACAGCTCCCGGTGCCGGTCCGTGCCGAGCAGCCGCACCGCCTCGGCGGTGCGCGCCCAGCTGCCCCCGCCGGAGGGCAGCAGGCGGTGCCGGTCGTGGTCGGCCCTGGTGCCGTCCAGCGAGACCCCGACCGTGACCCGGTGGCGGTGCAGCACGTCGAGCAGCTCCGGCTCGTCCGCCAGCCGCAGCCCGTTGGTCTGCACGGTGAACCGCACCCGGGGCCCGACCGCCGCCAACTCGCCCAGCAGCGCGTCCAGATGGGCCGCGCCGACGAGCAACGGCTCACCGCCGTGCAGCACCACGGAGACCTCGTCCAGCCCGTGCTCGGCCGCGTGCTCGTCGATCCGCCGGGCGGTGCGGCGGACGGTCGCGAGCTCCATCCGCCGCGGCCGCCCGCGCCAGCTCTGGTCCGCGCCCTGGTACACGTAGCAGTAGTCGCAGGCCAGGTTGCACCGACTGTGGATCTTCAGCAGGAACTGCCGGAACGCCACCATGGCGCGAGCCTAGGCCACTTGGACGGCGGACCGTCCGTCACACGTGCGGCGGCTCCACGTCCGAGTCCAGCCGCGTCCCGGCCCGCACCGCGATGGTCGTCGGGTGCTCCTCCCCCAGGGTGACCCTGGACCGCCGGATGCACTCCGCCCGCAGCTCGGCGGCCCGCTCGGTGTACCCGAGCGCGGCCAGCGACAGCGAGAGGTTGGAGTTGAGGCCGATGGAGTCGTAGTGGTCCTGGCCGAGGGCGGCGGTCATCAGCGGCTCGGCCTCCAGCTCCAGCTCCAGCGCGCCCCGGAGCTCCCCGGCCAGCGCCAGGTCGTTCGCGTGGTTCATCATCGCGATCGGGATGTAGAGGTGGTGCGCGCCGAGGACGGTGCGGAACTGCGCCAGCGTACGGCCGGACAGCTCGCGCGCCTCCGTCGCGCGCCCCGCCAGCCGCAGGTACACCGAGAGGTTGTTGGCGCCGGCCAGCGTCACCGGGTGGTCCTCGCCCAGGTAGTCGCGGTACCTCCCCAGCGCCCGCTCGGCGAGCGGGATCGCCCGCGTGGTGTCGCCGAGCGCGTTGAGGTCGCTGGCCAGGTTGGTGGCGGCGGCCAGGGTGTCGGGGTGCTCGGCGCCGTTGATGTCCAGGTAGCGCTGGTAGATGTCCTCGTCGATCTCCAGGGCCTCGTGGTACCGGCCGGCCCGGCGCAGCGCCACGGCCAGGTTCTTGCGGGCGCGCAGGGTGTCGGTGTGGCCGTCGCCGATGGTCTGCTGGTAGATCCGGACGGTCTCCTCCAGCAGGTCCAGGGCCTCCCGCAGCCGTCCGGTCTCGCGCAGGTCGCGGGCGTAGTTGGAGGCCGAGGACAGCGCGTACAGGCTGTGCGCGCCGAGCGCGTCGCGCTGCTGGAGGTAGTTGCTGCGGTGCCGTTCCAGGGCGGCCCTGCGGTCGCCGGCCAGGTAGTCGGAGACGGCGAGGTTGTTGGTGATCATCAGGGTGCGCGGGTGATCGGGGCCCAGGGTGCGCCGGGCGGCGTCCAGGGTGCGGCGGTCGAGTGCCCTGGCCTCGTCGTAGCGGCCGAGGAAGCGCAGGTCGGCGCCGAGGCTGTTGGCGACGGCGAGGGTGTGGGAGTGCTCGGGGCCCAGGGTCGCGGTGAAGCGGTCCAGGATGTCCCGGTCCATCTCGTACGCCTCCTGGAGGGCGCCCTGGGAGCGGCGGATGTTGCTCAGCTGGGTGCGCAGCATGAGCGTCTGGGCGTCGTTGTCGGCGTCGAAGCCGGGCCCGCCGTAGCCGTCCTGGCGCCAGTGCTCCAGGGTCCGTCCTGCCAGGTCCCGGCCGGACTCGTGCAGGCTGCGCTTCCACTGGTAGCGGACCGAGTCGATGATCCACTGCCGGACGTCCTCGTCGGCGCTGTCGAGCGCCCCGGACGGCCAGAGGTGGGGCAGGAGTTCGGCGTACTCGGCCCAGTTGGCGGGCACGTCCGGGTCGCCGGGGTTGGCGGTGGCGAGCGCGGCGTGGACGACGCCGCGCAGTTCGGCCCGCCGCTCCTCCTCGACCTGGTCCCGCAGCACGGCCTGGACCAGCCGGTGCACGGTGATGGTCTCGCTGCCCTGGTCGGTGCGGGCGAGCCCGAACCGGTTGATGGCGCGCAGGAACTCGCCGATCGCGAGCTTGTCGCGGGGCGCGCGCGGGGGCAGCCGCAGGGCGCGGGTGACGGCCCGGCTGTAGAGCAGCTGCATCGGGATGGCGTCCGGGCCGAAGAACGCGCAGATCTCCAGGATCTGGGCGGCCGGGGCGTTCATCCGGCGCAGTTCCTCGACCGAGATGCGCCAGGTCGCGGCGGCCGAGTGCGGGTAGTCGGCGGCGCGCAGCCGGGTGCGCTCCAGCATCTCGGTGAGCTCTTCGTCGAGCAGTTCGAGGTAGGTGGCGATCGGCATCGACGTCTCCTGGAGCCAGACGGCGGCCTGGCCTACGGCGAGCGGCAGGTCGCCCAGGCGGTGCGCGACCTGGTCGGCGTCCTCCGGGTTGAGGCCGCTGTTGAAGCGGCGCAGCAGCCGGACGCTCTCCTCGCGGAGGAAGACGTCGACCTCCACCAGGCCGGCGTGCCTGGCCCAGCCCTGGTTGCGGGAGGTGATCAGCACGTGCCCGCCGGAGGAGCCGGCCGGCTGCCAGGGGGCGAGTTCCTCGGGGGTGCCGGCGTTGTCGAAGACGAGCAGCCAGCGGCGGTACGGCTGGCCTCGGCGCAGCGCGTCGAGCACCGCGGCGGCGGTGTGGGCGACGTCGTCGCTGGTGGGCACGCCGAGCCGGGGCGCGAGTTCGGCGATCTTCTGCGGGATGTTGGCGGGTTCCTCGGCGGGCACCCACCAGACCACGTCGTACGCGGCCTTGAAGCGGTGCGCGTACTCGGCGGCTATCTGGGACTTGCCGGCGCCACCGAAGCCGTAGAGCACCTGGCTGAGCACGGCGGCGGGCCCGCCGGTGAAGCGGTTGCGGAGCAGTTCCAGCAGTTTGCCGCGGCCGATGAAGGCGGCGTTGCGCGAGGGCGCCTCCTGCACCTGCGGGGCGGTGCCGGGGAAGCGGGCGGGGGCCGCGAACTCCCCGCTGTCGGTGTCGGGTTGGCGGCTGCTGCCGGGCGGGGGGCCGAGTTCGGCGTAGAGCTGGGACTCGGCGCCGACCGCGGAGGAGCGGACCAGCTCGGTCACGGGCTGCCCGGCGAACGGGCGGGGCACCGGATCGTCCGGGTCCTGGAGCCGGAAGGCGACCAGCGCCGGGGAGCCCGAGACCAGTTCGCGCCCCTGGAGGAGCTGCCAGACCTCGGCGGCGCGGGGCAGCGCGGTGTACTCGGGGGAGAGCAGCGCGAGCAGCCGGCCCTGGCCGTCGACCGGCCCCGCGACCTCCGGCGGCCTGGCCCCGGTGTACGGCTCGGCGGCGCTGTGCAGGGAGGTCTGGTAGCCGAAGCGGGTGAGCGTCCCGGCGGCCCACTCGGCCCACATCCGGTCCTCGGGCGCGTAGCTGACGAACACCTGGCGCGGCACCGCGCGGGCTGAGCGCAGGTAGGCGCCCTGGAGCCGGCGGCGGGTCTCGGCGGTGAGCGGGCGCAGGGTGGTGACCCGGCCGTCGGTGACCCAACCGGCCAGCCGTTCGAAGGCGTTGAGCAGGCTGCGGGCCTCCTGCGGCCGGTCGGCGACGGTGGCGGGCACCTCCTCGTAGGCGTAGAAGGGCTTGTACGGCACCTCGACGTCGGCCCAGTAGCCGGCCCTGCGGTCGGCGGCCAGCCAGCGGCCGAGGTAGGGGGCGAACGCCTCGCGCGCGTAGTCGCGGCCGGCCTCCAGCCGCTCCTGCTCGGCGTCCTCGACCCGCATCGGCACCGGCAGGACCCGGATCGCCCGCTCCTCGGTCTCGGCGATGGCGCGGGCGGCGTCGACGCCGCCGCGGATGTTCTGGGCGCTGAAGGTGAAGCAGTCCACGACGCTGTCGGGCATCAGGACGGTGCAGATGCCGGAGGTGTCGCTGACGCCGGTGCGGCTGTCGATGAGCACGTAGTCGTAGCCGCGGGCCCAGCGTTCGCGCAGCTCGCGCAGGAACTCGCCGCCGCGGATGTCCCTGCCGTGGTAGAAGCTGCGCCAGTTGAAGCTGGTGACGGCGGCGGCGTAGGCGGCGTTCTGCCGGCCGGCCGGCAGGAAGTCGAGCCGGCCGCCGGGCGGCAGGTCGAGGGCGAGCCCGCAGACGTAGCCGTCCAGGCGCCCCGGCTCGTCCAGCCAGGCGGCCGGGGACTGCCCGACCGGCCCGGCGGTGGAGGGCAGTGCCTGCTTGACGTAGGAGCGCAGCAGGTCGATCAGGCCGTCGGTGGAGTGCAGTTCCGGGTCGACCAGCAGCGGGTGGTAGTAGCGGTGGAGGCCGGGCGCCTCCAGGTCCCAGTCGACGACCAGGACGCGCAGGCCGCGGCTGGCGAGGATCCAGCCGACGTTGGCGAGCGCCATGGTGCGGCCGGTGCCGCCCTTGAAGGAGTAGAACGTGACGACCGATCCCGGTCCGCCGCGCTCCGGCTCCGCACCGGGCTCAGTGGTCATCGTCCTGGTCTCCCCTCTGCGGGACAGCGTCGTCCTGGCCCCGGCGCCGGCCGGGCAGTTCCTTCGGAGCGGGATCGGGGTGGTGCTGCGCGGGCGGCCGTGCCCGCCGCTGACCCGGCGGACCCGGCCGACGGGGCGGACCGGCCGGGATGGTCAGCCCGGGCATGTCCGGGCCGTCGCCGAAGCCGAAGGTGTCGCTCCCGGAACCGAAGCCGAAGGCGTCCCCGCCATCGTCTCCCCAATCGAGGTTGTCGTCCATGAGCTTGTTCTGGGCGACCGTCACCATGATGGTGAGGTCGCTGTCGAAGCTCTCCTGGTTCACGCGCACCCGGAACAAGTGCTCCAGGTCGCGCCGGCGCAACCAGTTGCGGCGGAGCACGCCGCGTACGCCGGTCCACGGCGCTTCGCGCTCCCCGTCCGGGTCGTTGCCGCCGATCGGGACCACCACGCCGGTGACCGGGTGGTTCTGGTCGTCGTACTCGCTCAGCGCGGCCCGGTAGCGGTCGCCGGCCGCCACCCACGGGTCGATCAGGAGCACGCTGACCTGGCTGTCCTCGCGGGCCTGGTCGAGCTTCTCACCGAGGCCGGGGCCGATCTCCTCCAGCGTGGTGGTGTGCCCGGCCGCGGTGATCACCTGCTGGGCGCGCGCCGCCAGGGACGGCCGGTTGGGCGGGTAGTAGGGCGCCCAGTGCCAGGGCTTGGCCCCGTACCAGCCGCCCGCGTACGAGCCGCCCTCGGCGGCGGCCTCCGAGGCGCGCCCGGCCGCGATGAACAGCCGCACCATCCCGGGGCTGGGGGCGGGCTCCGGTGCCGCCGGGGGCGGGAAGTAGCCGCGGACCGCGCCCAGGTCGAACTCGGGCAGCTCGCCGAGCCGCCGCGCGGCCGCGCCCCTGACCCGTTCCGCGACCACGCGGACGACCTGCTCGTACGCCTCGCCCTGCGCGGTGCGCAGCAGCGCCCGCAGGCCGTGCCGGGTGTAGGCGTCGCCCATGTCCGGCTGGGCCCACTGGACCTTGGTCACCTCGGCGGCCAGTTCACCCGATCCGACGGGCTCCCAGAGCACCGGGATCAGTGCCGGGACGAGCTCCCCGGTGTCCTCGTGGTGGCGCCGCACCCGGCCCCGGAAGGCGGTCCACTCCTTGCCGCAGTACAGGCTGGCGAAGTAGGCCGGCGAGTAGAGCGCGATCATGGTCCGGCTGCGGCCCAGCATCGTCGCCAGCCGTTCGGCCCAGTCGTCCCCGAGGCGCAGCTGCTCGGTGTCGCGGAAGGCGAGTTCCTCGGCCCGGACGGCCACCCCGACCAGCCGGCCGAGTTCGTCCCGCAGGTCGTTGAAGAACTGGTTGACGAACGCGTCCTCGGCCTCGAAGTCCCGGCGCGCGTAGCTGAAGAAGAAGTACGGCCGTTGCTGTTCCTGCTCCACCACTCGTTCCCCCCGTGCCCGACGGTCCGCGACGGCGCTGGTTTAATACCCCAGCATGTCGTGAACTCCCCTTGCCCCGCTGGCGAGTTGGAGGATTCGGTACCCCGGGTGGTTTAGCCGGTGGTCAGGCGCACCCGGGCAGCCGGGGGCACTCCGGCGCGCGGAGGCGCGCGGACGGGATCGCGGGGCGCGCCGACGGCTGCCACCGCTCGGACGCGCCGCGGAGTGCTACCGGTCGAGCGCCGACTGGAACGCCGCGAGCGGCTCCGCGCCCGGGGTCAGGGCGTCCGCGACCACCCGGCGCAGCAGGTCGCCGAGGACGGTGTCGGGCAGGGCGTCGAGTTCGTCGAGCGGCAGGGCGGCGACGTCGACCAGGTCAGAGCCGAGTCCAGCGGCGGTTTCCGCACCGGTGACGCCCATCAGTCCCTCACTCGATCGTGTCGGCACAGCGGGCTGCCGGCCGGATGTGCATCGGCCCAGGTCCGCGACGGGCATCCTACACCCGTGAGGTGACGGTCCATCAGCTCCACGCCGGCGCCGCGCGGCGCCGTGGGCCGAACGGATCACGGGCAGAGCCGCTCCACCCGCCACCCCGTCGGGGCGGACGGGTCGGCGACGTAGCGGAGCCGGTCGTGCAGCCGGTTCTCCCGCCCCTGCCAGAACTCGACGCTCTCCGGGACCACCCGGTACCCGCCCCAGAACGGCGGGACGGGCACGCCCTCGCCCTCCGGGTAGCGGCGCTCCAGCTCGGCGTAGCGCTGTTCGAGGACCGCCCGGCCGCCGACCGGGCTGGACTGCTCGCTGGCCCAGGCGCCCAGCTGGGAGCCGTGCGGGCGGGTGCGGAAGTAGGCGGCGGTCTCGTCCCGGCCGACCTTCTCCACCCGGCCCTGGACGATCACCTGGCGGGCCAGCGCGATCCACGGGAACAGGAGCCCCGCGTACGGGTTGACGGCGAGTTCGGAGCCCTTGCGGGAGCCGTAGTTGGTGAAGAACACGAAGCCGCGCAGGTCGTAGCCCTTGAGCAGGACGGTACGCGAGCTGGGCCGCCCCCCGGCGTCGGCGGTGGAGAGCACCATCGCGTTGGGCTCCACCACCCCGGCGTCGTCCGCCTCGTGGAACCAGCGGGTGAACTGGCCGATCGGCTCGGGCGCGAGCTGCTCCTCGACCAGGCCCTCGTGGCTGTAGTGCTTGCGCATCACGGTGAGGTCCGGGCCGGGGCGGGCCTCGTCGGCCAGGGTCCGGTTGGCGGGGCTCGGGGGCGTCGACTGGGCGCGATCCGGGGTCTGCACGCCAACATCATCCCGTACGACAAGCAACCGGCACCGCTACCTCCGGACAAACCCCGGTGGGAGATCAGGTGACCCGCCACCGCTTGACCGCCCGCCCTGCGGGGAATTGTCCGGTACCAGGCGTTTGGTTCCAGGGATTCCGGGGCCTCCGGGGCTCCCCCGGGCACGATCGGGCCCCCTGGCGGGAAATCCGAGCGGGCCCGCGGGAAACATCACCACGGTGGTGTATGGCGCAATGCACCCCGTGCCTGAGACCCTGGCACCGAGTGCCAAACACCATTCGGTCACTGGTGCGCCGCCCCACCACGGCGGGGCGCCGATCGCAGAACACTGAAGGAGCCGTCGCATGTCCGATTTCGTACCCGGGCTTGAGGGAGTCGTCGCGTTCGAGAGTGAGATCGCCGAACCCGACCGTGAAGGCGGCGCCCTGCGGTACCGCGGTGTCGACATCGACGACCTGGTGGGCAGCGTCTCCTTCGGCCACGTCTGGGGCCTGCTGGTGGACGGCAAGTTCAACCCCGGCCTGCCGGCCGCCGAGCCGTTCCCGATCCCGGTGCACTCCGGCGACATCCGGGTCGACGTGCAGTCGGCGCTCGCCATGCTCGCCCCGGTCTGGGGCCTCAAGCCGCTGCTGGACATCGACGCCGACCAGGCCCGCGACGACCTCGCCAGGGCCGCCGTGATGGCGCTGTCCTACGTCGCCCAGTCGGCCCGCGGCCAGGGCCTGCCGATGGTCCCGCAGAGCGAGATCGACAAGGCCGAGACGGTCGTCGAGCGGTTCATGATCCGCTGGCGCGGCGAGCCGGACCCGAAGCACGTCAAGGCCGTCGACGCCTACTGGACCTCGGCCGCCGAGCACGGCATGAACGCCTCCACCTTCACCGCCCGGGTCATCGCCTCCACCGGCGCCGACGTCGCGGCCGCGCTCTCCGGCGCGGTCGGCGCGATGTCCGGCCCGCTGCACGGCGGCGCGCCGTCCCGGGTGCTCGGCATGATCGAGGAGATCGAGCGCACCGGCGACGCGACCGCCTGGGTCAAGAACGCCCTGGACAAGGGCGAGCGCCTGATGGGCTTCGGCCACCGCGTCTACCGTGCCGAGGACCCGCGCGCCCGGGTGCTGCGCCGCACCGCCAAGGAGCTCGGCGCGCCGCGCTTCGAGGTCGCCGAGGCGCTGGAGAAGGCCGCGCTGGAGGAGCTGCACAACCGCCGCCCCGACCGCGTGCTGGCCACCAACGTCGAGTTCTGGGCCGCCATCATGCTGGACTTCGCCGAGGTCCCCGCGCACATGTTCACGTCGATGTTCACCTGCGCGCGCACCGCGGGCTGGTCGGCGCACATCCTGGAGCAGAAGCGCACGGGCCGGCTCGTGCGCCCCTCCGCGCGCTACATCGGCCCCGGTCCGCGCCGCCCCGAGGAGATCGAGGGCTGGGACGCCATCGCCCGCTGACGACGCGCCGGCGGATACCGGACGAGCGTCCGGTCAGTGCCCCTGAGCAGCGGGTCCGGCTCCGGCCGGGCCCGCTGCCGGGCGCCCGGGGGCGGCCTCCAGGCGGCCGCGATCACAGTCTCAGCGGGCGGACGGCCGTACCCCCGCCGGGCCCCCGGCCGGTAGGCTGCCCGGGTGGCTCAGATCCAGATCCCCGCTGACATCAAGCCCGCAGACGGCCGTTTCGGCTGCGGACCTTCCAAGGTGCGCCCCGAGGCCCTGAGTGCCCTCGCCGCCACCCAGACCTCCCTGCTCGGCACCTCGCACCGCCAGGCCCCGGTGAAGAACCTGGTCAAGCGCGTGCGCGCGGGCGTGAGCAGCCTGTTCTCGCTGCCCGAGGGCTACCAGGTGGTCCTCGGCAACGGCGGCTCCACCGCCTTCTGGGACATCGCCGCCTTCGGCCTGGTGCGGGAGAAGTCCCAGCACCTGGACTTCGGCGAGTTCTCCTCGAAGTTCGCCTCCTCGGTCAAGGCCGCGCCGTGGCTCGGCGAGCCGAGCGTGATCAAGACCGCCCCCGGCACCCACCCGCTGCCGGTCGCCGAGGCCGGCGTGGACGTCTACGGGCTCACCCACAACGAGACCTCGACCGGCGTCGCGATGCCGATCGGGCGCCCGGTGGGCGCGGACGAGGGCTCGCTGGTCCTGGTGGACGCCACCTCGGGCGCCGGCGGCCTGCCGGTGGACATCACCGAGACGGACGTCTACTACTTCGCCCCGCAGAAGTCCTTCGCCTCCGAGGGCGGCCTGTGGCTGGCCACCTTCTCCCCGGCCGCCCTGGAGCGCGCCGCCGAGATCGCCGGCTCCGGCCGGTACATCCCGCCGTTCTTCTCGCTGCCGACGGCCATCGACAACTCGTCGAAGGACCAGACGTACAACACCCCGTCGCTGTCCACCCTCTTCCTGCTGGCCGACCAGCTGGAGTGGCTGAACGGCAACGGCGGGCTGGACTGGGCCGTCGCCCGCACCGCCGACTCCTCGTCCCGGCTGTACTCCTGGGCCGAGAAGTCCTCCTTCGCCACCCCGTTCGTGGCGAACCCGGCCGAGCGCTCCCAGGTGGTCGGCACCATCGACTTCGACGAGTCGGTGGACGCCACCGCGGTGGCCAAGGCACTGCGTGCCAACGGCATCGTGGACACCGAGCCGTACCGCAAGCTGGGCCGCAACCAGCTGCGCGTCGCGATGTTCCCGGCAATCGACCCGGCGGACGTCGAGGCGCTCACCCACTGCATCGACTACGTGGTCGAGCAGCTCTGACCACCGTCCCGAGGACACCGGACCCGGCCCCCTGAGGGCCCCGGGGACCGGTTCTCCACAGGACACGGCCGAGGGCCACCGCCGACCGGCGGTGGCCCTCTCGCCGTTCCCGGCCTACCGGCCGACCAGTGAGCTGATCAGCACGACGACCAGCAGCAGCACCAGGGTGCCGGAGACGATGCGCATACGAGTCTTGGGATCCACGGTCAACGAGCGTACCTCCGGCCCACCCAGGACCGAAGCGGAGCCCCCCTCCGACCCTGCCGCGACCGGCTGCTCCGGGCCCGAACTGCCGTGTGCCGCACGGGAGTCAACCCCGTGGCCGTGGCCCGGGGCCCCCACTACGATGTGCACAGCACGATCATATGATCGTCACAATCAGGGGGGAATTCTGATGCGCGCATCCCGCGCCGCGGCACTCGCCGCGCTCGTCCTCACCGCCGGCACCGTGCTGCCGACCGCGCCGGCCGCCCTCGCCGCCCAGGCCACCGCCGCCCAGGCCGGCCCGGCCGGCCCCTTCTACTCCATCTCTCCCGTCCGCGTCCTCGACACCCGCGCCGGTGTCGGCGCGACCGCCGGCCCGATCGGCCCGGACGGCGTGATCACGCTGAACATCACCCAGGCCATCCACGCCGACCACACGCCCACCGCCGTGGTCATGAACCTCACCGCCGTGGACCCGACCGGCGACAGCTACCTCACCGCCTACCCGGGCGGCACCGAGCGCCCGACCGCCTCCACCCTGAACGTCAGCGCCGGCCGGAACGTCACCACCAACCGGGTCACCGTCCAGGTCGCCCCGGACGGCACCGTCAGCCTGTACAACCACGTCGGCAGCGTCCACCTGGTCGCCGACGTCCAGGGCATCTACCAGGCACGGGGCAGCGACACCAACCCCGGCTCGACCTACCTCCCGGGCAAGCCCGCCCGGCTGCTCGACACCCGGACCGCCATCGGCGACCGCCAGGGCCCGGTCGGCGCCGGTGCCGACAAGGCCATCGCGGCCGACGTCTCCAGCGTCACCTCCCCGACCGACGGCGACACCGAGCTGGTCCTCCAGCTCACCGCGACCGAAGCGACCCAGGACAGCCACGTCAAGGCCTACGCGGGGGGCCCCTGGAGCCGGATCCCGGAGACCTCGGACCTCAACTTCGCGGCCGGCCAGACCGTCACCAACCTGACCTCCGTCGACGTCGGCCGGGACGGCCTCGGCCTGTACAACAACGCCGGGCAGGTCAACCTGGTGGTCGACTACGTGGGCAGGTTCCGGCACGTCGCGAGCCACCCCGAGGCCGCCGACCACGGGCTCTTCGTCCCCACCCCGCCGACCCGGGTGCTCGACACCCGCACCGGCCTCGGCAACGGCGGCCCGGCCGTGCGGCTCGGCCCCGGCGGAAACATGATGGTCAAGGTCACCGGCCTGCCCGGCGCCCCGGCGAACGCCTCCGCCGTCGTGCTCAACCTGACCGGCACCAACGCCACCGGCGACGGGCACGTCACCGCCTACCGGTACCGGGACGACCGGCCGAACACCTCCAGCCTCAACTACCGGGCGGGCAGGGACGTCTCCTCGATGACCGTGGTCCCGGTCGACAGCGAGGGCTTCATCGAGCTGTACAACCCGCACGACGCGGTCGACCTGGTCGCGGACGTCGAGGGCTTCTACACCTCCTGACCCGCCGCCCGGCCCGCCCACCCGCCGCACCTTCCACTTCCAGGGGGAACACCTTCATGCGCACGTCCCGCGCCGCGGCCCTCGCCGCGCTCGCCCTCGCCGCCGGCACCGTGCTGCCCGCCGCACCGGCCGCCTTCGCCACCCCGAACACCCCGGCCGCCGACCAGGTCGGCCCGGCCAGCGTCTGGTACTCGGCCTCGAACTGGCGCATCCTCGACACCCGGGTCGGCAACGGCGCGCCCAGCGGCAAGGTCGGCCCGGACGGTGTCGTCAGGCTCGACATCGCCAAGCTGCTCCAGGTCCCGGCCGACCGGCTGCCGAGCTCGGTGGTCATGAACGTCACCGCCGTCGACTCGACCGAGGACAGCTACATCACCGCCTACCCGGGCGGCGCCGCCCGCCCGGTGGTGTCCAACCTGAACGTCGACACCGCGCACAAGGTCACCAGCAACCGGGTGACCGTGCAGGTCGGCCCGGACGGCATCGTCAACCTGTACAACCACATCGGCCGGGTGCACCTGGTCGCCGACCTCCAGGGCTGGTACGTCCCCCGGAGCGCGGCCCCCGTGACGACCCCCGGCTTCACCTTCGAGCTCGGCGAGCCGCAGCGTCTCCTGGACACCCGCACGGACCTCGGCGGCCACCCCGGCAAGCTGCTCGGCGGCGCGGGGAACGTCTTCGACCTGGACATCTCCTCGGTCGGTTCGATCAGCGGCCTCCAGGTCGTCCAGGCGACCGTCACCGAGCCGACCGAGGACGCCCACCTGACCATGTACCCGGCGGGGCAGCAGCCCTGGTCGATCTCGGACGTCAACTTCTCGGCGGGCCAGACGGCCACCAACCTGTCGTACGCCTACACCGGACGGGAAGGGAAGCTCGCGCTCTACACCAACTCCGGCGCGGCCCACGTGGTGGTCGACTACCTCGGCAAGTTCGAGGGCAACGTGTCCGGCACCCCGGCCGGCCAGCACGGCCTGTTCGTCCCGGCCACCCCGACCCGGGTGCTCGACACCCGCGAGGGCCTGGGCGCCCCGCAGCACCAGGCAGGCCCTGGCTCCACCACCCGGGTGAAGGTCACCGGGCTGGGCGGCGTGCCGGACAACGTCGCGGCCGTCGTGCTCAACCTGACCGGCACCAACGCCGACCAGGCCGGCCACGTCACCGCGCACAAGGCCGGCACCCCGGTGCCCGGCACCTCCAACCTGAACTACACGGCCGGGCAGGACATCGCCTCCATGACGATCGTCCCGGTCAGCGCCGACGGCTTCATCGAGCTGTACAACCCTCACGGCAGCCTGGACCTGGTGGCCGACGTCCAGGGCTACTACACCAGCTGATCCACCGGGCCCGGGGAGCGGTCCGCCGTTCCCCGGGCTCCCCCGGCCCCGGTCCCGGGCTCCCTGGACCCCGGTCTCCCGGGCCCGGGGCCGTCCTCAGCTCCAGTCCGCCAGCGCCCAGCAGCGCAGCGACTCGTAGTGCGCGAAGCCGCCGCCCAGGTCGCTGCGCACCAGGTGCAACCCGGCGGCCTCCCACTCCGGCCCCCGGTAGTCGGCCAGCGCCGCCACCAGGCCGTCCAGCCCGGCCGCGGCGACCCGCTGCACGGCCCGCCGCCGGCCCCGGTGGGAACCGGCCCTGGCGAGGGTGAGGTGCGGGTGGAAGGCGAAGCCGTCGGTGGCCCCGGTCACGTCCGCGGTGGCCTCGGTGACGGCCTCGGCCAGCCGGCGCAGCGCCCAGCCCCGGCCCTCCACCCCGGCCCAGAGCACCCGGTCGCCGAACCGCCCGGCGCCCGCGATCCGCAGCCGGTGCACCGGGTGGACCCCGGCCACGGCGGCCAGGCCCTCCTCCAGTTCCGGCAGCCGCTCGGCCGGCACCTCTCCCAGGAAGGCCAGGGTCAGGTGCCAGCCCTCGACCCCGGTCCAGCGCAACCGGTCCGCCCCGGGCAGCTCGCGCACCGGCGCGACCGCGTCGGAGAGCCCCTGCAACGCCTCGGCCGGCGGGAGCACCGCCACGAACAACCTCATGCGCCCATCCTCCCGCGCGGGCGGACGCCTTCCCGCGCACCCCCGGTCCGGGATAGAACGGGTCCATGATCGATTCCAGCGGCGTGAAGATCCGCACCGGAGGCCCCGAGGACATCCCCGACGTCCTCGCCCTGCTCGACGGCGCCGTGGCCTGGCTGGCCGGGCAGGACCGCACCGGCCAGTGGGGCGACCGGCCCTTCAGCACCGACCCGGCCCGGGTGGAGCACATCGGCAGGTACGGCGCCGAGCCGTTCCTGATCCGCCTCGCGGTGGACGGCCGGGGCCGTACGGTCGGCTCCTGCGTGCTGTCCGAGGAGCGCGGCACGTTCGTCCCCGCCGTGGACGAACGCGAGCTGTTCGTCCGCAACCTGGTCACCGACCGCGGCCTCAAGGGCTCGGGCATCGGCGCCGCGCTGATCGCCGACGCGGTCGAGGAGGCCCGCCGGCGCGGCATCGGCCTGCTCCGGGTGGACTGCTACGCCGGCGCCGACCGCAGGCTGGTCGCCCAGTACCGGGCGCTCGGCTTCACCGAGACCGAGGGCTTCGAGGTCGAACGCCCGGACGGCGTCTGGCCCGGCCAGGTCCTCGCCATCCGGCTCTGACCCCACGGGTTTCCCCGAAGATCCCGTCGATCTCCAGGGAAACCGGACGGTCCGTCAGCAGGCCGTCGCCAGCTCCGACTTGCGCGCCGCACCGGTCCGCGGCACGAAGGCCACCACTCGGCCGCCGCGGCCCGGGTGCAGGTCGAAGCGCACCCGCAGGTCCGCGCTGCGGGCCAGTACCAGGCCGACCACGCCGGCCGCCGCCGCGGACACCAGTCCACAGGCCAGCAGGCCGAGCCGGGGCCCGTACGAGGCGGTCACCCAGCCGACGATCGGGGCGCCGATCGGCGTGCCGCCGGTGAAGACCAGCACCAGCAGGCCCATCACCCGGCCGCGCATCGCGGGGTCGGTGGCCAGCTGCAACGAGGCGTTGACCGAGGTGTTGAAGCTCAGCCCGAAGACCCCGACCAGCATCAGCAGCAGCGCGAAGGTCCAGAAGTCGGGCGCGAACGCGGCGACCACCTCCAGCATGCCGAAGGCCAGCGCCGCACCGACCAGCCGGCGCAGCCGCGGCACGCCCCGGCGGGCGGCGAGCAGCGCACCGGTCAGCGAGCCGACCGCCATCGCGGTGTTCAGCAGGCCGTACTGGCCGGCGCCCACCTTGAAGGTGTCGTACGCGAAACCGGCCAGCAGCGTCGGGAAGTTGAAGCCGAAGGTGCCGACGAACCCGGCCAGCACCATCGGCCAGAGCAGCTCGGGCCGCTCCCTGACGTACCGCAGCCCCTCGCGCAGCTGCCCCTTCTCCCGGGCGATCGGCTCGGTCGGGCGCAGTTCGCTCTCCCGCATCGCGAGCAGCCCGCCGATCACGGCCACGAAGGACAGCGCGTTGACGGCGAACGCCCAGCCGCTGCCGACCGCGGCGATCAGCAGGCCCGCGACGGCGGGGCCGACCAGCCGGGCGGTCTGGAAGTTGGCGGCGTTCAGGCTGACCGCGTTGGCGAGGTCCTTGGGCCCGACCATCTCGGCGACGAAGGCCTGCCGGGCCGGGTTGTCCACCACGGTGACCAGGCCGAGCAGCAGCGCGAAGGCGTACACGTAGTACGGCGTCACCGCACCGCCGATGGTCAGCACCGCGAGGCCGACGGCCAGCAGGCCCATCGCGCCCTGGGTGTAGATCAGCAGCCGGCGCTTGGGCATCCGGTCGGCGAGCACGCCGCCGAACAGGCCGAGCAGCAGCATCGGCAGGAACTGCATGGCGGTGGTGATGCCGACCGCGAGCGGGCTGCCGGTGAGGCTCAGCACGAGCCAGTCCTGGGCGATCCGCTGCATCCAGGTACCGGTGTTGGACACCACCTGGCCGGCGAAGTAGTAGCGGTAGTTGCGAACGCGCAGGGAGGAGAACATCCCCCCGGGCCGGGTGAATTCGGCACCTGTGGGAGACGGGGCCGGCGGGTGGGCCAGGCCGGGAGCGGCGGGGTCCGCCGCGGTGCGTTCGTCGGGGTCGTCGTCGCCGTTGCCCGGCTGCCCCGTGGGGGCGGGTGCCTGGGCGTCGGCGGCCGCGGCACTGGCCGCGGCGGATTCGGTGGTCGGGTCGTCGGTGCGGATGGCGGCGGCGCTGGCTGCGGCCGGCGGTGTCACTGTGGTCTCCCCTCGCGGCGCGACGGCCATGGCGGTGGCCGTCGCGCTCCTGGTGTCCGTGGTCGGTCCTGCGGTGATGCGGTACTCCTTCTTCTCCCGGCGGCTCGCCGGATTCGGTGTGCCTAGAGGTGTGCGAGCTTGTAGAGCACGGGCGCGGCCTCCCTGAGGACGGCCCACTCCTCCTCGTCGAGCCCCTGGGCGAGCTCGGCGAGCCAGGCGTTCCGGCGCCGGCGACTCTCCGCGAGGATCGTCTCGGCCTGCTCGGTGCTGCTGACGACCACCTGACGGCGGTCCTCGGGGTGCGGTTCGCGCCGCACCAGCCCCTTCTCCTCCAGCATCGCGACGATCCTGGTCATCGAAGGAGGCTGCACGTGCTCCTTCCGGGCGAGCTCACCCGGCGTCGCCTTCCCGCACCGGGCGAGGGTGCCCAGCACTCCCATCTCGGTGGGACTCAGCGACTCCTCCACCCGTTGGTGTTTGAGTCGTCGGGAGAGGCGCATCGTGGACGACCGCAGCTGACTGATCGCTGCGAAGTCCGGCTCGGACATCTCGGGCATCTCTTTAGCCTACGTCATTACTTACGCTAAGGAAAATGAGATCCGCCACCGTGCCGAGGGGTCTCCCCGGTGCCATATTGGGTCATGGGCCCCAGCTCTCGACTCCCAGAAGGGCCGACCAGTCATGTCCGACGTCGCCACCGAGCAGTCCCGGCAGTCCGAGCAGTCCGGACGGCCGCAGCCGTCCGAGCGGTCCGCGCAGGCGGGGTCCGGCGACACCGGCTTCGGCCGGCTCGCCATGGTCACCATCGACTGCGCCGACCCGGTCGCGCTGGCGTCGTTCTACGGCGAGCTGCTGGGGTGGGAGACCAGGCACACCGACGAGAACTTCGCGATCCTGGACAACCCCGAGGGCGGCAGCCCGCTCGGCTTCGGGCGGGTGACCGGGTACCGGCCCGAGCCGTGGACGGAGCCGGACGGCAGCAAGCACTTCCACCTCGACTTCTACGTCGACGACCTGGACGAGGCCACCGCGAAGGCCCTCGCACTCGGCGCCACCGAGCCCACCTACCAGCACGGCCGCACCCTGCGGGTGCTGATCGATCCGGCCGGGCACCCGTTCGGCCTAGCCCCCCTGGAGTGACCGCCGCGTTCGCCGGCCGGGGCCCGGTGGGCGGTGCGCAGGCGGTGTCAGGGGTTGGTGCCGGGATCATGCAGGCACCGTAAAGGTCCATCCTGACCTGGGACTTCACGAAAAACGCGAACATTGTGCGACTGCCCGGCAGTGACTACTCTCCGCTGTTGTCAGGGGCACCACACGCCAGGCTCCTTCCCGCGGGACCGTGTTCCCGCTCCGGTGCCCGTTGCCGCGCGCCTTCCCCGGCTTGCCGCGTCCGACCGCGCCCCGGTGCCCTCAACCCCTCGTCCAGGGAGTTCTGTTGGGTGAGATCCACCATGCCGACCACGGCTGGGTGACACCGGCGGTCTCGTACTTCGTCGCCTGCGTCGGCGCGTTCGTCGCACTGCGCAGCGCCCGCTGGGCGCTCGTCTCCCGGGGCCGCACCCGGGCCGTCTGGCTGCTGTTCGCCTCGACCTCGCTCGGGGCCGGGATCTGGTCCATGCACTTCATCGCGATGCTCGGCTTCTCCGTGACCGGCGTCGAGATCAGCTACCGGCCCTGGCCGACCGTGCTCAGCCTGCTGGTCGCCGTCGCCGTGGTCGGCGTCGGGCTCTTCACCGTCGGGTACTGGCGGCGCCGCGCCCTGGCGCTGCTGGTCGGCGGACTGACCACCGGGCTCGGGGTCGCCGCGATGCACTACCTGGGCATGGCCGCGATGGTCCTGCCCGGACGGCTCGGCTACGACCGGCTCACCGTGGTGGCCTCGGTGGCCATCGCCGTGGTCGCGGCCACCGCCGCGCTCTGGGCCGCGCTGAACATCCGGGGCACGCTCGCCGTGCTGGCGGCGGCTCCGGTGATGGGCGTGGCGGTCTGCGCGATGCACTACACCGGCATGGCGGCGCTCTCCGTCCACCTGGACTTCTCTCGCTCCACCGAGGACGGGGTGATGGCGCTCCAGTTCATCTTCCCGCTCGGGGTCGGGCTCGGCTGCTACGTCTTCTTCGGCTCGCTGGCCTTCGCCGTCTCGCCGAGCCGGCCCGACTCCCGGCCCCTGCTGGCCGGTCCGGCCGCCCCGCTGCCCCCACGACAGCCGCGGCAGCCGCGGCCGCTGAGCGGGGCGGCCCGGCGCTGAACCCGGGCACGGGAGCCGGGGGCCCGAACGGGCGTCCGGCCGGGTCCCCCACCCCGGCCGGGCGCCGTCCCGCCCCCGACGGCCCCGCGCAGCCCTACGACCACGGCTGCCCGAGCGGCCCCGCCACGTGCTCCGGCGTGGCCACCGGGCAGGCCTTGTGCACGAAGTCCCGCCGCAGCGCGTGGTACGGCTCCCCCGCCCGGTAGAAGTTGGCGTGCATCCGGCGCAGTTCCTCCGCCCGGTACTCGGCCAGCGGCCTGGCCTCCTCGTCCGCCGCGCGGCGCCGCTTCTTGTCCACCAGCCGCCCGGTGAGCTCCGGGGAGCCGGCGATCCGGGCCGCCTCGCGGGCCACCCAGCGGCGGAACCCTGCCGCGTCCCCGCCGGCCGTACGGTCCACCAGGCCGATCCGGCGGGCGTGTTCGGCGCTCACCGGCAGCGCCTCGGCGGTGAGCCGCCCGGCCCGCTCGGCGCCGACCCGGCGGGGCAGGGTGTACGTCCAGTACTCGGAGCCGTACAGGCCCATCAGCCGGTAGTGCGGGTTGAGCACCGCCGACTCCCGGCACCACACCTCGTCGGCGGCGAGCGCCGCCATCAGCCCGCCGGCCGCCGCGTTCCCGGCCAGCGCCGCCACCGTCACCTTGTCCGTGGTGGTCAGCACCGCCTCGACGAAGTCGTCCATCGCGTTGATGTTCTCCCAGGACTCCAGCGCCGGGAAGGCCGCGCCCTGGATGACGTTGAGGTGGATCCCGTTGGAGTAGAAGTCCCTGGGCGCGCCGAGCACCAGCACCGAGGTCGGCCGCTCGGCCGCCGCCCGGTAGGCGTCGAGCAGCCGGCGGCACTGCCCGGTGCTCATCGCCCCGCCCGCGTGGGCGAATTCGAGGAAGCCGACCTCGCCCTCCTCCCGGTAGCGCAGCTCCGACCAGGTGTCCCGGCCGGCCGCCCGCTCCGGACTCACCGGCACCTCGCGGACCCGGTGCAGCTCGTCGGCAAGCACCGTGGCGGCCGGCAGCTTGAAGGTGACGGGACCGCCGGGGGTGCGGCGCGGGCGCAGCTGCGGTATCCACACCGCGCCGTCCACGGTGGCCCGGCAGACCGCGCCGTCCCTGGTGGCCAGCACGGCGCCCGGCACCGGACCGCGCAGCTCGTCCTCGGGGTGGCCGCCGTGCAGGAAGAACTCCCGTCCGTACAGCTCGTCCAGCACGCCGGGCTGGGAGTCGGCGGCGCGCAGCTTGCGCAGCACGGTGGCGGTGTCGTCGCACTCCCAGTCGATCCGGCGCGCCTCCTGGCGCAGGAAGGGCCGCGGCTCGCCGTGCACGTCCGGCCGGGCGTAGTCCAGCGGCTCGGGGGTGAACAGCCCTCCCTCGTACCGCTGGACGGCCAGCAGGACGGCCTCGACGGCGGCGTCGGCGACCTCGCCGCGGTACAACTCGCTCTTGCCGCAGGCGGGGACGGGGAACTCGACGGACGCCCAGACGTCCCCGGCGTCCATCTCCGCGACGGCCTGCAGCACGGTGACGCCCCAGCGCCGCGCCCCCTCGGTGATCGCCCAGTCGAGCGAAGAGGGGCCGCGGTCGCCCTTGGGCCCCGGGTGCACGATCAGGACCGTCCTGGTGGACCAGACGTCCCGCGGGACGGCCTTGGTGAGCATCGGGCAGATGACCAGCTCGGGGTCCGTGCGGGCCACCGCCGCCCTCATCTGCTCGTCACCGAGGGCGAGTTGGACGGCGACCTGGTGGCCGCGCTCGCGCAGCCCGGTATGGACGCGCTGGGTCAGGCTGTTGAACGCGCTGGCGATCAGGAGAATGCGCAAGGAGGGCCTCCGGCGGGAACTGGGGTCGCGCGCAGGCGATGAAACCAGGGCATGGACACGTAATGATTACGGTCCGTACCTCGGCGCCCTACTCTCACGCACCCCGCACACCCGGCCCCCGCGTTTCGCCGGATCTCCCCAACTCCCCGCTCCCGCCGGGTACTCTCTCCCGTCGACCCCTCCGGTCCCGCCCGGCCCCCGGTTCCGTACGGCTCAGCGCGGGAACGCCCGGCGGGCCCGCCAGGTGGTGTGCTCCCGGGAGACCGCGTCCTCCGCCTCGGCGGCCAGCCTGGCCCAGCGGGCCTCGGCGTCCGGCACCTTGAGGTCCAGGTCGGACAGCTGGTTGCCGACGTTCTCCAGCTCCCGCGCGGCCAGCTGGTAGGCGGCGGCCAGCGGGCCGAGCTGCTTGAGCTGCGTCCAGGCGATGATCGCCGCGGCCGCGGCCGAGGTGGCGCCGAAGAGGTGCACCGACAGCGCGCCGGTGGCCTGGGCGATGGCCGCCGCCGCGCCGACGATGATCAGCACCGCGATGCCGAGCCCCCAGGAGACCGCCTGCGAGTCACAGGCCTCGGCCCTGGAGCGGTACCAGGTGCGCTGGCCCTCGACCCGGGTGCGCAGGTAGAGGGTGCGCCGGTTGGACAGGCTCTCGGCGCGCTGCCGCCGCATCTCCGGGGTGATCTCGGCGACGCTGTCGGGCGGCACGATCTCCGGGTCCTCGAAGGCCCGCAGCACGTCCTCGACCTGGAGCAGGTAGCCGCGGTCGACGTCCGCAGACTCGGCCTCCCCGTCGAACGGCCGGGCCCGGACGGTGTACTTCCAGGCCAGCGTCTTGACCGACTCGGCCGCCGCCCTGGCCTGGTACCAGCGCCCCTGCGGGTTGCTGCGGCGCAGCCGGGACCAGAAGTACCCGGCCACCAGGAAGGCCGCCACCGAGAGCATCGGCCACGGGTCGACGCCACTCCTGTCGTCGTCCGGGCCGGGGAACGACCCGATCACGGCGGCGACCACCAGCATCGCGATCAGCCCCCGGTACCAGCGCAGCGTCTCGCGCTGGCCGTCCAGCGAGGCCTTGTCCGTCGTCCGGAACAGCTCCGGCAGCAGCCGTGCCTCGACGCCCCCCGGCGGATCCTCTTGCACCATTGGTCGAGTCCCCTCCCCCTTCTCCGTCCAGCCAGTATTCCCTCCGCCAACTCGCCTACACGGGTGCCTTTTTGACAGCTTCCGACCGAGATCATTGCCCGGCGCCCAGGTAACCGGTACAACCAGTTACATGCCGCTGCACTGGAAGCTCGTCATCGACTGCGCCGACCCGCACCGCCAGGCCGCCTTCTGGGCCGCCGCCCTGGAGTACACGCAAGAGGACCACAGCACGCTGATCGCCCGGCTGCTCGCCGCCGGCGCCGTCGGCCAGGACGCCCTCACCGAGGTGGACGGCCACTCCGCCTGGCGCTCCCTGGCCGCCGTCCGCCACCCCGACGACCCGTTCGACCCGGCCTCCGACACCGGCCTCGGCCGGCGCGTCCTGTTCCAGGCCGTCCCCGAGCCCAAGCGGGGCAAGAACCGCCTGCACCTCGACGTCCACGCCGCCCCGGGCGAGCGCGAGGCCACCGTCACCCGCCTCGAATCCCTCGGCGCCACCGCGCTCCGGCACGTCGAGGAGCCCGGCGGCGCCTGGACGATCATGCAGGACCCGGAGGGCAACGAGTTCTGCGTCCACTGACCGGGAGCCCGCGGAGACGCCGACGGCCCCGCGCTCCGGGGAGCGCGGGGCCGTCGGGGGCCGTACGGCGTCAGAGCAGGCCGAAGGCCGGCATCAGGTAGTAGAAGGCGAACACCGACGCCACCGCGTACATCGGGACCGGCACCTCGCGGCCGCGGCCGGCCGCGACGCGCAGGATGCAGAAGGCGATGAAGCCCAGGCCGATGCCGTTGGTGATGCTGTAGGTGAACGGCATCATCACGATGGTCAGGAAGGCCGGGACCGCGATCGTGTAGTCGGCCCAGTCGATCTCCTTGATCGAGTTGGCCAGGATCAGGAAGCCGACGGTGATCAGGGCCGGGGTGGCGGCCTGGGCCGGGACCATGGTGGCGAGCGGGGTGAGGAAGAGCGCCACCACGAAGAGCAGGCCGGTGACGATCGAGGCGAAGCCCGTCCGGGCGCCCTCGCCGACCCCGGCGGTCGACTCCACGAAGCAGGTGTTGGCGGAGGCCGAGGTGGCGCCGCCGGCCGCGGTGGCGATGCCGTCGACCATCAGCACCTTGTTGATGCCGGGAAGGTCGCCCTTCTCGTCCAGCAGGTGGGCCTCGTCGGCCACGCCGAGGATGGTGCCCATCGCGTCGAAGAAGCAGGACATCAGCACGGTGAAGACGAACAGCAGGCCGGTCAGCACGCCGACCTTCTCGAAGCCGCCGAACAGGCTGACCTTGCCGACCAGCCCGAAGTCCGGCGCGGAGACCGGGTTGCCCGGCCAGGTCGGGACGGTGAGGCCCCACTTGAGCGCCGGGATGTCGGCGACCTTGTCGATGATCGCGGCGAGCGCGGTGGAGACCGCGATGCTGATCAGGATGGCGCCGGGCACCTTGCGGATCAGCAGGATCAGGGTGAGCACCAGGCCGACCACGAAGATCAGCACCGGGAAGCCGAGCAGGTGCCCGTTGCCGCCGAGCTGGAGCGGGACGGTGGTGTGGGCGGCGTCCGGGATGCGGCTGACGAAGCCGGAGTCGACCAGGCCGACCAGGCTGATGAACAGACCGATGCCGATCGCGATGGCCTTGCGCAGGCCGAGCGGAACCGCGTTCATGACCCGCTCGCGCAGACCGGTGGCGACCAGCAGCATGATCGCGAAACCGGCCAGCACGACCATGCCCATGGCGTCCGGCCAGGTCATCTTGGGGGCGAGCTGGAGCGCGACGATCGTGTTGACGCCTAGGCCGGCGGCCAGGCCGATCGGGACGTTGCCGATCACACCCATCAGCAGGGTGGTGAGGCCCGCGGTGAGGGCGGTGGCGGTGACCAGCTGGCCGCTGTCCAGGTGGGCCCCGGTGATGTCCGTACCGCTGGCCAGGATGATCGGGTTCAGCACCAGGATGTACGCCATGGTGAAGAAGGTGGCGACACCACCGCGGATCTCGCGCGGCAGGGTGGAGCCTCGCTCGCTGATCCGGAAGAAGCGGTCGACGGCGCTCGTGGGGGGCTTCGGCGCGGCGTCGGCGGGTTCGGGCGACTCGGTGGTCGGCTGGACCACAGGCATGCGTGCGTCCTCTGTGGGGGAGCTGAGGAGGGGGAGGGGACGCCCGGGGCGACGATGGCCGGGCGCAGATTTTTAAGTATGGTTTCCCGATCGCATACGCGCTATCTTCGCGCGTAGAGCCCGCACGGGGCCTCCGCACCCGTCAAGGCGCCCCACCGCACCGTACGCTAGGCCCATGCCCAGGACGCCACTGCACCCCTCGCCCCCTCCGCTGGAGGCCAACGACGTCGCCATCGTCGGCGGCGGCACGGTGCTGTGGTTCGTCGCCTTCGTCGCCCTGCTGCCCTTCCAGGGCACCCTCTCGGACCACGGGCACGGCACCTGGCCCTGGATCTGCCTCTCCGGCGGCCTGCTCGGCCTGATCGGCCTCTGGTACTGCCGCGCCCGGCGGGACGCGATCGCCCGCGGCCGCGCCGCCGAGGCGGCCGCCGACCCGGCCGGACACACCGCCGAACGCACCGCCGAGGACGACGGCCAGGACCCTGCCACCCGGTCGGACTGAATAGTCCTTTAGTAGCACGCACCGGACATAAGGCACCCGTAGAGTCGGTGCCATGACGCAGCCTGCCCAGCCCGCGGAAGAGCAGCCGGCCGACGGAGACCGCCCGGACGGAGCACACCCCCTCGGCCTGCTGCCCGGGCGGCGCGGCGGCCTGACCGCCGCAGAGGTCGCGGAGCGGGTCGCGAAGGGCCAGGTCAACGACGTTCCGGTGCGGTCCAGCCGGTCCACCAGGGAGATCGTCCGGGCCAACGTCTTCACCCGGTTCAACGCGATCATCGGCGTGATGTTCGGGATCATCCTGATCGTCGGCCCGCTCCAGGACGGCCTGTTCGGCCTGGTCATCGTGGCCAACACGGCGATCGGCATCATCCAGGAGCTGCGCGCCAAGAAGACCCTGGACAGCCTGGCCCTGATCGGCGAGGCCCGACCGCAGGTCCGCCGGGACGGCACCGTCCAGCAGATCGGCGTCTCCGGGATCGTCCTCGACGACACGGTGCTGCTCGGCATCGGCGACAAGGTGATCGTGGACGGCGAGGTCACCGAGGCGGACGGCCTGGAGATCGACGAGTCGCTGCTCACCGGCGAACCCGACCCGGTCCTCAAGCAGCCCGGCGACCAGGTGATGTCCGGCAGCTTCGTGGTGGCGGGCGCCGGCACGTTCACCGCCACCAAGGTCGGCCGCGAGGCCTACGCGGCCCAGCTCGCCGAGGAGGCCAGCAAGTTCACCCTGGTGAAGTCGGAGCTGCGCACCGGCATCGACAGCATCCTGCGGTTCATCACCTACCTGCTGATCCCCACCGCCCTCGGCCTGATCATCAGCCAGCTGGCCGTCGAGGGCAGGGACTGGCGCGAGGCCGTGCGGCGGATGGTGGCCGGCATCGTGCCGATGGTCCCCGAGGGACTGGTGCTGCTGACCTCGGTCGCCTTCGCGATCGGCGTGGTCAGGCTCGGCCGCAAGCAGTGCCTGGTCCAGGAGCTCCCGGCGATCGAGGGCCTGGCCCGGGTGGACACCGTCTGCCTGGACAAGACCGGCACCCTCACCGAGGGCGGCATGGACGTGGTCGACCTGCGGGTGCTCTCGAACGGGGAGCCCGCCGCCGTCGCCCCGGAGACCGTCAAGCACGCGCTGGCCGTGATGGCCGGCGCCGACGCCCGCCCCAACGCGTCCATGCAGGCGGTCATCGACGCGTACGGGCGCGGCGACGCCTCCGACGGTGCTCCGGGGCGCGACGGCTGGCGGGTGATCGAGGCGATGCCCTTCTCCTCCGCCCGCAAGTGGAGCGGCGTGCAGCTGCTGGAGCCGCAGGGCGGCGAGGCCAGCTGGCTGCTCGGCGCGCCGGACGTGCTGCTGCCCGCCGGGCACCCCGCGCTGGCCGAGGTGGACGAGCTGGGCGCCAAGGGCCTGCGGGTGCTGCTGCTGGGGCGCACGCCCGTCCCGCTGGACTCCCCCGACCCGGCGGCCGGCCTCACCCCGCTCGCCCTGGTGGTGCTCCAGCAGCGGCTGCGCTCGGACGCCGCCGAGACTCTGCGGTACTTCGAGAGCCAGCGGGTCAGGGCCAAGGTCATCTCCGGCGACGCGGCGGTCTCGGTCGGCGCGGTGGCCGGCCACCTGGGCCTGCCGGGCGCCGACCACCCGCTGGACGCCCGCTCCCTGCCGACCGACCCGGAGGAGCTCGCCGAGACCGCCGACCGGACCAGCGTCTTCGGCCGGGTCACCCCCCAGCAGAAGCGCCAGCTGGTCGGGGCGCTGCAGTCCCGCGGCCACACCGTGGCGATGACCGGCGACGGCGTCAACGACGTGCTCGCGCTCAAGGACGCCGACATCGGCGTGGCGATGGGCACCGGCTCCGACGCCACCAAGGCGGTCGCCCAGATCGTGCTGCTCAACGACTCCTTCGCCTCGCTGCCCTCGGTGGTGGCCGAGGGCCGCCGGGTGATCGGCAACATCGAGCGGGTCGCCTCACTCTTCCTGGTGAAGACCGTCTACTCCGTCCTGCTGGCGCTGCTGGTGATCTTCACCCACTCGCCGTACCCGTTCCTGCCCCGGCACTCCACCGTGCTGTCCTCGCTGACCATCGGCATCCCGGCCTTCTTCCTCGCGCTCGCCCCCAACAACGAACGGGCCCGCACCGGCTTCGTGAAGCGGGTGCTGCGGCTCGCGATCCCCGGCGGCGCCATCGCCGGCGTCGGCACCTTCGTCGCCTACACGCTCGCCCGCACCGACCACGCGACCGACCTCAAGGCCGACACCAGCGTGGCCACCCTGACGCTCTTCCTGATCGCCATCTGGGTCCTCGCCATCGTCGCCCGCCCGTACAGCTGGTGGCGCCTGCTGCTGATCGGCACCATGGGCGGCGCCTTCGCGCTGGTCCTGCTGGTCCCGCCGCTGAAGAGGTTCTTCGACCTCTCC
Source organism: Streptomyces sp. CBMA156 (assembly GCF_014596515.1). GTDB lineage: Bacteria > Actinomycetota > Actinomycetes > Streptomycetales > Streptomycetaceae > Kitasatospora. The sequence continues at coordinate 29,997 of NZ_MSJQ01000405.1, forward strand.
CTGGTCGGCTTCCGCGACCCGCTGACGGGCGTCGCCATCGCGGTGGTCTGCGGCATCGCCCTGGAGGTCGCCTGGCGCGTCATGAAGCGCCGCGGCATGGAGTGACGGGCCAGGCCCGCCACCGCGTGACAAGCCCCCGCGCGCACCCGATGATGGCCCCGAGGGGGTGCCGGATGGCGCGCAGGGGTGGGGACTTGGAGGCGTTCATCGCCTTCCTGGGCGGGTTGCTGGCCGTCGGCCTGACCGCCCTGGCGATGGCCGGCCTCGGCATGGCGGTCAGGCCGACGCCCGCGCTGCGGACCGCCGCGCTGGTGACGCTCGGCGCGGTCTGGCCGACCGCCACCGTCACGGTCTACCTGCGGCTGCGGGCGCGCCCCCGCTGAGACCGGGTGCGCGCCCGTCCGGGCTCAGCCCTCGAAGTCGCGGGCGGCCGAGAGCTCGTAGGCGCGGTCCGGCTCACTGAGGGCGGCCAGCACCTCGAAGCGGCGGTGCCACTGCCCGACCGACCAGGCCAGGCCGGCGGCGAGGCCCTCCGGCGTGGCCGCGTGCAGCAGACCGGGCACCGGCGGGACCTCGAACTCGTCGTCCTCGTCGCCGGCCTCGGCCAGCTCCGGGTCGTACGGCGGCTCCGGGGTGTCCGCCCCGGTGTCCCAGCGCCAGTCCACCGCCGCCTCGCCGCCGTCGGGCCCGACGACCAGCAGGTCCTCGTGCTCCTCGTACGCGGCCGGGCAGCCCGGCAGCAGTTCCCGCACCACCGCGGGGACCCGGTGCAGCACGCCCTCGGAGAGCACCCGGCCGCCCGCCACCTCGCTGGCCAGCGACACCTGCAGCCGCTCCGCGAGGTCCGCGGCCAGCGCCGGGGCGACCGGCAGCAGCGGGTACGGGTGCAGCAGCTGGACCAGGTCGGGGGCGTCCGCGACGACCGCCTCGGTGGCGTCCACCACCACCGTGTGGTCCGGCCGCCGACCGGTGGCCGGGTCCAGCGGCGGCAGCGCCCGCACCACGTCCAGCGGCTCGATCCGCCCGGCGTCCACCCGGGCCAGCGCGGTGTGGATGCCGTGCAGCTGGCGGTGGCCGACCTCGGCGGCCGGGTCGGTCATCCGGTCCAGCACCTCGTCCGGGCCGTGCGGCTCGGCGAGCAGCGCGGCCAGCGTGGTGCGCACCCCGAGCGCGTGCAGGAACTGCTCGTCCAGGGTGGTGCGGGCCTCGTCGTACAGGCCGCGCAGCAGCGGGTCGGCCCCGGCGGACCGCAGGCCGGCCGGCTCGCGGCCCTCCAGCACCGGGTGGTCGCGCAGCCACCACGCGGTGTACGGCGGCAGGTCGGCGTACGAGCCGTCCGGCAGCAGGGTGCGCACCGGGGTGACCACGGCGTCCCGGTACGGCGGGCGGGCCAGCGCGGCGAGCGCCTCCGGCCAGGCGTCGTCGTCCACCAGGTCGAGGTCGCGCACAGCCAGCAGCTCGGCGGCCACCGGCGGGACGCCGACCGCCTCGTCCGCCTGGAGCGCCTCCAGCACGTCCTCGGCCCACTCGGCGAGCCCGTCCGGCGCCTCGTCCAGCAGGCCGGTGGGGTGGCCGCCGGCCGCGCGGTCGGCCGGGGCGGTGGGGTCGAGCCGCTCCAGGTCGTCCGGGTCGAGCACCACGTCCTCGGCCCGCACCAGCACGAAGTCCGCCGGCACGCCGACGGCGGCGAGCACCTCGGGGCCCCAGCGCTCCAGCAGCTCGTCGTCCACCCAGCCGGCGTCCTCCTCGCGGGCGAGCATGGCGAACGGGCTCCCGGGCAGCACGAGTTCACCCGCCCGGGCGGGCTCGCCCTCGTCGTCGAGCAGCGCCAGCCTGGCCAGCCACGGGTGCGCGCCCGGCTCCGGGGCGGCGGCCTTCACCAGCGCCAGGACGGCGTCGGCGAGTTCCAGCGCGGCGTCCGGGTCGTCCTCGGCCAGCTCGTAGGAGCGGGCGACGGCGGCCCGCACCTCGGGGGTGTCCAGGACCCCGGCCGGGGTGGCGGTGCCGGCGCCGAGCTTGGCCAGCAGCGGGTGGGCCGCCTCGGGGTGGGCCAGGCGCAGGTCGAGCGCGGCGAGCGCGTCCGCGAGCGACTCGGGGTAGCCGGGGAAGGCCGCCCAGTCGGCGTCCTCGGAGGGCAGCAGGACCCGCCGCGGCCCGGTGACCGTCCGCCCGTCGGCGAGCGGTACGGGCAGCGCGCCGAGCGCCTCCGGGTCGGCCGCGCCGAGCGCCGCGTACAGGTTGCGCCACCACGCGGGCTCGCGGTCCAGGCCGCCCAGCTGGTCCACCACCTCGGCCAGCGGCACCCGGCGGACGTTCAGCACCCGCAGCTCGGTGCGCCGCTCCAGACCGGCCGGCAGCAGCCCGGGGAAGATCGGCGAGAGCGCCTCGACCACCGAGCCGTCCGCGCCCTCCAGCAGCGTCGCGTCCCGGGGCCGCAGCGCGGGCGTGCCCTCCTCGACCGGCGCCGGGTGCGGCAGGAACGGCGTTTCGGGCAGCCGGGAGAGCACCGCGGCGCGCAGCGCGTTGTCCAGCGCCCCCTGGCCGAGCGGGGTGGGCACGAGGCCGAGCGAGCCGAGGTCGGCGCCGCGGGCGCGCAGCAGCTCGGCGTAGCTGTCGGCGGCCCGCTCGGTGAGGAAGTCGGCCAGCGGCCCCTGGGCGACGTGCCGGCGGGTGGAGTCCAGCGGGTAGGAGGCGATCAGCAGCGCGGGCAGGCCGACCGGCTCGTCGCTCGGCGTGGGCGCGTGCAGCACGGAGGCGATGGCGGGCCGCTGCGGGGCGCCGTCGGGGCCGACCGGGACGGCCCAGGTCACCGTCCAGTACGGGCGGGCGCGCTCCTCGGTGGGCCGGTCGGTGAGCAGCTCGGCGTCGAGCCGGCCGGAGGTGCCGGCGGTCTGCCAGACCGTCTGCCGCGGCCGGCCGTCCGCGTCGTCGGTGACGGTGACCTCGGTGACGCCGTCCGGGCGGGTCCCGGCGGCCTCCCTGGTGAGCGTCCGGGTGCCGTCCGGGGTCTCCACCACGACCTCGCGCAGGCCGGGCAGGGTGAGCAGCAGCGCGTCGTCGATCCCGGCCAGCAGACGGCGGGTCAGGTCCTCGGCGGCGGCGTCCCGCAGCGGCAGCACGACCACCGTGTCGTAGCCCGCGGGGGCCGGGCCCTCGGCCGCGAACGGCAGCCGCAGCAGCGGCACGTGGCCGTCCCTGCGGCGCAGTTCGTCGGCCAGC
>NZ_MSJQ01000406.1 GCF_014596515.1 Streptomyces sp. CBMA156
GCCACCGCCCGCCGCCGTACTGCTCGCCCGGATCGCGGCGGCCGGCGATCCGGGTGATCCGGCCGAACTGCGCGCCGCGCTGTACTGGCTCAGGGTGCTCCGGCGCGGCCGGCGCGGCCCGGTGGACCACCTCGCCCGCCTGGCCGCCCACCCCGACCCGGAGGTGCGGGAGGACCTGGTCCTGACGGTCGGCCGCTGGTCCACGCCGGGCGTCGCCGAACTGCTGACCGCCCTGGCGGACGATCCGGACCCGGACGTCCGCGAGGCCGTCGCGGAGGCCCTGGCCCCTGAGGCCCTGCCCCCTCTGATCCACCGACCCTCGACCCCTTGAGGCTCCGGCGCCACCGGTCGTGCACCGCCGTCAGGCCTTGCGGCACACCGCTGACCTGCGCGTTCACCGCCCGACGTGCCCGATCGCCGGATCCGGGTGATCATGGGACGAACCGCGTCTTCGGCGATTCGGCGCACCGGGCCGTCGGCCCCGGTGGCGCCCGGAAGGTGGACTGCGATGTTCCAGCTCCTGTGGATTCTGATCATCGGCTTCGTACTGGGCGTGATCGCCAAGCTGATCCTGCGCGGACCGCAGTCGATCCCCTGGTGGCTGACCATGCTCCTCGGCGCCGCCGGGGCCTGGCTCGGCAACGCCGTCTCCGGCTGGATCGGCGTCCGTCACACCTCGGGAATCGACTGGATCCGCCACATCCTCCAGGTCGGCTTCGCCGTCGCCCTGGTGGCCTTCGTCGCCCCCGCGTGGAGCAAGTCCCACCAGAACCGCTGACCGGCCGCTGCCGGACTGTCGGAGGTACGTGCGGGACTCCCGCCAAGGCTCGACGGACGGGCCCTGGCGGGAGGGCCCGGCGGGAGGTACGCGGACGGCGGACGAGGTGTACGGCCGCCTTTCGGGGCAACGCCGTTCGCGGACGGCACCGCCGTGACGGCACCGGCGGACGGCCGGGCGCGGGTTCGCCATGCCGCTCAGCCCACGTGCACGGCCGGGCGGCGCGAGCGGTCCGGTTCGGCCTCGCGCAGTACCTCGCGGGTGACGGGCGCGATCTCGCCCTGTCCGAACAGGAAGAACCGCAGGAACTGGGCGAAGGGGTTGCCCTCGGTCCACTCGAAGTAGATGTGCGGCTGCTGCCCGGTCAGGTCCCGCACCTGGAGCAGCAAGGCGGCGAGCGCGTTGGGCACGCTGGAGCTCTCCAGTGCCAGCACCCGGTAGCGCCCGTGCAGCACCTCGCCGCGCACGGTCAGTTCGGCCTCGAAGTCGGACGGGTCGAGCACCGTGACCTCGACGAAGACCAGGTCCTCCTCGGCCGGGATGTCGTTGTCCCGCCGGATCTGGTGGATCTTGTCGCGGTACTCGGCGAGGTCCCGGCTGTGCGGCTCGTTGGCGATCAGCCGCAGCGGCCGGTGGGTGTAGTCCCGGACGAACCGCTCCGCGACGTCGTCCAGCACCACGTCGGTGACGCGCAGTTCGAAGGCGCGCTTAAGCCGGGAGAGGAAGGAGACCAGCATGATGCCCGCGATGAAGCAGGCCCCGATCTTGACGCCGTCCGGCCGCTCGGCGATGTTCACCGCCGTGGTGTAGAGGAACACCGCAGCGATCACCGCGAAGCCGACCCGCCAACGGCGCTGTCCGGCCTTGTGGGCGGCGATGGTGACGGCGATGGCGGCCGAGCTGATCAGCACCAGCACGCCGGTCGCGTACGCGCCGCCCTGGGCGTCCACGTTGGCGTCGAAGACCCAGGTGACCAGGAAGGCGATCAGGGTGAGCACGATGACGGTCGGCCGCACCGCGCGGGCCCAGTGGGGCGCCATGCCGTAGCGGGGCAGGTAGCGCGGCATCAGGTTGAGCAGCCCGGCCATCGCAGAAGCCCCGGCGAACCAGAGGATGGCGATCGTGGAGAGGTCGTAGACGCTGCCGAAGGTGCTGCCCAGGTGCTCGTGGGCGAGGTAGGCGAGCGCCCGCCCGTTGGCCTGGCCACCGGCCTTGAACTGGTCGGCCGGAATGAGCAGCGTGGTGATGAAGCTGGTGGTGATCAGGAACACGCTCATGATCGCGGCGGCGGTGGTCAGCAGCTTGCGGGCACCGCGGATCCGTCCGGTGGGCTTCTCCTCGGTGTCGTCCGGGTCGCCCTCGATGTGCGGCATCACGGCGACGCCGGTCTCGAATCCGGACAGGCCGAGCGCCAGCTTCGGGAAGACGATCAGGGCGACGCCGATCATCGCGATCACGTTGCCGTGCTCCACGGTCAGCGCGTCCGTCCAGTCGCCGAACACGTGCGGGGCCTTGAGCACGTTCCACAGCCCGTTCGCCACCACCACGACGTTCAGCGAGAGGTACACCCCGACCAGCACCACGGCCAGGCCGATCGCCTCGCTGAAGCCCTTGAGGAAGACCGCGCCGAGCAGGGCGACCATGATCATGGTCAGCAGGACCTGCTTGCCGTCCAGCGCGCTGTGCAGGTGCGGGTTCTCCACCAGGTGCGCGCTGGCGTCGGCGGCGGACAGGGTGATGGTGATCATGAAGTCGGTGCCCGCGAAGCCCAGCAGGGTGAGCACGAAGAGCTTGCCCTGCCAGAACGACAGCAGCCGTTCCAGCATCGCGATCGAGCCCTCGCCGTGCGGGCTCTCCTGGGCGACCCTCCGGTAGACGGGCAGCGCGCCGAGCAGGGTGACGACGACCAGCACGATGGTCGCCAGCGGCGAGACCAGGCCGGCCGCGAGCGCGGCGATGCCGGGCTGGTAGCCGAGCGTGGAGAAGTAGTCCAGGCCGGTCAGGCACATCACCCGCCACCAGGGCCGGCCCTTCACCTGCGTCGGCTGGGCGTGCGGCCCCGGGTGCTGCTTGGCCATGTCGGCCAGGCCCTCCAGAAGCCAGGCCCGGAACCGCTCGCGCCGGGAGGAGGGCGCCGCCCCCGGTTCGGCCGAACCCGACGAAACCACGTGCACCCCTGTCCAGGACTCGGCCGGGCGCGCACCGCTCCGGACCCCCGCTGGCCGCCGGACGGCGGGCCTGGTCAGGCTAGGGGACCGGTTCGCCGGACCCCGGCAACCGCGCGGGCCGACACGCCCTGGTGCGCCCGTACGGCCCTCTCAGGTGACGGACCGTCCGCGGCCGGCCCCGGCTGTCTCCGGCCGGCCCCGGCCGCGTCCGCACCCCGGCGCGGCGCGGCGCCCTGCACGGACCTCGCGGAACACGCGAGGATGTCCGCGCGCACCGACGCGCACCCACGGGCACCGGCACGGATGCGGGCACGCGGGCACGGACGGGGAACCGGGAAAGCAGGGGGTCACGGTGGCGGAGCCGAGCCGGCGGAGGATTCTGGGCCTGGGCCTGATGGCGGCGGCCGTCACCTCCTGCGGCCCCCGCCGTCCGGAGGCCGCCCCCGCGCCGCACCCGTCCACCGGACCCGGCGCCGGGGTGCCCGCCACCGGCGGCCCGACCACGGACGGCCACACCCCGGACGGGCATGCCGCCCCGAAGGCCGAGCGCACCCTCCCCGGCAACCCCGACTGGGAGATCACCGACCCCGGCCCCGACGGCGCCATCGAGGGCTTCGCCGACCGGGTCAGCGTCCTGCCCGGAGAGTCCTTCGGCCTGCACGTCTCCACCCCGGCCACCGCGTTCACCGTCTCCGCCTACCGGATGGGCTGGTACGACGGCGCCCGCGCCCGGCTGGTCTGGCGCCGCGAGCACGTCCCCGGCGGCAGGCAGGCCGCGCCGCACGTGGACCAGGAGACCCGCACCGTGCTGACCGGCTGGCAGCGCACCCTCGCGGTGGACACCGCCGGCTGGCCCGAGGGCGCCTACCTGCTGCGCCTGGACGCCGAGGACGGCTCCGGCCGGCGCTACGTCCCGCTCACCGTCCGCTCGGCGAGCACCGCGGGCCGGACCGTGATCATGAGCGCCCCGGCGACCTGGCAGGCCTACAACGAGTGGGGCGGGTACAGCCTCTACAACGGTCCGACCGGCGGCCTGGCCACCCGCTCGCTGAAGGTCGTCTTCGACCGGCCGTACGACTACGACCACGGCGCCGGGCTGTTCCTGGTCTACGAGGCGCCGCTGGTCGCCCTCGCCGAGCGGCTCGGCCTGCCGCTCGCCTACACCACCGGCATCGACGTGGCCCGCGAGCCCGGCCTGCTGGCCGGGGCGAGCGCCGTGCTGTCCCTCGGCCACGACGAGTACTGGTCGCCCGAGCAGCGCGCCCACGTGGCGGCGGCCCGGGACGCCGGGACCAACCTGGCGGTCCTGGGCGCCAACTGCTGCTTCCGCCGGGTCCGGTTCGAGCCCACCGGCCTCGGTCCCGACCGCACGGTGGTCTGCTACAAGGACGCCTGGGCGCAGGACCCGGGCCACCGGGCGGGCGCCCCCGCGACCACGGACTTCCGGGCCGGACCGGGTGCCGACCCGGAGAGCTCACTGCTGGGCGTCATCTACGACGGCTACCCGGTGGACGCCCCGTACGTGGTCACCTCGCCCGGGCACTGGGCCTTCGAGGGGACGGGCGTCGCAGCCGGGGCGGCCTTCCCGCACCTGGTCGGCGTGGAGTACGACCGGGTGAGCACCGGCTTCCCCACCCCGCGCCCGATCGAGGTGATCGCCCACTCCCCCGTGGTCTGCGACGGCCGCCGCTCCCACAGCGACACCGCCTACTACACCGTGCCGAGCGGCGCCGGGGTGTTCGCCACCGGGACGATGCGCTGGGTCGAGGCGCTGGAGGCCCGCGGCCCCGGCGGGGGCAGGGCCGACCACGGGATCGACGCGCACGCCGGGGACCTGGTCCGCCGGGTCACCGAGAACGTCCTGCGGGCCTTCGCCGCCGGCCCGGCCGGCCACACCCGGCCGGCGCAGGACAACCTCGCGGCCGTCTACGGCCCGGCGTAGCGGGCCGGGGTCAGCCGGCGGCCGGCGGGGTGAAGGTCTCCGCGGGGCCGATGTCCGAGACCCGCACCTTCGTCACGACCGGCTTGCCGTTGACGACCGTCGACTGCTCGCTGCGGACCGGCCGACCGAGCCGGTCCACCCACAGGTGGCAGTCGGCCGCGGCCGCGCCCTGGTTCTGCCCCTTCCCGTACGTCGGGTCCGCACGGCGCAGCTGGTCCGGTGAGAGCCGGGCGGCCAGGTGGAACACCGGTACGCCCGCTTCGGTCTCCATGCCCTTGCGGGCGGCGGGCCCGGCGTCCAGCAGCACCTCGGCGTAGCCGTAGCTGTCCTTCCCGCCGGTGCCGTCGTCCGCCGGGGGCTTCTGATCCGTCGTCCAGCGGCTCTCGCCCTTCGCCTTGTCCCGCCGGTGGACGACGGTGCCGATGGTCACCGCCTCGTCCCAGACCAGGACATCGGACCCGCGGACCATCTTGGTCTCCAGCCGGGATCCCTCGATCGGGGCGTTGTGGTTCGACCGGCCGGTGACGGTGACCACCTCCTTCTCGGCGCCCTCGCCCGTCTCGACGGTCATCTCGAAGGTCGCGGCGTACGGTTCGAGGTTGTGGTGGGCGACCGCCACCGCAGGGTCGAAGGCGCCGGTGGCGTCGGCGGGCGCTCCGCTGCCGTCGGAGGGCGCGCCGGTGGCCTCGGCGGGGGTGCCGGTGGCGCCGGCCGTCCGGTCGGCGGTGGGCGCCGGGGCGGCGCCGTCCGCGCCGCATCCCGTGAGCGCGGCCAGGGCGAGGGCCAACGCGGTGACGGTCAGGGCGGTGTTGCGACGGATCGTCAAAGGAGTTCTCCGGCTCGTCGTTCGGGACGGGCGGTAGCCTCCCACACCGCTCCATCGCGGTCGAACGGGTGTCCCGTCCCCGGTGCGGCCCCGCCGACCGGATGCCCCCGGGCGGAGGGAGGCCCGGGCCCGGATACACTCGCACGGTCTACTAGCAGGTTCTTCCAGGACAACCGACCGGTGTGGCAGCGCGCCGCCGGCGAGGCACAAGGGAAACAGAACATGGTCGAGGCCTCCCCCAAGGTCGTTGTGGTCGTCCCCACGTACAACGAGCGGGAGAACCTCCCGGTCCTCGCGGGCCTGCTCGCGGAGCTTCCGGTGCCCGACCTGCACCTGCTGGTGGTCGACGACAGCTCGCCCGACGGCACCGGTGAGATCGCCGACAAGCTCGCCGCGGACTCCGGCGGCACCGTGGGCGTGCTGCACCGCACCGAGAAGGACGGCCTCGGCCGCGCCTACCTGGCCGGCATGGCCAGGGCCCTGGACGAGGGCGCCGACATCGTGGTGCAGATGGACGCCGACCTCTCCCACCCGGCCTCCGCGATACCCGCGATGGTCGAGACGCTGCTCACCGACGACACCGCCGTGGTGCTGGGCTCCCGTTACGTCGACGGCGGCTCGACCGCCGAGGAGTGGCCCTGGCACCGCAAGGCGCTGTCCTCCTGGGCGAACTTCTACGTCAACGCGATCCTCAGCCTCGGGGTGAAGGACGCCACCGCCGGGTTCAAGGCCTGGCGGGCCGGCACCCTGCGCGCCATCGACCTGCCGACCGTGCGGAGCAACGGCTACTCCTTCCAGGTCGAGATGAACTACCGGGTCGTCAAACAGGGCATGACGATCCGCGAGGTGCCGATCCGCTTCGAGGAGCGGATCGAGGGCGCGTCGAAGATGAGCATGGGCGTGCAGGTCGAGTCCGCGCTGGCGCCCTGGAAGCTGCGCTTCAACCGCGAGGGCTGACCAACGCCACCGCCCCGGCCCCGGTCAGGCCCGATCAGGCCAGGTGCGGTCGTACGGGTGCCGGTCGGCCCCGGGACCGGTGTGAACGGCGGTGGCGGGGAAAGAAGGGCGACATGGCCCTTCTCCCGGAGACACTCGCGGACCTGGTCCGCCGCAGCGCCCGAGAACCGTTCGTGGTCCAGACCGTCCGGGCCACCGTCGCGGCCACCATCGCCTACGCGGTGGCGACGCGGCTCAGCAGCGAGCCCGCCCCGCTGACGGCGCCGCTGACCGCGCTGCTGGTCGTCCAGGTCACCGTCTACTCGACGCTCAAGACCAGCATCCGCCGGGTCAACTCGGTGGTGGTCGGGGTGCTGATCGCGATCGGCTTCAGCGCCGTGGTCGGGCTCTCCTGGTGGAGCCTCGGGCTGATCATCCTGGCCTCGCTGGTCGTCGGCCGGTTCGTCCGGGTCGAGGAGTTCGTCCAGGAGGTCGCGATCAGCGCGATGCTGATCCTGGGCGTGACCAAACTCGCCTCGCAGGCCTGGGACCGGGTGCTGGAGACGCTCATCGGCGCCGCCGTCGGCCTGCTGTTCAACCTGGTGTTCGCACCGCCGGTCTGGGTGGACACCGCCGGGGAGTCGATCGAGGACCTCGCCCGGCGGGCCCGCCAGCTGCTGCTGGACATCTCCGAGGAGCTGGGCCGCCCCACCCCCGTCGCCCGGGCCGCCGAACGGCTGCACGAGGCCCGCCGGCTGGACCAGGCGATCGCCGACGTGGACGCGGCGCTGCGCCAGGCCGAGGACAGCCTGCGGTTCAACCCGCGGATCAGCGAGGGGCTGCTGTCCCGGCTGGTGCTGCGCACCGGACTGGACACCCTGGAGATCTGCGTCGTGGTGATCCGGGTGCTGGCCCGCTCGCTGACCGACCTGGCCAAGAAGCGCGGGCCCACGGAGCGGCTCTTCCCGCCGGACGTCGCGGTGGGGCTGGAGGAGCTGCTGGCCCACGTCGGCGGCGCGATGGTGAGCTTCGCGGTGCTGGTGACCACCCAGGTGAGCCGCGACGCCGAGGAGGCGGAGCAGCGGCTGACCGCCGAGCTGGCGGCCGCCTGGGCCTGCCGGGAGAACGTCGCCCAGGTGCTGCTGCGCAGGGTCAGGGAGCACCCGGAGGCCTGGCAGCTGCACGGGTCGATACTGGCCGAGGTGGACCGCATCCTGGACGAGCTGGACCTGGAGCACCGCAGCCGGCGGCTGATGGAGGAGCTGGACCGGGCCTCGGTGGCGAACCGGGAGCGGTTCTCCCGCTACGCCTGGCTGCGCCGGCTGGTGCGCGGCGAGCGGGCCCGCGCCGGCCGGCCCACCGTCAAGACGGAGCGCCCGGCGGCGTAGGCCGGGCGCTGATCCCGCGGAGCGCCACTTCCTCGGGCGCCGGCGCCGGCCTCCGGAGCGTCACTTCTCCCGGCGCCGCCGTCAGGGCATCAGCCAGGGCTGCTGCGGCAGCGGGTGGCCGGTCTCCAGGTAGGTCTTGAGGTTGGCGAGCACGGCCGACCAGCCCTGTTCGGCGTCCGCCCGCCCGGCCTCGTCGGCGAGGTTCTCGTGGGTGACGGTGAGCCGGGTGAGGTCCTGCCAGCCCTGGATCTCGAAGGTGACCCGGGAGGGCCAGCCGGAGTGCTCCTCCTGCGGCCCGGCCCAGGTGGTGACCAGCCGGTGCGGGCGGTCGACGGCCTCGACGGTGCCGATGACGTCGGCGATGCCGGAGCCGTCGGTCCGCTGGTGCTCCCAGGGCGCGCCGGGCAGCCAGGTGGAGACGTTGCGGTGGCCCCAGTAGAGGCCGGACTCGTCGGCGTTGGTGAGCGCGTGCCAGACCCGCTCGGGGGTGGCCCGCAGGTAGGTGATGCCGCGGTGGCCGAGGGCGGTCACGGCCTCACCCCTTCGCCGCGTCGAGCAGCGGCTGGATCTCGATCTTCCGCATCTGCAGCATGGCCGCCACCACCCGGTTCGCCTTGGCCCGGTCCTCGTCGTCGATCAGGTCGAGCAGCACCCGCGGGGTGATCTGCCAGGAGAGGCCGTAGCGGTCCTTGAGCCAGCCGCACGGCCCCTCCTCGCCGCCGTCTGCGGTGAGTCCGGCCCAGAGGTGGTCGACCTCCCGCTGGTCCTCGCACGTCACCTGGAGCGAGATCGCCTCGGTGAAGTGGAACTCGGGGCCGCCGTTGAGGGCCACGTACTCACGGCCCGCGAGCTCGAACCGAACGGTCATCACCGAGCCGGCCGGGCCGGGGCCGGTCGCGCCGTAGCGGGTGGTCCCGGTGATCCGGGAGTCCGGGAACAGGGTGGTGTAGAAGGCGGCGGCCTCTTCGGCCCGGTCGTCGTACCAGAGGAAGGTGGTGATCTTCTGCATGCGCCCGACGGTAGCCGCGGGCCGCGACGGGGCGGCCGAGCCACGGCCGGGGGTCACCGGATCGGCGCCCCCGGCCGTCGCCGGGTCAGTGCACCCAGCCCGCGTAGCGCCGGACGAAGCGCTGACCGGTGTGGGCGGTCACGACGACGTCGTAGCGGCCCTGCTTGTCCAGCGGCCAGGACACGTTGGCCTGCTTGCCCGGCTTGACCCAGACCGTCTGCGCGGTGCCCGCGAAGTCGTTGGGCGCGGCGGTGAAGGCGACGTCGGTCATCCCGTCGTTGGCCACCTGGAGGGTGAGCTTGCGGTTGCCGCGCAGGTCGGCGGTGACGATCGGCACGCCGATGTCGTTCTGGCCGTCCTGCCCGTCCCTGACCACGGTGCCGGCGAAGCGGCGGACGAAGCCGTCCGGGCCGTGCACGGTGAAGTCGTAGCGGCCGTCGGTGGCGGCGGCGTCCCAGACGTACCGGGCGGTGGCGCCGGGGGCGACGGTGTACGGGGTGCCGGCGAAGGGCAGCAGGATGTTCGGGTAGACGGTGTACGGGAAGGCCACCGAGCCGTCGTTGCTCATCGTGCAGGTGACCTTGCCGGTCCTGCGGTCCACCTCGGCGTCGGCCCAGGGCTGGTACGGCAGCGGGCGGTGCGGGCGCTCGCCGCGCTCCTGGACCGGCATCGACTGGCCGCCGACCGGCGGCAGCGCGACGCCGGGCAGCTTGGTGCCGGCGTCGGCCCTGGCCATCAGGGCCTTGGTGTCGGGCAGCGCCGGGACCGAGTGGTCGGGGGCGGCGAAGTCGAAGCAGCTGGTGAGGTCGCCGCAGACGGCCCGGCGCCAGGCCGAGATGTTGGGCTCGGCCACCCCGGTCACCACCTCCATGAGGCGTAGCACCGACGTGTGGTCGAACACCTGGGAGTTGACCCAACCCCCGCGCGACCAGGGCGAGATGACCCAGAGCGGCACCCGGTTTCCGAGGCCGATGGCGCGCCCCTGGGCGAACTCCTCGGGGGTGCCGGGCTCGGGGGTGGGCGGGACCATGTGGTCGAAGTAGCCGTCGTTCTCGTCGTACATCACCAGGAAGACGGTGTGCCGCCAGACCTCCGGGTTGGACATCAGCGACTGGAGCGCCTGGTCGACCCAGTGCGCGCCGTAGGCCGGTCCCGCCTCCGGGTGCTCGGAGAACAGGTAGGGGGCGACCAGCCAGGAGACGGTCGGCAGGGTGCCGTCCTTGCAGTGGCGGTCGAAGTCGGTGGGGTCGAACTTGGTCATCGCGTTGACGTACCGCGGGTCGTCGTGCGGGAAGTCGTGGAACTGCCGGAAGTAGGAGAGCGCGTTGTCGTCGTAGTCGCCGGTGCGGTCGTCCTTGCTGGGGTTGTGGTAGACGCGCCAGCTGACGCCGGCCGCCTCCAGGCGCTCGGCGTAGGTGGTCCAGTCGGCGACGGGGTTGTCGGTGACCGGGGTGTTGTCGATCCACGGGCCGGTGGTGCCGTCGCGGCCGGGGCCGGAGGTGCCGGTCCACAGGTAGAGGCGGTTGGGGTCGGTCGGGCCCGCCAGCGAGGTGAAGTAGGCGTCGCAGACGGTGAACGCGTCGGCCAGGGCGTACTGGTAGGGGATGTCGTCCCGGGTGAAGTAGCCCATGGTGCGCTCGCCCTTGGCGGCGATCCACTTGTTCATCGCGCCGTTGTTGATGGCCTGGTGGCCGGTGGCCCAGTCGTGCGGGAGGCCGCCGGCGTTCTGCGCGTTGTACTTGGCGGTGTCCATCCGGTACGGCAGCATCACGCCGCCGTCGCTGCGCCGGCCGTCGGGCTGGCGGAACACGTCGGCGCCGTCGGGGAACTGGAGCGCCTGCTTGTCGCCGAAGCCGCGGACGCCGGCCAGGGTGCCGAAGTAGTGGTCGAAGGAACGGTTCTCCTGCATCAGGACGACGACGTGCCTGACGTCCTTGACGGTGCCGGTGAGCTTGGCGCCCGGCTTGGCGGCGGGGGCAGGGGCCGCGGGGCCCGGGGCGGCGGCGGCCTGGGTGGCCGTCAGGCCGGTCAGGGCGGTGGCGCCGGCGGCCGCGGTGGCGCCGACGAAGGTGCGGCGGGAGAGCTCGGACATGACGAACTGGCCTCTCGGGGCGGGGAGTCTGGGAGCCGGGGAGTGGAGTGCCGGGGGCTGGGAGCCCGGGGAGTCCGGGAGCCGGCGGCGCTCAGAGCTGGAAGGTGGCGACCGCGGCGGCGGTGTCGGAGGGCCACTCGTTGCCGGCGGCACCGGGCTCGGGCTGCGGCCAGTCGGCGACCAGGGTGTGCGCCTCGACCAGCTTCAGCGGGCCCGCGTACTGGACGTAGTCGGTCCGGTCCTGCGGCTCGGGGCGGTCGCCGCGCCGCTTGCGGGTGGGCGACCAGGTGGTGCCGGGGGCCTTGACCGGGTCGCGGTTCTCCTCGCGGAAGGTGTCGGTCAGTCCGGCGCCCTGGAGGGCCACGGTGACCGGCCAGGCGAGCGCGCCGATCCCCTGGTGGGCGGCGGCTGTGGCGGCCGTCCAGTCCCGGTGCGAGGGCGAGGCGAGCGCGCCGGCCAGCACCACCGGGGTGCGCCGGGCGATGTCCGCGCGCACCGCGGCGGCCAGCGCGTTGGCCTGCTTCAGCCGCAGCGAGCCGTTCTCGGCGGCGACCACCTCGGCGGCGGTCCGACCGTCCTGGGCGGCGTACGGGCCGTAGCCCGCCTCGTCCAGGTGGGCGGCCCAGAAGCGGACGCTGCGGCCGCCGGGCAGCCGGAGGGTGGCCGCGGCGGCGGGCAGGTCGGCGGTCGGCGCGGTGACGTCGGTGAGCGGGTGGCGGCTGAGGATGCCGATGCTGCCCGGGCTCTGGTAGGCGTACCAGCCGAGGGCGTCGGCCAGGGCCTTGGCCCGCTCCCCCGCGGTCTCCTGGAGGGCGAGCACGTCCAGGCCCTGGGCGAGGACCACCCGCAGCTGCTTCTCCAGCGCGTCGGTGTGGGCCGCGCCCGCGTCGTGCAGGTTCCAGCTGGCGGCCTTGAGCCGCGGCGGGGCGGCCGGGTCCACCACCGGGACCAGGACGGTGACGATGTCGGTGGCACCCGCACTGTCCCTGACACCGACGACGACCGGCTCGGGGTTCCCGCCGGGGGTGGCGGGGGCGGTGCCGGTGAGCGTGCCGTCGGCGCTGACCGAGGCCCAGGCCGGCCCGCTGACCTTGCGGTAGCCGGCGGAGCCGGCCGGGTTGCCGGCCGGGCGGGACCAGAGGCCGCCCAGCCGGACCGTCACGGCGGAGCCCGGGGCCACCGGCGTGGCGGTGAACGAGTCGACGGCGGCGTGCGGGCGGACGACGGCGGGCTTGGGGCGGAAGCTGAACGGCTCGGTGCGGGCGAGGATGCCGTAGCCGTCCTTGGCCAGCAGGTAGGCGGTGTACGGGCCGCCGGTCAGCGCGGAGGTGTCGAGCTGGACGTCGCCCGACGCGCTGGCGGTGTACTTCCACAACAGCGAACTGCCGTTGCCGGGCGGGCGGTCGCCGTCGTAGATGCCGACCCAGTTCTTGGCGTCGGGGGCGTCGGTGGTCCAGCGGAAGGTGAGCCGGTCGCCTTCGGTGGGGTTGGTGGAGGAGGTGAGGGTCAGGGTGCTGCCTGCGGCCACGGTTGTCCTGTCCGCCGCCCGGGGCCGGGTCCGTCGGGGGACGGCAAGCCGGAGCCGGGTACGGCTGGTCACGGAGGCTGGGAGAAGGAGGAGCGCGCAGTTGGCTGTACAACTGCGGGCGGCCCTCATTCACCCGAAGGCCGGCGACCTGCGCATGAACGACGTGTGACGGAGTGTCGGGCGGTGCGGGAACTTCGGTGGGCACGCGGCGAGGGCCGTGGTGGATCCGCCCACCACGGCCCTCGCCGGACCATCCTCCCGAGACTGCGCGCCGGTCAGGCCAGCGCGAGGAAGAGCTTCTCCAGCTCGGCCTCGCTCATCGGCGAGGCACCCTCGTCGGCGGCGGCCATGCACTGGCGCATGCCACTCGCGACGATCTTGAACCCCGCCCGGTCGAGGGCGCGCGAGACGGCGGCGAGCTGGGTGACCACGTCCTTGCAGTCCCGGCCCGCCTCGATCATCGCGATCACTCCGGCCAACTGGCCCTGCGCGCGACGCAGCCGGTTCAGGACCGCGCCGACCGCTTCCTCGTCCACCTGCATGTCGGGCCGCCTTTCCCATCGACTGTCGATGGACAAGTGTACCCGGCGGGGTATTCATTCCCGGGTGGCGAACGGCGTGCCCGGCCTGGCGGTCCCGGTCGTCTCACCGGTCCCGCTGGTCCTACTGGTCCTACTGGTCACGCTGGTCCCGGCGGCCCCGATCGTCTCAGCGGCGGGCCAGCCGGCGCTCCCCGCCGGCCCCGGTCTCGTACGGGAGCTCGTAGTGCGCGAAGACGGCAGGCTCGTCCTCGGCGGGCAGCACGTCGTCGGTACCGATCGCCGGGGCCTGCTTGACCTGGTTGCGGGGGTACACCACCCGGACGTAGTCCGGCCCGGCCACCGCCCCGTCCAGCGGGACGAACACCAGCCTGCGCCGTCCGGCGAAGCCGACCGTCACGGTGGCGAAGAACGGCTCGTCACTGGCCGTCTCCACGTAGACGGACTCCAGCGAACCGATGCGGTGGCCCTTGTCGTCGACCACGGCGTGGCCGCGCCACTCGCGGATGTCTGCCATTGCGATTCCCATGGCCCCGCCTCCCGTCCCCGGCTGTTCCACTGCCCCGGCCTCCCATCCTGCGCCGCCACCGGCGGGGGCGCGCGGTGAGGAGGTGGGCCCGGCCCTCCCGACGAAAGGGACATACGGGGGTGACCCGGCCAACCGGCACCGAGGCCGTGACCTGGGCTTTAGGCTGGCCGCCAGCAGGACAGCGAGTGGATCCATCAGTGGTGTCTGGGCGGAGGAGACGGCAGCCGTGGGATACGAGAACATGTGGGAGTCCGGCGAGGCCGGGATGCCGGCCGACCTGCGGCCCGACGTGCCGCACCCGGCCCGGATGTACGACTACTACCTCGGCGGGAAGGACAACTTCCCCGCCGACCGCGCCGCCGCCGAGAAGGCGCTCGCCGCCAACCCGGAGTTCCGCTCCACGGCCCGCGCCAACCGGGGTTTCCTGACCCGCGCGGTGCGGTGCGTCGGCACCCTCGGCATCGAGCAGTTCCTCGACGTCGGCACCGGCATCCCGACCGCCGGCAACACCCACGAGATCGCCCAGGCGGCCAGGCCGGGCGCGCGGGTCGTCTACGTGGACAACGACCCGATCGTGCTCAGCCACGCCCGCGCCCTGATGGCCGGCTCGGGCCCCGGCCGCACCGCCGTCATCCGGGCCGACCTGCGCGAGCCCGCCGCCCTGCTGGACGCCGTCCGGGCGGTGGGACTGCTCGACTTCTCCCGCCCGGTCGGACTCGTCCTCGCCGCGGTCCTCCACTTCCTGCGGGACGAGGACAAGCCGTACCAGGCCCTCGGCACCCTGCTGGACGCCCTGCCCTCCGGCAGCCACCTGGTCCTCTCGCACGGCACCGCCGACTTCATCCCGTCCGAGATCCGCGACCGCGTCACCGGCGTCTACGACAAGGCCACCGCGCCGCTCGTCGGCCGCTCCCGCGAGGAGGTCCTGGCCTTCTTCGACGGGCTCGACCTCCTCGACCCCGGCGTGACCACCGTCCCCCTCTGGCGCCCCGAGACCACCCCCGCCCACGGTGCCGACCGGGTCAGCATGTACGGCGCGGTGGCCCGCAAGCCCTGACGGCACTCGGGTGGGACGCCGGCCGGGCCGACGTCCCACGCCGCCGCCGGATTCCGCGTGGTGGTCCGGACCACCTGGAAGCGGAGCGGACAGCCCGGGCCATCACCGCGGGGCGTCGAACGCACGTGGGTGGAGCACCTGATGGGGCACCCGCCGGACCGCTACGGGCACGCCCGGGAGCGGAGCGCGGCCTCAGGACCGACCCCGCCGCACCCGGGGAGCGCTCAGAGCGGGCGGCCGGGCGGGACCAGGCCGGTCTGGTAGGCGATGGCGACGAGCTGGGCCCGGTCGCGGGCGTCGAGCTTGGACATCGCCCGGTGGACGTGGGTGCGGACGGTGAAGGGACTGACGAACATCCGCTCGGCGATCTCCTCGTTGGTGAGGCCGGTGGCGGCCATCGACATCACCTCGCGCTCCCGGGCGGTGAGGACGGCCAGCCGCTCGCTCGTGAGGGCGCCGGACGCCGGTTCGGGCTGGGCCAGGAGCTGGTCGATCACGGCCCGGGTGGCGGCGGGCGAGAGCAGTGCGTCGCCCGCCGCGACGGTGCGGACGGCGGCGAGCAGCTCCTTCGGGTCGGCCCCCTTGCCGAGGAAGCCCCCGGCGCCCGCGCGCAGCGCCTGGGCCACGTACTCGTCGATCTCGAACGTGGTGAGGATGAGCACCCGGGTGCCGGACAGCTCCGCGTCGCCGCAGATCTCGGCGGTGGCGCCGAGGCCGTCGGCGCCGGGCATCCGGATGTCCATCAGCACCACGTCGGGCCTGGTGGCCCGGGCGAGCGCGACGGCCTCCCGGCCGTCGGCGGCCTCGCCGACCACCTCCATGTCCTCCTCCGCGTCGATCAGCATGCGGAAGGCGCCGCGCAGGAGGGCCTGGTCGTCGGCGAGCAGTACCCGGATGGTCATGCGTGGTCCCTGTCCTCTCGGACCGCGGCGTCCGCTCGGGCGGTGCGGTCCTGTCCTTCGGCTGGTTCGGGGCGATCGGTGCGGGCGGTGCGCGCGGCCTGGGCGGCGCGGGCGAGGTCGGCGGCGGTGACGGCCTCGGGGCCCTCGTCGCGGGCGCCGGTGCGCAGCGGCAGTTCGGCGGTGACCAGGAAGCCTCC
>NZ_MSJQ01000407.1 GCF_014596515.1 Streptomyces sp. CBMA156
GTGGTCACCTACGCCAGCCCCAACGCCCTCTCCGCCTACCACCGGCTCGGCCTCACCACCGACCTGGTCGGCAGTCACCTCGGCCGGGCCACCGCCGACCTCGCCCCGCCGTCCCGCTCGGCCGTCCGCGCGGCGCTGGAGACCGCCCGGCGCTGGGGCCTGGAACGGCCCCCGCTGAAGGCCCCGCCGCGCCCGGCGGCCAGGGCCGCACTCACCCCGGTCCAGGGCGTCAAGCTCGCCGACGGCCGCCCGCCGGTCGTCTACCGGGTGCCGACCGACGACAAGGTGGTCTTCCTGACCGTCGACGACGGCGCCGAGAAGGACCCCGAGTTCTCCCGGATGGCCGAGGAACTGGGAATCCCGCTCAGCACCTACGTCTCCGACTACCTCGCCCGCGAGAACTACGACTACTTCCGCGACCTGCACGCCCAGGGCGTGGAGATCAACAACCACACGATCAACCACCGCAACCTGAAGGTCCTGGACTACGAGACCCAGCGCCGGGAGATCTGCACCCAGCAGGACCAGCTGGAGCAGCAGATCGGCGTCCGCCCCCGGCTGTTCCGGCCGCCGTACGGCGAGTACAACGACGACACGCTGCGCGCGGCGGCCTCCTGCGGGGTGCAGGCGGTGCCGCTGTGGAACGAGGAGGCCTTCCCCGACCACATGGAGTGGCGCTACGACGACCGGAAGCTGCACCCGGGCGACATCATCCTGACCCACTTCCGGGGCACCGACATCTGGAAGGCCTCCATGCCTGACCTGCTGCGCAAGGTCGTCAACGACGTCACCGAACAGGGCTTCGCCCTGGCCAGGCTGGACGACTACCTGTAGCGCGCCCCGCGGCGACCGCCGGGCGGGGGCTCAGCCGAGCGAGAGGGCGTCGAGGTACACCCAGGCGCCCTCGTACCGCACGAAGCGGCTGTTCTCGGTGAGGACGCCGGCCTCGCCGCCCTCGGTCCAGTGCGCCCGGAAGGCGACCGTGCCCTGGGCGTGGAACGCGCCGCCCTCGGTGGTGACGCCCACCTCCAGTCCGGTCCAGCGCAGCGCCGGGTCGAAGTCGACCTCGGCGGGCCGGGTGTCCGGGTGCCAGGTGCGCAGCAGGTACGCCTCGTCCTGCGCGGCGAAGGCGCTGAACCGGGAGCGCATCAGGGACTCGGCGGTGGTGGCCGCCGTCTGGCCCCGGTGCAGCCGGCCGCAGCAGTCGCCGTAGGCGGCGGGCAGGCCGCACGGGCAGGGGGAGGAGGGCAGCAGCCGGGGCGCGGCGGCGCGGGGGGCGGGACGACGTCGGGACATGCCGTCCATTGTCCCCCACCCGTCGCGCGGCCCTCGGCCCGCCCGGCGCGGGGGCTGCGGGGCCGGCTCCGGACATCCGGCCGGACCGGGTGCCCCGCCGCGGTCCGGGCTCAGGGACGGGCGTCGCCGAACCAGGTGTGCAGGGCTCGCCGCAGTCCGTCCGGGTCCGTCCGGCCGGGCTCGACGGCCCAGGCGACGTAGCCGTCGGGGCGGAGCAGGAGCGCGCCGGCCGGAGGCTGCGGGCAGTCGGCCGGCACCAGGTCCACCCGGTCCTTCCAGCCGGCCGCCAGGTCCGCGAGCGGGAGGCGCCCGCCGCTGAGGTCGATGAGCAACGGGCGTGCGGTGCGGGCGAGTTCGGCGATCCGGACCGGCCCGTCCGGGGTGGTGGCCGTGAGCTCGGGAACGAAGCGCCCGGCGAGCGGGTGGGGGCAGCCGACGTCGTAGCGCACGTCGCTGCCCGCCATCAGCGCGGCGATCCGGGCGAGGTTGTCCGGGTGCGCCAGCAGCTCGCCGAACAGGGCGCGCACCGCGGTGGTGTCGGGGCCGGGGGCCATCAGGGCCATCTGGGCCTGGGAGTGCATGAACACCCGCTCGCCGACCGGGTGGCGTTCGCGGTGGTAGCTGTCCAGCAGACCGGGCGGGGCCCAGCCGTGGAGTTCGGCGGCGAGCTTCCAGCCGAGGTTGGCGGCGTCCTGGAGGCCGAGGTTGAGGCCGGGGCCGCCGGTCGCGGCGTGGACGTGGGCGGCGTCGCCGACCAGCAGCACGCGGCCCCGCCGGTAGCTGTCGGCGAGCCGGGTGTTGTGGCCGACCTGGCGGCGCGGGGTGAACGTTCCCGGCGTGCGGGCCTGGGTGAGCGCCAGGTCGGCGCCGGTCACCCGGTGGATGCTGGCGCGCAGCTCGGCCAGGGTCAGCGGCACGGTCTCGTCCACCGGCGCTGCGCCCCACTCCAGTGTGGCGACCATGGTGGCGTCCGGGGTGAAGGGGGCGAGGGCGATGACGCCGTGCTCGGTCCTGGTGTGGGTGAACGGGCGGAACGGGACGGGGCAGCCGGGCAGCAGGAAGTCGCCGTCGGCGGTCCTGCGCACGTCCTCAGGGAGCAGCACGTGGGCGATCCGCGAGACCGGATCGGTCGAGGTCACCCCGGGGAAGCCGATCCCGGCGAGCTTGCGGACGGTGCTGCGGCCGCCGTCCGCGCCGACCAGGTAGCGGGTGCGCAGCTGCTCGTCGCCCGTCGGGCCCCGGAGTCCGATCGTCACGCCGGCCTCGTCCTGGGTGAAGCCGGTGACCTCGTGGCCGTGGCGTACGGTGACGCCGAGGTCGCGGGCGCGTTCCTCCAGCACCTCCTCGATCCGGTGCTGCCGCACGGGCAGGGTGTGCAGCGGGTTCTCGTCGAGCAGGTGCAGGTCCAGCGGAAAGGCGCCGAACACGAAGCGGGGCGTGGGCCGGGGTGCGCCCGGGGCGCCGCGGAGCGGCTCGTACAGGCCGCGGTGGTCGAGCAGCCGGTTCACCTGGCCGACCAGCCCGTTGGCCTTCTGGACCGGTACGCGTCCGGGCAGCCGCTCCAGCACGACCGGTCGGATTCCGGCGAGCGCCAGTTCGCAGGCCAGCAGCAGCCCGTTCGGGCCCGCGCCGGCGATGACGACGTCGTGGATCATCTCGAACTCCCCCTCTGGGACCATGGGTTCAGTGTGACGAAGGGTCCGGCAGCCCGGTTGCCAGCTGGCGCAGCGCCTCCGCGAGCAGCGACTGGTAGGGCACCGGCGGGTCGGCGGTGAGGTACTGGTCGTTGGCGGCCCTGACCGCGGCCAGCGAGGCCGCGGCGACCAGCTTCGGGTAGAGGTCCAGGTCCGGGTCGGTGCCGGTCCGGGCGGCCACCGCGGCCGCGAGTTCGGCCTCGGCACCCGCCCCGCCGCGTGTCAGCTCGGCCTGGAGCGCCGGCTCGCGCAGCAGCAGCCGTACGGCGGCGGTCCACTGCCGGTCCGGCTGTCCGGGCAGGTCGCCGAACGGGGCGAGCAGGGCCAGGGTGAGCGCCTCCCAGAGCGGTTCCCCGGAGGGCCGTTCCCGCAGCGCCTCGGCCGACCGGTGGATGCGGTCGCGCTGCCGGTGAACGATCGCCTCGGCCTTGCTGGAGAAGTAGTTGTTGTACGTGCGGGGGGAGACTCCGGCGGCGGCCGCGATGTCCTCCACCCGCACGTTCTCCAGCCCCCGCTCCGCCGCCAGGCGCAGTGCCGCCCAGCTGAGTGCCTCCCGCGTCGCGGCCTTCTTCCGTTCCCGCAGCCCGGGCTGACCCTTCGTCATGGGCTCCACTGTCCCGGAAAAGGTGCGTGTCACGCAATAGTGCGTGGCACGCAAGTTTTTCCCGGCGCGACGGGCTGTGGCGAGCCGCCCGCCACCTGCGGTTCGTCGCTGATAGTAGTTGCCTGGTCGCGGAGCGATCCCCGTCGGGAGCCCGTCCCCGCAGGCTTTCCGGCAGGACGACTCGACAGGACTTGAGGAGCGGTCATGGGTGGCAGACAGCGTCCGCCGAGAGCGCGGGCCCCTCGCCAGGGCAGGCCCGCCGGCGGCGGTGCCCGGGTGAACTCCCGCGCGGCGTTCGCCCGCATCGAGGGATTCCTGGCCTGGGAGGCGGAGGTCGCGGCGGCCGAGCGGGACGCCCGCGCGTTCGCCGCGCAGTTCCCGTGGCTGCCCGCGGCGGAGCGGGAGATCCTCGAACAGGCCTACGCCGCCGACCGGTTGCGCTACGCCGAGGAGGTCGTGGACCGGGCGGTCGAGCGCTGCCGGCGGCTGGCCGCCAGGTACCGGGTCGAGTGCCGCCGGATCTGCGCCCGCTGGGCGGCGCTCTGCCTCTCCGTGGCCCTGGTCGCGGCGCTGTTCGCCGTCGTCCCGGCCGTCCTGGGCGGCTGAGCGCCGCCCCGCACGACGAGGGCCCGCTGTGCCGGTTCCGGCGCAGCGGGCCCCTTCGGTGCCGGCGGGTGTCAGTGGTGGCCGTGGCCGCTGCTGATCTCCTCGTGCTCCTCGGCGGTGGGCTTGGAGATCTGGCTGTACTTGCCGTAGAAGCCGCGGGAGAGCTTCACCCGCGCGCGGGTCCACAGCCCGGCCTTGCGGGCCACCCCGTTCTCGTCGACCTCGGGCGGCAGCTCCGACGGCTGCGGCTGGTCGTGCGAGGTGAGGGTGTAGAGGCGGCCCTGCGGCAGCGGGGCGTGCACCTCGACGAACTCGCCGTGCTGGAGCCGGTTGATGACGCCGGTCTCCCGGCCGTGCAGGACCTTCTCCTTGTCCCGCCGCTGGAGGCCGAGGCACCACCGCTTGGCGATCACGAAGACGACCACCGGCACGGTGAAGAAGCCGGCCCGCACCGCGTAGGTGATCGCGTTGATCGAGAGGTGGAAGTGGGTGGCCAGCAGGTCGTTGCCGCCACCGGCCAGCAGGAGCAGGTAGAGGCTGATCCAGGCCGCGCCGAAGGCGGTGCGGACCGGGGCGTTGCGCGGCCGGTCGGCGATGTGGTGCTCGCCGCGGTCCCCGGTGATCCAGGCCTCCAGGAACGGGTAGCACCAGATGGCCAGCAGCACGGTCGGGAAGACCATCAGCGGGACGAACACCCCGAGGTTGAGGGTGTGCCCGCCCCAGACGCTGATCTCCCAGCCGGGCATCACGCGGATCAGGCCCTCGGAGAAGCCCATGTACCAGTCCGGCTGGGCGTTGGTGGTCACCTGGTCCGGACGGTACGGGCCGTACATCCAGATCGGGTTGACCGTGGCGATCGCGGCCATCACCGCGACCACGCCGAAGACCAGGAAGAAGAAGCCGCCCGCCTTGGCCGTGTAGACCGGCAGCAGGGGCATGCCGACCACGTTCCTGTTGGTCCGTCCGGGCCCGGCGAACTGGGTGTGCTTGTGGTAGAAGACCAGGATCAGGTGCGCCGCGAGCAGGCCCACCATGATCCCGGGGATCAGCAGGACGTGGACGGTGAACAGCCGGGGGATGATGTCGGTGCCGGGGAACTCGCCGCCGTAGAGGAAGAACTGAAGGTACGTCCCGACGATCGGGACGGCGAGGACGGCGCCCTCCATGAAGCGGATGCCGGTGCCGGAGAGCAGGTCGTCCGGCAGCGAGTAGCCCATGAAGCCGTCGAACATGCCGAGGATCAGCAGCAGCGCCCCGAAGACCCAGTTGATCTCGCGCGGCTTGCGGAACGCGCCGGTGAAGAAGACCCGCATCATGTGGGTCAGCATCGAGGCGACGAAGACGATTGCGGCCCAGTGGTGGATCTGGCGCATCAGCAGGCCGCCGCGCACGTCGAAGCTGATCTTCACCGTCGAGGAGAAGGCCTCGGACATCGGGATGCCCTTGAGCGGGACGTACGACCCGTCGTAGACGACCTCGCCCATGCTCGGCACGAAGAACAGGGTGAGCCAGACGCCGGTCAGGATGATGATGACGAAGGTGTAGAGCGCGATCTCACCCAGCATGAAGGACCAGTGGTCGGGAAAGATCTTGCGCAGATTGGCCTTGGCCAGGGAGTAGATGCCGAGCCGGCCGTCCGTCCAGTCGGCCAGGGCCTCGGCCTTGTTGGCGGGCTCGGCGCGCGTGCTGGTCTCCGGTCCCGGCTGCGACTGCTGGTCGGTTCTCACGACGGGCTCCCCGGCGTCCTCGGCATGCCGTGCTGGAGGCCCGCCGGCGGGAACGCGGGCCGGCGAAGTGTTGTGATCATGGGACCTCTCGATACGGGGCCGCCGGCCGGACCGGCGCGCGGACCGGGTGTTCCGCTGGACCCGTTGCTCAGGGTGATGGATCGCTTACTCTGTCATGCTGTCGGCAGGGGGCCGACTGTGCACGTCCATCGGCCCGTCAGGCCGCTCGTGTCGGGCCGGACGAGGGCCCTGACGCCCGATCGGCTGGCCGCCGGTCGGCCCAACGGGCGCCGATGCTGCGGTCGAGTGCCGCTGAACCGTTTCGGCGCGCGCCGCGTCCGGGGGTCGTACGGTCCGGGGCCTACGCTGCGCCAATGGTGGATCACCGTGAACTCTTCGAGGACGTCACCGAGGCCCTCGCCCGCGCCGGGTTCGACACCGGTCCAGGCTCCTCACCACTGTGGATCGACCGCCACCCCGAGGGCGTGGTGGTCGGCTGGACGCCGGGCGCGGAGCCCGGGGGGCCGCCCTCCCGGGAGGCGCTCGCGGCGCTGAGCGGCGCGGCCGCGGTCGTGCTGCGCGAGCGCGGGTACCTGGTCTCGGGGACCGAGGAGGGCGATCTGCTGGTGCGCTCCGCCGAACCGGTGACGGTTCCCGACGCGCCCGAGCCGGAGCCGGTGCCGGAGCAGTGGTGGGGGTGACGCGGGCCGCCTGACGGCTTCGTCGACTGTGCCGTGTCGGAGCTGTGCCGTGCAGGGCCGGCCACGGTTCGCGCGGCGTGTGGCCGGGGCCTCGGGCGGTGCGGACCGGTGGTGCCGGGCCGGGGCCGGACCCGCCGGGCCGGTGGTTCGATCCGTGGGTCGGCGACGGTCGGTACCTTGGCTCGGCAGCGCCCGTCGGCGGCTTGTGGCGCGGCAGGAGGGCGCTCCGGCCCGCCCCGGGCGTGCTCCGGGTGCGTTCCCGGGGCCGGTCCGCGTCGGCCACCGCTTTCGCGCGGTGCTTCGCGGGCGTACGGTGGCCACACGGTGGCACGCCGCCGGGTGGGCCGCCTGGTCAGTGTCGGCACGCCCCGCCGGAGGCCGTTGTGGCAGACCGGATGGCCTTCTTCACCACCCCGCGCGCGGAGCGGGCGCGACGGGACGCGCGGGAGCGGCTCGGGGACTGGCGCGAGGTGTACCGGCCGGGTTCGCTGCTGCCGATGGTGGGCAGCCAGGCGGGTCGGTGCATGGACTGCGGACTGCCCTTCTGCCACAGCGCCTGTCCGCTGGGGAACCTGGTGCCGGAGTGGAACCAGCTGGTGGCCGAGTCGGGGACGGGCGAGCCGTCGGGTGCGGGAGTGGGACCGGGGCCGGGCAGGGGACCGGGCGCGGACGCGGGGGCGGATTGGCGGGCGGCCGCGGCGCGGCTGCTGGCGACCAACAACTTCCCCGAGTTCACCGGGCGGCTCTGCCCGGCGCCCTGCGAGAGCGCCTGCGTGCTGGCGATCGACGGCGCGCCGGTGACGATCAAGAACGTGGAGCTGGCGATCGCGGACCGGGCCTGGGCGGAGGGCTGGGACGGGCCGCGGCCACCCGAACGGCCCGAGCGGGCCGGCGGGCGACGGGTCGCGGTGATCGGCTCGGGCCCGGCCGGGCTGGCCGCCGCCCAGCAGCTCACCAGGGCCGGGCACGCCACCACGGTGTACGAGCGGGCCGACCGCGCGGGCGGGCTGCTGCGGTACGGCATCCCGCCGTTCCGGCTGGAGAAGCACCGGCTGGAGCGCCGGCTGGACCAGCTGCGGGCCGAGGGCACCGCCTTCCGCACCGGGGTGTGGGTCGGCCGGGACGTCCCGGGCGAGGAACTGCGGGCCGGGTACGACGCGGTGGTGGTCGCGGTCGGCGCGACCGCGGGCCGGGAGCTGCCGGTGCCGGGGCGTGAACTGCCCGGCGTGCACCAGGCGATGGAGTACCTGACCTGGGCGAACCGGGTGGACGAGGGCGACCGCCCGGCCTCGCCGGTGTCCGCCGAGGGGCGGCACGTGGTGATCGTCGGCGGTGGGGACACGGCGGCGGACTGCCTGGGCACGGCGCTGCGCCAGCACGCCGCCTCGGTCACCCAGCTGGACATCAACCCCCGCCCGGCGGAGGACCGGCCGCCCGGGCAGCCCTGGCCGGTCCACCCCAAGGTGTACCGGGAGACCACCTCGCACGAGGAGTCCGGCGCCGCGGAGGCCGGGCCCAGGCTGTTCGCCGCGGCCACCGTGGGCTTCGAGCCGGGCCCGGACGGCCGGCTGGCCGCCGTCCGCTTCGCCGAGGCCGAACCCGGCGACCGCAGCCCCCGGGCGGGCACCGCGCGGAGCCTGCCGGCGCAACTGGCGCTGCTCGCGCTGGGGTTCACCGGGCCGGAGCCGGACCGGCGGCTGTTCGGCCAACTCGGCCTGGCCATCGGGTCGGAGGGCACTCTGGCGAGGGACGACGGGTTCGCCACGGCGGCGGAGGGCGTGTTCGTCGCGGGGGACGCCGGGCGCGGGCAGTCGCTGATCGTCTGGGCGATCGCGGAGGGCCGGGCGGTGGCGGCGGCGGTGGACCGGTACCTGCGGGGGCGGACGGAGCTGCCGGCGCCGATCGCGGCCTCGGCGCGGGCGCTCACGGTGTGAGTCCGGGAGCTGCCCGCGCCGGGCCGGGGTGGGGGTGGGTCGGTGAGCTGTGGTTCGGCGGGGCGGTGGGCCGGGATGGGTCCGTCGGGCCTGTCCGGCCTGTTCGGCCTGTCCGGCCTGTCGGGCCTGGGGTCAGAACAGCGGCAGACGGCGGGCGAACACGTCGTCGACGTGGTTGGTGTCCCCGGGGACGAGGGTGCCGTCGTACGAGGTGAACACCACCGTGGTGCCGAGGGCGTCGACGAACGGGAAGTACGAGGAGCCGGCGGTCTGCGAACCGTCGCCCGCCACGCTGACCCGCTCGGTGCGGCCGGTCCACAGGTCGTGCCGGAAGACGTCCTCGGTCTCGTTGGTGTCGCCGGGGACGAGGTTCGCCGCCGAGGACTGGAAGAAGACCCAGCGGTTGTCCGCCGTGATCCGGCCGCCGGTCGAGCCGAGGGTGGTCTTCGTCCCGGGCAGGCCGGCGCTGACCAGCGTCTCGGTGCCCTGCTTGAGGTCACGGACGTAGAGCTCGAAGTGGCGGTCCCACTGGCTGTCGCCGTGCAGCACCCAGGACGAGAAGACCGCGTAGCGGCCGTCCGGGCTGATCGAGGGGGTGACCACGCCCCGGTAACCGTCCTCGCCGTCCGGGCTGGCCAGGCTCGTCCGCTCGGTGCGCAGGTCCCGGACGTACAGCGGGTAGGTGTGCGGCTTGAGGATCTCCGCGCGGGCCCCCGGCCGGAAGGAGTCGGCGACGAACTCCTGGTCGGGTTCGACGGACAGCTCGGCGAGCGCCTTCGCGGAGAGAGCGCCCGGCTGACCCGGGTCGAGCATGTTGGTCGCCTTGGAGATGAAGGCGACCGTGCTGCCGTCGGCGCTGATCTCCGGAGCGGAGGAGGAGCTGTTCGCCTCCTTGCCGCCCGCGCCGATGCTGACCAGGCGGGTGTCGCCGGTCCAGCGGTCGGTGACGTAGATGTTGCCGCCGGACCAGGTGACCGTGCCGGGGGCGAGGTCGGTGCGGTTGGACTGGTAGGCGACGTAGCGGCCGTCCCAGCTGATCGAGGGGACGCCGGCCAGCTTGCCCGTCTGCGGCACCCCCGTCCTGCCGACGCTGACCAGGCGGGTGTCGCCGGTCCAGCGGTCGTGGACGTAGACGTCCTCGGAGCCGATGTTGGCACCGGGCGCGAGGTTGGTGGCGACGGAACTGAACGTCACGTAGCGGCCGTTGCCGCTGATGCTCGCCTCGTAGGCGTCACCGTCGGCCTGGACTCCGCCGGGGCCGGTGTCGACCCGTTCGGTGCGGCCGGTCCACAGGTCGCGGACGAAGGCGTCGGACTTGCCGTTGTGTCGCCGGGCACCAGGTCGGCGGCCTCGGAGGTGAAGACGGCGAAGCGGCCGTCGAAGCTCAGGCCGCCGCTGCGTGATTCGCCGGTGGCCTGCGCCTGCCCGGGGCCGACGGAGACGCGTTCGATGCGGGCGCCCGGCCAGGCGGTCGGGGCCGCATCGGTCGGGGCCGCTTGGGCGGGGGCGGCGACGGCGACGGCCAGTGCGGCGGCCGCGAGGGTGCAGGCCGCGCGCAGCGGTCGGCGGATTCGGGTCATTGGTTCCCTCCCCTGGGATCGGCCGTGCCGCGTCGGCGGTGGACGCCGAACTCCCCGGCGGCAGGCTCGGGGCGAGCCAACCGTCGGGCGGGGCGGTCGGTCAACGGTTGCGCGCCGGGAGCGGCGCATTCGGGGCGGGAGGGCGTGGACGCGATCGGGTCGGGTACGTACGGCCATTGCTGCGATCCGCCGACGTGGGGGTCGGGAGATGTGCGTACGAGGGCCGGAGGGCGAAGGCGAGGACGTGAGCGCAGGCGAGGGCGCGGGCGAAGACGTGAGCGTGGGTGCAGGCGACTGTTCCTGCTGCTGGGCGGGAACGAGGAGACGCGGGTGCTGACCATGCTGCCCAAGCGTGGGGCAGAGGACGTCCGGCGGCCGGGGGAGCTGATCGGTCGGCATGCGACGGCGGTCGTCCTGGACTGAGTGGTGGTCCGGTTGGTGGGTCACGGGGTGGGCTCGCTGGGCTCGGTGATGGCGCTGGTCGTGGTGGCGTCCTCGGGGGCGGCGTGTTCGGACCGGTGCGCCCGCTGGTCGTAGCGCCAGAGCGCGGGAACCGCGGCGGACAGCGCGGCCGAGCTGCCGAGGCAGAGCAGGCCGCCGGTGCGCAGTGCGGCCCTGATGCCCTGCCGGGCGGCCAGGCCACCGGCCCGCAGATCGCCCAGAGCCGGCCCGGCGGATCCGATCAGCATCTCCAACCCGGCTGCGCGGCCCCGGAGTTCGTCCGGGATCGACTGGTTCCAGATGGCGCTGCGGAAGGTGTCGCCGATCCAGTGGGCGCCGCCCGCGACGGTCAGGCAGAGCAGGGCGGCCCACACGCCCGGGGCGAACGCGGCCGCCGCCGTCGCCGCGCCGACCAGGGCGGCGGAGAGCAGGACCAGCCGGCCGTGTCGGTGCACCCGGTCCGTCCACCCGCCCGTCGCGGCGGCGATCAGGCTGCCGGCCGCACTGGCGGAGTAGAGCAGGCCGAGCGCCCAGCCGGCGTCCAGGTCCGCGGCCAGGAACGGGAACAGTGCGGTGGGCAGGGCGAAGGCGGTGGCCGCGAGGTCGGCCAGGTAGGTGCCGATCAGGTCGGGTCGCCGGGCCGCGTACCGGGCGCCGTCGAGGAACTCGGTGAGCCGCGGCGCCTCGGCGTCCCGCTCCGATGGGACCGGCCGGACCCGGGCGAGCAGGGCGATCGAGAGCAGGAAGGTGGCGAGGTCGACCAGGTAGGCGGCCGGGACTCCGGCGGTGGCGATCAGCAGTCCGGCCGCGGCCGGGGCGGCCACGCCGCCGATGCTCCAGCGGAGCGAGAGCAGGGCGCCCGCGGCCACCAGCTGGTCCTGGGGCACCAGCCGGGGGACCATCGCCTCGACCGAGGGCTGCTGGATGCCCTGGATCGCCGCCGCCACCCCGGCGGCGGCGTAGAGCGGCCACACGGCGGGGGTGCCGAGCAACGCGTTGGCCAGCAGCAGGGCGCTGAGCGCGGCCAGCGCGACCTCGGTCGCCAGGGCGACGGTGCGGCGGTCGGCGCGGTCGGCCAGGACGCCGCCGTAGAGGCCGAACAGGATGGCGGGCACCAGTTCGACCGCGCCGACCGCGCCGACGGCCAGCGGTGAGCCGGTGAGGTCGGCGATCTGGAGCGGGATCGCGGTCATGGTGAAGATCGAGCCGAGCAGGGTGACGGTGCCGGAGGTCCAGGTCAGCCGGAAGTCCCGGGAGGAGCGCCAGGGCGTGGTGTTCGGCAGCAGTCGGGTCCGGAGGCGTCCTGAGGTCGTGCCCGTTCCCGAGGTTGTGCCCGTTCCGGGAGTCGCGGTCGGTTCGGATGTCGGGTTCGGTTCAGAGGTCCGATTCGGTTCGGAGGTCGGGTTCGGCCCGGTGGTCATGAGGGGTGAGGTCCCTTCGCTGCCGTCGGCGGGGTCGCGACGGCTCTCCTTATCGCTGATAAGTTACGGCTCGGGAACTTATCGGCGATAAGGTGGATCTGGCAAGCGGATATCTCAGGAGGCCGACCGGATGGCGCTGACACGCGACGAGGTGGTGCGCACGGCACTGCGCCTGCTCGACGAGGAGGGCATCGACGGGGTCACCACCCGCCGGCTCGCCCGCGAACTCGGCGTGCAGTCACCGGCGTTGTACTGGCACTTCAGGAACAAGCGGGAACTGCTCGACATGATGGCCGAGGCGATGCTCGCCGAGGCGCTCCCGCCCGACCGCGAGCCGGACCCGGAGCACTGGCCCGAGTGGATCGCCGCCGACGCCCGCGCCAAGCGGAACGCTCTGCTCGCCTACCGCGACGGCGCCAGGGTGCACGCGGGCACCCTGCCCACCGAGGGCGAACTCCCTGCGGTCGAGGCCCAGTTGAGTGCCCTCTGCCGGGCCGGGCTGCGCCCCCGTACGGCGCTGCGGCTGCTGCTGACCGTCGACCGGTACATCATGGGCTGGGTCACCGAGGAACAGGCCTGGCGGCAGGACGCCGCGGACCGGGACCAGCCGCCGTTCCCGGACGCGGCGCTGAGTGAACTGCCGCTGTTGCGCGAGGCGGTCGACGTGCTGCGGATGACCGACCACGACGCCGACTTCGAGTACGGGCTGCGGGTGCTGATCGAGGGGTTCCGGGGCGAGATCGCGCGGGAGGCGGCGGGGGGTTGAGCGGTGCCGGGTGCCGGGTGCCGGGTCGGCCGGTGGCCGGGCGGTGGCCGGGCCGGCGTGAGGCCTCGGCGGGCCGCTACGCTCCGGCGAGTCGGAGGGCCTCGCGGAGCCGTCCGTCGGAGCTCGCGAGCAGGCGGGCGGCGGTGGGCGCGTCCACGTCCGCGAGCAGGGCCAGGATCGCGTCCTTGGCCCGGCCGCCGGTCGCGGTCAGGGCGCGGTCGACCGCTGCCGGATCGGCGCCGGTCGCCTCGGCGACGATCCGTCGGGCGCGGTGGCGCAGCTTGTCGTTGGTGGCGCGGAGGTCGACCATCAGATTTCCGTACGTGCGGCCGAGCCGGACCATCACGGCCGTGGACAGCAGGTTGAGCACCAGTTTCTGCGCCGTACCGGCCTTGAGCCGGGTCGATCCGGCCAGCACCTCGGGGCCGACCTCCACCTCGATGCCCAGCTCGGCCGCGGCCGCCAGCGCCGAACCCCGGTTGCACGCCAGTCCGACGGTCAGCGCCCCCGTGGCCCGCGCGGCGCGGACGGCGGCCAGCGGATAAGGCGTACGGCCGGAGGCGGAGACGCCCACCAGGGTGTCGTCGGGGGTGAGCGCGAGCGCGGCCACATCGGCCTCGGCGAGGTCGGTGCGGTCCTCCGCGCCCTCGGCGGCGGCCGTGACGGCCGAGTACCCGCCCGCGATCAGACCGACGACCAGCGTCGGATCGGTGCCGAAGGTCGGCGGACACTCGACGGCGTCCAGCACGCCGAGCCGACCGGCCGTCCCCGCGCCGGCGTAGACCAGCCGGCCGCCACGCGCCATCCGGGCGGCCACGGCGTCCACCGCGGCGGCGATCCGCTCCAGCTCCCCGGCGACGGCGGCGGGCACGCTGTGGTCCTCGGCGTTCATCAGGCGGAGCAGTCCGACCGTGGGCAGCTGGTCGATCGCGGCCCAGTCGGGGCGGATGGTCTCGGTCGCGGGTGCGGAGTCATGGCTCATGCCGCGAGCCTCCCCGGGTGCGTGGCGGCCGAATCCGGGCAGGCGTGAAGGGGAGGGAGGCGATGGAGATGGAACCGACCGTCGCCGAGCTGCTGGAACGGTTCGGCCGCACCTATGCGGAGGAAGCCGGGATCACGCTGCGCGACAAGCCCTCGCCGCTCTACCGGCTGCTCGTCCTGACCGTGCTGTGCTCGGCGCGGATCAGCGCCGTCACCGCCACGGCGGCGGCCCGCGAGCTGTCGGCCGCCGGGCTGCGGACCCCGCGCGCGCGATGGCCGACGCCCGGCGCGGGACGCTCATCGCCGCCCTGGGCCGGGCCCACTACGTGCGCTACGACGAGAGCACCGCCACCGCGCTCGAGCAGGGGGCCGAGCTGCTGCTCGACCGCTGGCACGGCGACCTGCGGCGCCTGCGGGACGAGGCCGGGGGCGAGCCGGAGCGGATCGGCGAGCTGCTCCGGGAGTTCCCCCGGATCGGGCCGGTCGGCGCCGGGATCTTCCGGCGCGAGGCGCAGGCGGTCTGGCCGTCGCTGCGGCCGTACTTCGACGAGCGGGCGCTGGTGGAGGCCCGGGTACTGGGGCTGCCGGGCGAACCGGACGGGCTGGCGGCGCTGGTCGGGCCGGGGGAGCAGGCCTGGTTGGCGGCGGCGCTGACCCGGGCGAGCCTGGTGCACGTCGGGGTCGGGTGAGGGGTGGCGTCCAGAAGGCGGGTACGGGACCGGGCGCGGGGGTGGGTGCAGGACCGGGTGCGGGGGTGGGCGCGGGGTCAGGCCATCCAGAAGAAGACCGCCGTCATCCGACGCTCTGGCAGCTCGGTGCCGTAGTAGCCGGTGGCGCTGTGGATCAGGTTGGCGTGGTAGAGGAGCAACTGGTTGTAGCGGTTGGGGACGCGGACGTCCTCGGTGAAGTGGTCGCCGGGCACGTGCCGGGTGCCGAGCGCTTCGACCAGGTTGTTGTGCGGGGCGTTGACCAGGTTGCCACCGAGACGGCCGCCGGGGAACTGCTGGCGGTAGAAGCTGGTGCCGGCGTCCTTGGGGGCGCCCGGGCTGAGGTAGAGGACGGCGGCGTAACGGCAGAGCGCGCGGGAGTCGGTGTGCGGGCGGGACTCCGACTCGCCGGCGCCGACGACCTGCACGCAGTTGTGG
This sequence comes from Streptomyces sp. CBMA156, assembly GCF_014596515.1. Taxonomy (GTDB): domain Bacteria; phylum Actinomycetota; class Actinomycetes; order Streptomycetales; family Streptomycetaceae; genus Kitasatospora. The sequence goes on from NZ_MSJQ01000407.1 coordinate 14,897, forward strand.
TTGAGCGTGCCGCCGCCCGGGGCGCTCTGCACCCAGAGCCGGGAGGCGCCGGTGGCCTTGCGGACCAGCGATTCGACCCGGGCCAGTTCCCCGGGCTCCAGGCCCGGCATGGTGCGGAGCCCGGGCCAGGTCTCGGGACGGTGCGGGTAGCCCTCGGTCCAGTCCTCACGGGCCAGACAACGATCCCGGACGGCGTCCGGATCGGGCAGCACGTTGTCCAGGACCCAGTAGTCCCGGCCCCTGGTGGGTTTGCGGTACGGCAGGACCGGCAGGGCGGTGGGCCTGATGGGCTGTGAGGGCATGGGCCGACGATAGGCGCGGTGATCGTCAACCTTCTGCCGTGAGCAGGTCAACCTTTCGTCAAAGGCGCCCTGACCAGGGGTGATCGTCGGCGCTCCGGTGGGTGGCGGTGCTGCGGTCGAGAACCGTGTCAGCGTTCTCTCAGCGACCGGACCATGATCACCGGCTTGGCGTCCACCGCTGTACCGATGTTCCAAGCGCCGCCAATTGCATCTGATGCGAACTCGCGACGGTTCGCGAATCGTCGTGGCCAGCGGCGCCAACCAGCACGCTGACCAGTGAAGTTGGCCCCGCCTGCTGGTGGCGACCGTAGCGACGGACGCGAGCGCGACGCCAGCTGGTGTCACTCGTCCGGCTGACTGACCTGCGATTTGCCCACCGACTCGCATCAGATGCGGTTTTCTCGCATACGACGCGAGTGACGGAGGGTGGTGGACCGGTGGGGTTCAACGGGTCGATCCCAGGTGCGGCACGGCTGCACCTGGTGGACGGAGTCGCGCTGCTGCGGCCGGAGGAACAGGTCTTCACCGCGATGCTGACCGGGTTCGCCAACCAGCAGCTCGCGCGGAATCTGGCCCGGACGACGGTGGAGGGGCGGGAGAACACGGTCAAGGCGTTCGCCGCGTACGTGAACACCTACCCGTGGTACTGGACGCCGGCGATGGTCGACGAGTGGCTGGGTGACCTGCGTTCGCTGAGGGATCTGCGCCGTTCCACGATCCGTTCCTACTCGGAGGCGGTCCGGGCGTTCTGCCATTTCGTCACCGACCCGCTCTACGACTGGGCGGCCACGTGCGAGGAGCGGTTCGGCACCCACCCGGTCCAGGTGGTGCATGAGTGGAACACCGCGGTGCACGTCCAGGACAACGAGGCCGATGCGAAGAAGCGGGCGTTCACCAAGGCCGAGCTGCACGCGTTCTTCGAGCACTGCGACGACGAGGTCGCCCGGATCAGGGCCTTCGGTCGCAAGGGCTGGCTGCCGGCGTTCCGTGACGCCACCCTGTTCAAGACCGCCTACGCCTACGGGCTGCGGCGCAACGAGACGCGGATGCTCGACGCCGCCGACTTCGGCCGCAACCCGCACGGCGCCGAGTTCGGCGGGTTCGGCCGCTGCCAGGTCCGGTTCGGCAAGGCCAAGAAGGGCTCACCGCCCAAGCGCCGCGGCGTGCTGACCGTGTTCGGCTGGACCCCCGATGTCCTGGACGAGTGGTTCACCGAGGTCCGCCCGCTGCTGGGCACCGACGGCAACCCTGCGGCCTGGCCGTCCGAGCGCGGACTGCGGATCGGCTGCCAGCGCATCAACTCCCGCTTCATCACCTACCGCAAGGGCCTGGGCCTGGACGACGGGCTGGACTACCACTCCTTCCGAAGGTCCTACGTCACCCACCTCATCGAGGACGGCTGGGATCCCCGCTTCGTCCAGGAACAGGTCGGTCACGAGCACGCCAGCACCACGTCCATCTACACCTGCGTCTCCTCGGACTTCCGCACCCGCACCCTGCGCCGGCACCTGGATGCCACCGTCGCCGCCGCCCTCCGGGCCCAGAACGGGAAGCAGGCATGAAGCGCAAGGTCGGCTACACCTGGCGGTTGCGTGAGGTGATGGCCCAACACCGCATCTTCACTGCGACCGAACTGGTCCCGCTGCTGCGCGAACGCGGCATCGACCTGTCCGCCTCCCAGGTCCACCGCTTGGTCTCCGGAACCCCGGAGCGGCTGTCGCTGCAGGTCCTGTCGGCGCTCTGCGACATCCTCTCCTGCACTCCGGCCGAGCTGGTGGCCACCACCGCCGAGAACGCCGGTGTCCGCAAGACCGCCACGGGCGACCTGCCCACCCCGCCCGACAACGTCGCGAAGCTCCGGCCCCGCGCGGCCCGCATCCTGCCCGACGCATGAGCCGCCCCTACGCCACCGACGAGCAGTACGAGCATTGGTACATGGCCGAGTGCTGCCGCTGCAGCCAGCGCAGACACAAGGCCGGCACCTGGCCGGACGGATACGTCTGTCGCACCTGCTCGGACCGCGCGGTGCGAACACGAGGCACGTGCCCGGGATGCGGCCAGGACCGTGCCCTGCCCGGACGTCACCCCGCCGACGGCTCCGCGATCTGCACGACCTGCGCCGGCTTCTCCCAGACCTTCGACTGCTCGCGCTGCGGCTTCGAGGGCAAACTGCTGGGCGGCCGGCTCTGCGAACGCTGCACACTCACCGACCGGCTGACCGCCCTCCTGGACGACGGCACCGGCCGCGTCCGGCCCGCGCTGACACCCTTGTTCAACCTGCTGGCGGCGATGGACAAGCCCAGAAGCGGCCTGGCCTGGCTGGAGATGCGCCGCGGCCATCCCGGAAACGCCTCGCAGCTACTGCGGCGGCTCGGTCTCGGCGAGATCCCTCTGACCCACGATGCCTTCCACGAACTCCAGCCCTGGCGGGCAGCGGCTCACCTGGAAGAACTCCTGATGGCCAGCAAAGTCCTGCCCGCCGTCGACAAGTACATCTGCTCCTTCCAACGATGGCTGCCCGGCCACCTGGCCAGCATCGCCGATCCCGAGCACGTCAAGACGATCAAGCTCTTCGCGACCTGGCGCGTCCTTCCCCACCTGCGTGAACGAGCCGATCGCAGTCGGATCACACCGAGCGTCCGCGGCTTCGCAGCCGAGCAGATCACCTGCGCGACAGCATTCCTGCAGTGGCTCAGCGCACGGAACACTACCCTCGCGTCCTTGGGCCGGCTCGACATCGACGCCTGGTTCGCCGAGAACACCGAACGCGGCCGCACCTCCCTGAGACCCTTCCTCAACTGGGCCATGCAGGGCTGCCGATGCCCACGCTCCCTCTCCATCCCCGCACAGAGGATTTCCCGGCGACCCGCCCTGAGCGAGGACGAACGCTTGGCCACACTCGGCCGGCTGCTGACCGACACAGACGCATCGATGCGCCTCCGCGTCGCCGGGGTCATCGTCCTCCTCTACGATCAACCCCTCACCCGGGTCGTCCAGTTGACAGTCGACGACGTGCTCCACAACGGAGAGACCACACTGCTGCGGCTCGGGGAACCCGCCTCGCCCGTCCCCACACCGGTAGCGGCCCTGCTGCTGGCGTACATCGCGAACCGCGGCAACATGAACACCGCCACCAACCAGGCATCCCGCTGGCTCTTCCCCGGCCGCCGAGCCGGCCAGCCAGCCCGCCCCGACCACCTCTCCGCGCTCCTGGGCGAGATCGGCATCCCAGTCGCCGCCGCCCGCGGCGCCGCCGTCAGACAGCAACTCCTCGAACTGCCCGCCCCCGTCGTCGCGGACGCCCTCGGCTACCACGACAAGACCACCAGCCGACTCCTCCGAGAGACCGGCGGGACCTGGAGCCGACACGCCGCAGGCGACCACACCCGGTCACCAACGGGCTGGGCTCCCCGGGGAACCCACGGCAGTTGAATGCGCGAGCCCACCAGTACCGAGGCCGTTCAAGCCCTCGGCGGAGGCCATCGCCGACCGGGCGAGCAAGCCGCACCGCCACCGGGCCCCGTCGCTGCCGGTGCGGGGGCCGGCGGACGAGAAGGACGTGAGTGACGTTCCGGTTCCGAATAGGGTGACGCCGTGCCTCAACGTTCTGGTCAGCCGCCTCTCCCATCCCGCCGGCAACTTGCCAGCCTGCGGGACTTCGTCCATGGAAGGACCTACTCGGCTGCCTCGGTCGCCATCCGGCTCGACGGCGCTCCGCCTCATGCCGAGGGGTCGCCCCTGGACGACGTGAGCAAGGTCGCAAATGCCCTGTACGAGGTCGTGAACGCTCTCGGCAGGCCGGTGCTGGACGCGCTGTCATCCGGGCAGCCGAACGACGAGGCGTGTGACTCGTGGATTGCGCTCTTGTTGATCGCCCAGCACTGGCGGGACTCACCTGATCTGCCAGTAGACCTGAAAGCCCTGGTCGATGGGGCGCTTCCTCTCTGACGCACCTCGCCCGGTCGGACCCCAGAAGGCTGTCACGTTCAGTAGCAATGCCGGAACGAGGTGGGCCAACTCGCGACGGTTGAATACGCCAGTACCGACCCCCAGCTTCGCCGCCCTGCCCGCCATCGCGCTCGCCACCGTGCTGTTCCCCGCGCTGGTGTCCGTCGTCACCCCGCAGGCGAAATGACGCATCGGGCCCCGGCCCGTCTTCGGCCGCTGCCGGTACCCGGCTGCTGGTGACAGGCCTCCTCGGGGAAACGCCCCCACCCGCCCTCCCTTCCCGCTCCGGGAGGGAGGGCGGGTTCTTTACCCGGTTCTTTCTATAGGGCGGCAGCACCACCGGACGCCGGTCGACCGGCGTCCGGTACGACCTGCGCGGACGCGGCGCGCCGGGCCCGCGTCCGCGCAGGTCGGGGCCGCGGCCTCGGGCAGGACCTCCGCAACCCAAAGACGATGCCGAGCGAGCTGCGCGGCTGACGGCATCGGAGCCCGCCACCCGCAGCCGTTCCCCCGCTCCGGGTGGCTCCCCTGCCCGGCAGGACGGGGCGCCGTCCGCCGGTGCGCGGGCCGAAGGGCCCGGTCGCTCAGGTTCTGCCGGGTTTGCCCGTCGAGACCAGCAGGAGGACGGACGAGCCCGGTGCCACCGGTTCTGCGCCACCCCGGGGGGCACTGCTGATCACCTGCCCGGCGGGAGCGTTCCAGTCCGTGTGCCGCATGATCGTGCAGCTCAGTCCGAGTCCGCGCAGCAGGCTTCCGGCCTGTTCGACCGGCATGCCGGCCAGGTCCGGCAGCGCGATGCCCGCTCCCGCGGTCTGCTCCTGCTCCTGTGTCGGAGTCGCATCGGCGCTTCCGCTCTTGGGGGTGCCGGTGGCGAGCGGGGTGCACGCCCCGTTCGCCGGTGGGGACAGGGACGGGGAGGCGCCGGGCGCGGGCGGCACGGGCTTCAGCGCGAAGAACCCCACCGTGGCGCACGCCAGCACGCAGCACGCCGCAGCGGTGCCGAGGAGCGCCCGGCGGGTGCGGCTGCGGCTGACGACTCGCTCGATCGCGGCCGCGTCGACGACCGGCGCCGTCGGCCCGTCGGCGAAGGAGGCCACCGCGGCACGCAGCTCGTCTTCGAGGCCCGGCTCGAACGGGGCGGGTCCGGACGACGTGCTCCTCACTTCGTACCTCCGAAAGCGGCCGACGGGGTGTGCGGCGCCTGGGCGCCCGATACGGAATCGCGCAGCTTGGCCAGGCCGCGGGCGAGCTGGGACCTCACCGCACTCGAAGAGATGTCCAGGACGTCGGCGACCTGCCGGGCGTCCAGATCGTGCAGGTAGTACAGGACCACCACGCTGCGCATGCCCATCGGCAGCCCGAGCAGTGCCTCGATCAGTTCCGCGCGCAGATCCACCTGCCCGAACCGGTCCCGGGGGTCGGCCGTCTCGGGCACCCCCGACAGCCCGGGGCGCTCGCCCAGGCGCGACAGCCGCCGCCAGCGGTCGTTGGCCAGGTTGACCAGCACTTTGCGCACGTACGCCTCCGGCGAGTCCGCCACCGCGACCTTCCGCCACTGTCGGCACGCCCGCTCCAGTGCCTCCTGCACCAGATCCTCGGCCACGTGCACGTCACCGGTCAGCGCATACGCGGTGCGGAACAACGCTCCCGACCGATGTGCGACGAACTCCGTGAATCCGTTGCCCGGACCGCTCCTGCGAAACCTCACCCGCCGACCTCCTCTCCTCGTCCCGTCCCGATCACTGCCCCTATGACGGCGGAACGGGGCCGGGTGCTGCACCGAGCCGTCGGCAGTGACGTGAATCACAGCTGGGACGGAAGGGTGTCCCAGGACCTCGCGCCGCTGCCGCCCGGGGTGGGGGCGGGGCCCGGCGTCCCGCGCGGGCGGAGCGGAAGCGGGCTCGGGCTCCGACCGGCCGCCCGTCGTCACGGAACGCGGGCCGGCCCTCTCCCGGGAGGCGAGCTGGCGAGTCTGGCCGTCCGGGGGTTCAGTCCTCCGGGATGCCCGGCCTGGCCGGTGGGGGCGGTGGGGCTGCGGCGAAGTGGTCTCCGCCCCGGCCGGCGCTGGGTGTCAGTCCTCCCACAGCTCGGTCATCTCGCGGTCGCAGTGGTAGCAGTACATGGATGCGCTGTCGGCCAGGTCGAAGAACAGCCCCGGGTTCGCCTTGTGCATCGCGGCCCCGACACCCGCACCGGCCCGCGCCTGCTCCCGCTGCACGACCTGCTCGTCGGGATGGACCGGCCCAAGGGCCGCCTCGTCCGGCTGAACAACCCGCAGGTCCCCGCGCTGCTGAGGGACCTCGCCACCGGCAACATCGCCCTCACCCACGAGGCTATCCAGCAGGTGCCGAACTGGCGGACCGCCGCCTACCTGCGCGATCTGCTCATGGAATGCGGCGTCCTGCCCCGCCAGGACCGCCAGCTCCTTCTCTTCCAACGCTGGCTGGCCGAACGGCTCGCGGCGACCACGGACCCCGAACACGAGCAGTTCCTGCGGCACTTCGCCCACTGGCACCAGCTCCGCAAGCTGCGCGTCAAGGCCGACACCGGCCCGCTGAGCGTCAGCACCGCCAGCAGACCACCGCCAGCAGACCACCCAGGCCGACGCCTTCCTCACCTGGCTCACCCGCCGAGGCAGCACGCCGGCAACGGCAATCCAAGCCGATCTCGACGCCTGGCACACCGAGAACTACGCCACCCGCCGCGCGGCACAACCCTTCCTGCGCTGGTGCATGGACACGCAGCGCATGCCGCGCCTGGCCATCCCCTACCAGGCGACGGCCAACCCACTACCGCTTGGCCAGCACCAGCGGTTGACCGCCCTCCGTTGCGTCCTCGGCAACGAAGCCGCGCCGCTGAGGGTCCGGGTCGCCGCCAGTCTCGTCCTGCTGTTCGCCCAGCCCCTCACCCGCGTCGTCCGCCTGACGACCGGCGACGTCCTGGACGACGGCCAGCAGGTCCACCTCCGACTCGGAGACCCGCCCTCGCCCCTGCCCGAGCCTGTCGCCGCTCTCGTTCGCGGCTACCTTCGCTCACTCCCGGCCCACGCACCGGCGGTGAACCTATCCACCCGCTGGCTCTTCCCCGGCCGCCGCCCAGGCCTATCGCCCGGCATCAGGAATACACGACACTTCAACATGCGCGCCTACCAGTCCCGAGGCCGCGAGGGCGGGACGGCGCCCGCCCTCGCGGCCCTTGGCTATCGCTTGAGCCCGCCATCGTTTGCCGACAGGTGTCGCGGGTGAAGGCGTCGCGGTCTTTGGCATTGCGCGGCAGTGTGGAAATTCCGGCTTCGGGTCAGGCCGGCGGGTCGGGGGTGTATCTGGCGAGCATGGTCTGGACGGCCTCTTCGACGGCGTTGTGGATGTCGGAGGCTGCGGGGTTCCAGCCGGTCAGCAGCATGCGGGGCCACAGGACGTAGTTGGCGATCATGCCGAGGAACTGGTTCGCGGCGCTCTCGGCGTCGGGCACATCGGCGTTGCCCGCCTCATGCTCGGATTCCAAGTAGTGCTGGACGGAGGCGAAGTAGGGCAGTTTGCCGAGCTGGAACTGCATCCGTCCCAGCTCGGGGAAACGAGGCAGTTCGGCGATGACGATCCGGAACAGGCCTGCCATGCGGGGCTGGCCGATCAGTTCGGCGTAGCGGTGGCCGATGGCTGTCAGCCCGGAGCGCAGATCTCCCGTCTGTGGCCGCGCGGCGGTATCGCCGGCGTCGCGCTGCCAGGACTCGGTGACGATGGCCTCGAAGAGGGCCGCCTTGGTGGGGAACTGCTTGAACAGCGTGGACTTCGAGACCCCGGCCGCTTCGGCGATCCGCGCGAGGGAGGTGCCGTCGTAGCCACGGTCCAAGAACAGTTCTGTGGCCGCGGAGGTGATCGCCTCGCGCTTCTGCTGGGCGAGCCTGCGGTGATGCGCGGTGAGTTCTGCTGCCATGCGAAGAGTATGCCGCAGCCCCGAGGCGAGTCACTTGACTCGCCTCGGAGGCCCGCTTACGGTGCAGCAGTAAGGCGAGTCGAGTGACTCGCCTCTGAGCTGCGGCACCTGGGCGCATCCTGGTCGTCGTACGGTGGAGGAAGTTCATGACAGTCGACAAGATCGCTTTGGTGACCGGTGCGAATCGCGGCCTCGGGCGCAGCGCGGCCATCGCCCTGGCCACCCGCGGGGTGCGGGTGGTGGTCACCCACCGCGGTGATGCGGCCGGGGCTGAGAAGACGGTGGAACAGGTGCGGGCCGTGGGTGGGACGGCCGCTGTTCTCCGGCTCGACATCAGCGACGTCTCCTCCTTCGCGTCCTTCACCTCCGAACTGGGCGCGCAGCTGGAGCGCTGGGGTACTTCGCGGCTCGACATCCTGGTCAACAACGCGGGAGTGGGAGTCTTCGGGCCGCTGGAGACTGTCACGACCGACGACTTCGACACGGTGATGGGCACCAACGTCCGGGGCACGTTCTTCCTCATCCAGTCGCTCGTGCCGCTGCTGGCCCAGGGCGGCCAGGTCATCAACGTCTCGACGTCACTGACCCGCCACACCAGCCCCGCCACCTCGGTCTACTCCGCGTCGAAGGCCGCCGTCGAAGCTCTGAGCCGCACCCTCGCCGCAGAACTCGGACCTCGCGGCATCCGGGTCAACTCCATCGCCCCGGGGCCGACCGCCACCGACTTCAACGGCGGAGCGATGCGGGACGACGCCGGAACGCGCCAGGTTCTGGCCGGACAGACCGCGCTCGGCCGCGTCGGCGAACCCGAGGAGATCGGCGACGCCATCGCCACGCTGGCCTCCGAGGGACTGCGCTGGGTCACCGCCCAGCGCATCGAGGTCTCCGGCGGCGCCCTCCTGTGACGCCGGGCGACGGCCGGTAGGGAAGCAGGCAGTGACGGCCCCGAATCACTCCGAGCCGACCGGCTCGTCCGGCTCTGGCGCATCAGGGTCCCGAAGCGGAGGCAGGGCGCCGGCGGCCGGGACGCCGGCGGTGAAGCTGAAGCGGCCGAGGAGGTCAGGTTGCGGTGCTTGAGCGGGGAGAGCCGGGCGATGTCCTGACGGGGTGCAGCAGGTCCCAGGACAGCTCCATACCCGCACCCTCTTTTCGCCCGGCGGGCAGGTCTCAGGGCCCGGCGCGAAGTGACCGGGTTCGGCCTCCGGGCGAAGTCGTTCACGGCGAGTCGGCCGGTGGCCTGCCCCGGGGTGCCGACGTCGCGCGCCGTCGCTCAACCGGTGCCGGTGTCGTCACCCGTGTCATCGCCCGTGTCGCTGCTGTCGGCGTACTGACTCAAGCCGTGGGCGGAGAGGATGAGTTCGACGTCCTCGCCGTCCGCTCCTTCGACGTCGATGTCGCCCCACACGTGGAAGTCGAGGTGGGCGAACCGGGGAGCCAGGTCGGCCAGAACGGCCAGCGGGGTCCGGTCCTCGTCCGTGTCCTCGATCACCAGGTCCCGGATGCTCAGGTACTTCAGTTGGGGGAGGAGCGAGCTCTCCGCGAGGACGACGAAGTGGCCGGCCTCGTCGGCCTCGAACTCCGCTTCGCTCAGGTCCAGGCTCCGCAGCCGGGGGAACCTGGCCGCGTCGAGCGCTTCCAGCTGGGCGTTCGAAGCCACGGTGCCGTGGACGTCGTGGTCGGACACCACCTCCAGCGAGACGAGGGCCGGTGTGGAGAAGTCGAACAGGGAGCCGTCGGCGAAGACGGACCCTCGGGTCCGCAGATGCGTCAGGGCGTCGTGTTCCAGGTCGTCGAACAGGTACGCGCCTTCGAGGGCCAGGTTGCGCAGCGCGGGCAGCGAAGCCCACAGTGCCCGTTCCACCGGCTTGGGCACCACCGGGTCGTTCAGGTACGTCTCGGGGTCGACCCGGTTGCCGGTCGAGGTCGTGTGGAGTTCCAGGAGCAGGTCGAAGTCGTGCCCGAAGTGCAGGGCTTCGAGCCGGGGCCAGGAGCGGCGGGACAGAGCGACCGCGGCGCGTTCGGCGGAGTGGTGGTAGTCGGTGAGGTGCAGCTCCAGTTCGCCCAACAGGCGGGTCGCCGGGTGGGACAGCAGGACGTCGATCAGCGCGGCCTCCCACTGCTCGGCGTCGGCCGGATCGTACGTCCAGGTGTGGGGCAGGTCCGCCAGGAGCCGTTCCACCAGGGCGCCGCGCCGGGACGCGGTCTCCGCCGCGGGCCGGAAGACGGCCGTGTCGACGAAGCCGCGCGACCAGGTGAACTGCCAGGAACCGTCGGCGCGCAGGCGGTCGAGGCCGAGGTCCTGTTCCACGCGCACGTACGCGGCGCCGGGGTCGGCGGTGGTGCCCTTCGCGCCGCCGGTGTCGTGGAGGTGTTCCAGACGGACCGCCTCTCCCCGTGGGTCACCTGCCGCGGTCAGGGCGTCCGCGTAGGTGAGCCACGGCCCCCACCGGTCGGTGACCGGTACCGCCACGCTCTCGGCAAAGCTCATGTGATCCTCCTGGTACGGGACATGAGGCACCATAGGGGCCGCCGCCGGCACCGGCTCACACGGGGCGGTCGGCACGGTGTGGTGTGGCCCCGTCCGATACAGGAGTCCCCCGCACGGCCGCTCCGGGGCTCTCGCCGGCCCTGCGAGGGTCATCCGGCCGCTCGGGCAGTGCGGACGTGTCAGCCTCGTGGCACGCCCAGGGCCAACAGAAGCCCTGCCTGCCGTCGGCGCTGCGGTCGCGGTACAGGCCGGCCCCGATGGTGAAGGACCTTGCACCGATCGTGAACGCGTCGCCCTTCTTGTTGTTGATCTTCACCTTGTCGACGAAGTCGTGATCGCCGCCGAGAGACATCCACGGGGCCTGCCCGCCCTTCGGCGGGAACCAGCCGGTCCACACGTCGAAGTCGGTGCCGATGACGAACAGCTGCTCGGTGCCGTCGCCGTAGTCGCCGCCGCAGTGGAAGGTGCCGCCGCTGGCGTTGCAGGCCTCGGGCACCAGCGGGGCCTGGTCGCGGTCGCCCGCCGCCATGGCCGGGGCGGCACCCGGAGCGAGGGCGGTCAGCGCGGCGAGGGCCACGTCGGCGGTCTTGATCGTGCTCATCAGTACTTCTCACAGGGCTGCGATAGGGGCGGGGCCGTTCGCCCGGCCCGCGGACGGTCTTGGGCAGGGCCGGACGGTCCATCGCGCATGCCCAGGGCGCGTGCGACGGGTGCCTCCAGAAGCGGTGATCGCGAGATCGGTGAACGTCCGCACGCCGTAGCGCCGCCGTGCGGCCCGCAGGCCCGTACCCGTCCCCGGCCCTGCCCGTCGGCCCGTCCCTGGCCGGCGGACGCGCCGGGCGGGGCTCAGGCGGCCGGGAGCATGGCGCGCCGGCCGGGCGCGGCGGGGGACTGCACGGTCATCCCGCCGTCGATCACCAGGAGCTGCCCGGTCAGGTAACGCGACTCGTCGGAGGCCAGGAACACCATCGCGTGGCCGATGTCCTCGGGGGAGCCCAGATACGGCAGGGCGTTGCAGGCCAGGAGCGACTCGACGACCTCGGCAGGCAGGTTGTCCCGCAGGGCGGGCGTCATGACGGCCCCGGGGGCCACCGCGTTGCAGCGCACGCCCTGCGGGCCGTACTGCACGGCGATCGACTTGGTGAGGTTGACGACGGCGGCCTTCACGGCGCCGTAGGAGATCTGGACGACGTCGCCGACCAGGCCGGCCACCGAGGCGGTGTTGATGATCGACCCGCCGCCCGCCGCGATGAGGTGCGGCAGCGCGTGCCGGGTGCCGAGCAGGGTGCTGCGCATGTTGAGGGCGACGGCGCGGTCGAACTCGTCAAGGTCGAGCCGGAGCAGGTCGAGGTCCTTGCGGGGGTCGCTGCCGCCCACGTGGTTGCAGAGCACGTCCAGTCCGCCGAACTCACGCACGGCGGCCGCGACGGCGGCAGCCGTCGAGGCGTCGTCGGTGACGTCGACGGTCACCGGCAGGGCACGGCCGCCGGCCGCCTCCACCAGACGCGCGGTCTCCTCGGCGGCGGCCGGGTGGTGGTCGGCGACCACCACGGCGGCCCCCTCGAGGCTCATCAGCTCGGCCGCGGCGCGGCCGATCCCACTGCCGGCGCCGGTGATCAGCGCGGTCTTGTCCTTGAGTCGGTCCATGGTTCCACTCCTCGTCGAGCCGTTGGTCATCATTGATGACAAGGGTAAGTCATCTATGATGACTTCTTCGACGAGTGAAGGAGAACCCGGCGTGAGCGAGTCACCAACCCCCCGGCCGCGCCGGTCCTCGGCCCTGACCAGACAGGCCATCCACGACGCGGCGCGGGAACTGTTCAACCGGGACGGCTTCGGCGCCGTGGGCATCCGCGCGGTCGCCGCGCGGGCCGGAGTGGACGCCGCACTGGTGATCCGGTACTTCGGATCAAAGGAGCGGCTCTTCGTCGAGGCGATGAGCGTCGACCTACCGGCCGCCAGGATCCTCCAGGGCCCGCTGGACGGCATGGGCCGGGCACTGGTCGCTCATGTGGTGGACCTGTCCTCCTCGACCGCGGGCTCGCTGGCCGTCGCCTCCCTCGCCGCCCTGTTCCGGGCCTCCGACCGTGCCGAGGTCCAGCGCAGCCTGCGGACCACGATCGAGCGGGCCTTCGCCGATCCGCTCGCCCCCCGCCTCGCCGGCGAGGACGCCGAACTGCGCGCCCATCTGATCGCCGCCCAGATCGGCGGGCTCCTCACCTCCCTGCACGTGGTGGAGGACGAGATGCTCGTCTCCGCCGACCGGACGGCGCTGGTCGCGCACTACGGCGACGCCGTCCAGCGGCTCATCGACGGCTGAGAGTGATCTCGGCGCCGCGATCGCGTCGCTCGCGGAAGGGCGGTGTCCGGGCCTCCTCGCCGGCCGCTGCCCGATCAACGCGGTCAGCGTGCCGCGTCCCGCAAAGAAGGATGTGACTCGAGGAGTACCGTCCGGCCCTGACACCACCCGGACCCCGGGCACTGGGCGCTCGCCCGCCGCACCATCGACCACGTCCTGCGCCCGCGCCAGCAGCCGCAGCTCGGCCTGGCTTTTCCCCGGTCGGCAGCCCGGGCTTCCAATGAACCCGACCAGCCTGATCGACCAGATCCGAGCCGCCGGAGCTACCGTCCAGCGCGGCAGAACCTCAGCAATCCGCCAACTGGTCCTCCAAGCCCCCGCACCCGTGATCGCCCGGGCCCTCGGCTACCACGACAGGACCACCAACCGTCTCGTCACCAAGGCCGGCGGAACCTGGAGCCGATACGCCCCAGGCGACCACGAACGGTGACACCGCAGACGCCAACCACTCCGAAGACGACGCTCTGAACCACGTGCTGGAACCTGGCCCTCGGCAACGGCACTGTCAGCCGGATACGTCAGACTGCACTGACGGACCTGCCGAAACGCTACCCGGGGAGGGGCGCTTGGCCGCCGACTTCTGTCACGCCGAGAACGAGGAAGGCGTACGTCTCGACGACCCGTCCGAAGCTGCCGTACGCACTCTGCTCAGCGGGCTCGACAACACGGAGAACACGTTCGTGATCCTCCAAACCGGAGAGGACGAGCCTTCCTGGTACGCCTCGGTCGCGTTGGAGGACGAAGGCGGCTACGAGGTCGTCCTGCGTGATCCGTCCTGTCGGGAACACGTTGTGGCCACGGAGACCAGCGCCGAGAAGATCGCGCGAGACCTCATCCTGTGGATCGCCCGACGCGACTTCCGGGGACGGACAGTGCACCACAGCGTCCCGCGGCCGGACGTTGTCGGGCTCGCGCGACTCGCCGGCCTGGACCCGGCAACCGCCGAGCCACTGCTTCCGTGGGACCTGGCCCAGGATGTCGCCGGAATCCGGTTCCCCGCCGACTACCGAGCATTCGTCGACCTCTTCGGTCCTGGCGAGCTACGGGGAGAACTCGGCGTCGTGACTCCGCGGCCGCTTCCAGGCCGACCCATCGGCGTCGGTGCTCTCTCCCGCAAGGTCAACGAGCTGATCAACGACACCGGGGCCGCGTTCAAGCAGATGCGGGAGGACTCGCCCGACCTCTGCCCGTACCCCGTCTACCCCGAGCCCGGCGGCCTGCTGTGCTGGGCGAGCAACTACTACGGAGACCACTGCTTCTGGCTCACCGAAGGGGACGACCCGGACCGCTGACCCGTCGTGGTGTGGCTGCGAGGCGAATTCCCCGACGGCTGGCACCGCTACGACATGGGCATGGCCAGGTTCCTCCTGCTGGCACTGTCAGGCGAGGACTCCACCCTGGACGACCTCGGAGTCGCGACTTCGACCGCGCCGGTCTGGGTTCCCTCACGCTAGCCACAACTACCGAGCGCGACATCCACCACGGCCCGGCAGTGAACACGCGACACCTCGACATGCGCGCCTACCAGTCCCAACCCCCATGACCCGGCGGACTTCGCGGAACGCGGTGCAGGTGGCGTTCTCGCGGGAGCCGGCCTGCAGGCACCACAGCAGCAGCGCGGAGATGGCGCCCTCGCGTATGGAGACGGCCACCCGCATCAGGTGCCGGAACTGGGGCTCAATCAGGTCGAAGTCGATGACGTCGTTGCGGCGGCCCCCGTCGTCGCGGACGCCTTTGGCTACGACGACGCGACCACCAGCCTCCTCCTCGGAGAGAGCGGAGGGACCTGAAGCCGATACGCCGCAGGCGACCGCCTCCGGTCGCCATCCGGCTGGGCTCCCCACCGACTCACCGACGGTTGAAGCTCAGATCACATCCTGGACCAGCTGCGGGTAACCGATCTCGGCGATGTCCTCGGCCAGGTCTGCGAGGGTGACCTCCGGGTTCAGCGACGACACGAGCTCATGGCTCAGCGGTCGCAAGGCATATGCATCGCGCACCGCTTCCAGGTCCACGGAAACCTCGTAGTAGTCCTCGGCGAAGCGCTGGAACGCCTCCGGCGAACGGTCGACCAGGAGCTCGAACAGGCCCGCCGCCCCATCGGGGTCGGAACACCCGGCGGGGAAGTCGATCACGCCGTGCCGCCACCGATCGTCCGTCGCCTCCCGCCACAGACAGGCCGTCACGACGGGCACGTCGTCCTCATCGGTGAACGCGGGCTCCTCGACGAAGGGCTTGAAGGCTCCCGGAACCTCGTCGATCACTCCCGGCCAGGGCTCGCCGTCGTTGCCGTATGGGCTCATCGGTGCTTCGTGGTCGAAGCCACGGATATAGGCCCCGGCCGCCGAGAACACGATGGAGTACTCGTCCCCCGAGCCGTTGCGCATCGATGCCATCTCCTCGCCGTCAGCCCAGCCGGCGTTGAAGGAGTAGTACCGGCCCTCCCAGTCCGGGCTCAAGATCGCATCGAGCATCGCCAACGAGCGGCACAGGTTCCGCAGGTCAGCGATGGAAGGGAGCCGGCGAGCTACGTCATAGACAGTCACGTACTCATACAACCGGATGCCCCTGACATCCAGAATCTCCCCCCAAGGCTGTCACGATCAGTAGCAATACCGGAACGAGATGGGGCAACTCGCGACGGTTGAATACGCGAGCCCACCAGTACCGAGGCCGGCGGTGTTCTGGTGCTGCGGTGCGGGGTACGGCATGGGGCTCCGGGGCTTGTTCTAGGACGTTCGGACGGCGAAGCTTCCCAGGGCGCCCTCCAGGCGGTCGTAGGCCTGCACCGCCGAGGGGCGCACCGCGGCGGCGATCGCGGCGTGCTCCTCGCCGGCCAGGGTGCGGCGGAACACCTCGGCGAACACCGCCCGGTCGACGGCGGCGAGCAGCGCGGCGGCGACCCGGCACTCGAAGCCGACGGGTATCTCGTGCACCGCCTCGGCCAGCGCCTCGGCGAGTGCCGTCTCGCCCTGCTCGTGCAGCTCGCGGAGCCGGGCGGCCAGGGCGGGGCTGTCGAAGACGGTGCGGGCGAAGGCCGGTCCGGCGAAGCCGAGCCCGGCGTCGTGCCGGTCGATCCCGGCGAGGCAGTCGCGGCGCAGTGCGGCCAGTGCGGACTCGCCCGGCGCGCGCCCGGCGACCGTCCCGGCGAGCCGGTCGACGAGCTCCTCGTAGAGGTCGAAGAAGAGGTCTTCCTTGCGCGGGAAGTGGTTGGTGACGGTCATCTTGGCGACGCCCGCGGCGGCCGCGACCTCGGCGATGGTGGTCCGGTCGAAGCCCTGCTCGATGAAGAGCCTGGTCGCGGTGTGCGAGATCGCCTCACGGGTGCGGCGTTTGTTGAGCTCGCGCAGGTTCGGCGTCGGGGGCGGAGTCGGGTTCGCGGTGGTCCCGGTGTCGGTCATGGCAGGAGCGTAGCGCAGTTCGCTGGGTCGGGCACAGTAATTATGCTTGACCCAATCTGTGGCTCCGTCCTAAGTTTCTCCGTGACCGCAGTTCCGTCACCCGATCACCCACCGTGGGAGGTATCCGTGTTCACCAGTCACTCCGGTGGCCTGCGCCTGCTCAGCGTGCACGCCCACCCCGACGACGAGTCCAGCAAGGGCGCGGCGACCCTTGCCCGGTACGCGGCCGAGGGCGTCGACGTCCTGGTCGCCACCTGCACCGGCGGCGAGCGCGGCTCGGTGCTCAACCCGGCCATGGACCGGCCCGAGGTCCGGGCCGACATCGCGCGGATCCGGCGCGAGGAGATGGCGGCCGCCCGGGAGATCCTCGGTGTGCGCCAGCGGTTCCTCGGCTTCGTCGACTCCGGGATGCCAGGGCTGGGCGAACCGCTCCCCGAGGGCTGTTTCGCCGTCCGGCCGGTGGAGACCGCGGCGGAGCCGCTGGTCGCGCTGATCCGGGAGTTCCGCCCGCAGGTGGTGGTGACCTACGACGAGACGGGTGGCTACCCCCACCCGGACCACGTGATGACCCACCGGGTCACCGTGGCGGCCTTCGAGGCCGCCGCGGACCCGGAGCGCCATCCGGGGCTGGGCGAGCCCTGGCAGGTGTCCAAGCTCTACTAC
The DNA here is from genome assembly GCF_014596515.1 of Streptomyces sp. CBMA156. Taxonomy (GTDB): domain Bacteria; phylum Actinomycetota; class Actinomycetes; order Streptomycetales; family Streptomycetaceae; genus Kitasatospora. Next base: position 31,991 of record NZ_MSJQ01000407.1, read on the forward strand.
CACCTGGCGCTGTCCCGGGCCTGGTTCCTGGCCCTGCACGAGGCCATGACGGAACGGGGTGCCCCTTCGGGGATGGGGGAGCTGCTCGCCGGCTGGCCCGACACCCCGCCCGCCCTGGCCACCACCACCCGGGTGGCCTGCGCCGAGCAGTTCGCCGTACGGGACGCGGCGATGCTCGCGCACGCCACCCAGGTTCAGCCGGGCGTGGCCTTCATGGCCCACTCGCGGGACATCGAGCGCGAGGTCTGGCCGACCGAGGACTACCACCTGGCCCGGACCTCGGTGTCAGGGGCCGGTGGGCCGACCGACGCCGGTGGGCTGACGGAGGCCGGTGGGGCCGAGACCGACCTGTTCGCCGGGCTCCGGGCGGGGGCGGGGGCGGGGGCGGGATGAGCATCACGGCAGGCGTGGCGGCGTGGGTTCTCGCCGTGCTGCTCGGCGCCGTCTCGGCTGTCGCCCGCTCAGCACTGGCCGTCGGCGAGTACGTAGTAGCCGGGGCCGGTCTGCTTCAGGGTGTGGGTGACGAAGGTGTTCCAGAGCCCCATGCTCTGGCCGGACCCGAGCGCGTAGGTCAGGCCGCCGCTCCGGGTGGCGCGGCCGGCCAGGACCTGGTCGTAGTTGCTGGCGGTGAAGCACTGGGGTGTGCCGCCGCTCTGGGTGGTCGCCGTCACGGCCGCCGACCGGGAGCCGACGGCACCCGACGCGTCGACCGCCGCCACGGTGTAGCCGTAGGCGGTGCCGGCGGCGAGTCCGGTGTCGGTGAAGGCCGTGCCGGTCGGGCTGCCGACCTCAGCGCCGTCGCGGAGGACCTGGTACGAGGCCGCGCCGCTGACGGCCTGCCAGCCGAGGCTGATCGAGCCCGGGGTGGTCGCGGTCGCGGTCAGTCCGGTCGGAGCCGGCAGTCCGGGACCGGTGGGGCCGGAGCCGTCGTCCAGTCCCCAGAACCGGGCGGTGTGGTAGCTGGAGCAGACGGTGTCGAGGAAGTAGGCGCCGGTCGCCCCGCACTGGTCGGCTCCGGAGCCCGGGTGGACGGCCAGGCCGTGCCCCATCCCGCTGACCGTGAACACGGTCACGACGGGCTGTCCGGCCGCGTCGGCGTAGAACTCCTGCGTGGTGCCCCCGGGAAGGCTCCGGGTGCCGGTCGGCTGACGCCCGATGCCCTGGACGTTCGTCCACTGGTCGCGCAGCTCGGTCGCGTTCACCGGTCTGACCACGGTGTCGGCACTGCCCTGCCAGATCGCGACCTTGGGCCACGGCCCGGTGTAACCCGGGTACGCGGATCGGACCTTGGCGCCCCACTGCGCCGGGGTGAGCCCCTGGTCGGAGTTCTGGCAGCCGGAGGCGGCGGCCTGGGTGGTGGCGCAGTGGGCGGGCAGGCCGGAGTCGATCGCCCCGCCGGCGAACACGTCGGGGTAGTCGGCCAGCAGGTCGGCGGCCATCCCGCCACCGGCGGAGAGTCCGGTGACGAACACCCGGCGGGCGTCCGAGCCGTACAGGGACTCGGCCTTGGTGACCATCTCGACCACCGACTTGGCCTCGCCGACGCCCCTGGCGGCCTTGTTCGTGTCGAACCAACTGAAGCAGGAGAGGCTGTTGTTGGCGTTGCTGGTCTGCGGGAACACCACCGTGAAGCCGTACTGGTCGGCGAACTTGGTCCAGCCGGAGTTGCGGTAGTAGTCGGTGGCGCTCTGGACGCAGCCGTGCAGCGCGACCACCAGGGGAGCGCCGCTGGGCAGCCCGGCGGGGGTGTACGTGTACATCGCGAGGTTGCCCGGATTGGTGCCGAACCCGGTGACCTGGCGGAAGCTCCCGGTCGTGGGGTCGGCGGTGGCGGCAACGTTCGTCGGTGTGGACGCGGACGCCGAGGTCGCCCTGGGGGAGGCGGCAGCCGAGCCGGGTGCGGCGGTGGCGGTGCCGACCGCGAGGGCGGCGGCCGTGAGCAGCGCCGCGACGGCGGGGCGCAGTGGCATGGGGACTCCTATGTGGGGGAGGAGTGGGGGCCGTTCCCGTGCAGCGTGGCCCGCCCGGTGCCGCGCGGCCATGTGGCGGTCATCCGAGGTCCGCCGCCCCGGCATGGCGCGGGCCGCCATACGTCCTGAGCAGTCCTGCCGCCCCGCCCGGTGGCCCGACCGGTCGTCGCACCATGCACCGGATACGGGCGGGCCCCGGCCCCGGCCGCGGTGGCGACCGGGGCTTGCCCGGGGACTCCTGGGGTGGTTCAGAGGGCCGCGAGCACTCCGCAGAGGGCGATGAAGCCGCAGATCCCGAAGTTGACCAGCTTGTGCGACAGGAAGATCGCGGCGAACTCGCGGATGGTGGCGCTCGGCCAGTAGTAACGGGCGGTGGGCGAGCCGAAGACGTGTCCGTTGACACCGGTCTCCCGGGCGAGCAGTGCGGCCCTGAAGGCGTGGAAGTTGTTGGTGACCACGACGCATCGGTAGCCCGGCTTGGCCTGTTCCATGATGGCCTTGCTGAAGAGGAGGTTCTCCTCGGTCGTGCGCGAGCAGTCCTCCCGCTCGATGTGCTCCGTCGGGAAACCGCGTTCGACCAGGTAGTCGGCCATCGCGTGGGACTCCGGCAGCTTCTCGTCCGGCCCCTGGCCGCCCGAGGTGATCATTACCGGCGGGTTGCCGCGTGCGGCCTGCCGCTCGTACACCTCGCGGCCCCGGTTCAGCCGGCTGGCCAGCAGGGGCGGAACGCGCTCGCCGCCGACGAGTCCGGAGCCGAGCACGACCACGAAGTCCACGTCCCGGCGCGGTCGGTGGCGGCCGTACAGGAAGGCGTAGCCGACGAAGCAGGTGAACAGGAAGGAGACGTAGCCGACGACCAGGACCGCGGTGCCCGCCAGGGCGGCCAACTGCCTTGACTGGAGGGCGATAGCGGCGACCAGCAGTGCGATGACCCCGAGGATGCCCAGCCCGGCGAGCAGCGACAGCAGGTTGGCGGGCCGCCTGCCCTCCTTGCGGATCATGGTCAGGCCGTTGGCGAGCAGGAACCAGACCAGGGCCGCCGTGCCGACGGCGGGGAGGAGAACGATGACCGCCGCCACGATCATGACCACCATGCTGGGCGCCTTGCGGAGTTCGGCGAGCAGGGCGAGGGAGAGCAGGGAGACGGCGATGCCGAGCAGGACGGCGTTGCTGAACTGGCGACGGTCGCGCAGTACCCCGATTCCGAACAACAGGAAGAACAGGGCGGCTGGGGCATAGGCGATCATGGGTCGTATGGTAGGCCTTCCTCGGTCTGGACCATTCGTACGAACGGACCAGCCGCCCTCGGGGCCCGGCGCGGCTCATGCGGAACTCCGACGGAACTCAGGCGAAGCGTTCGATCGCGGCCAGGACTGCGTCGCCCATCCGCGGGCTCCCGGTGTGCCCGGACTCGTCGATGACCGTCAGGCGGGCGTCCGGCCAGGCCCTGGCCAGCTGCCAGGCGGTGTGGACCGGTCCGCCGAGGTCCAGTCGGCCGTGGATCAGCTCACCGGGGATGCCGGCCAGCCGTCCGGCGTCGCGCAGCAGCTGACCGTCCGGCAGGAAGGCCTGGTGTGAGAAGTAGTGTGCGGTGATCCGGGTGAAGGTCATCAGCGCCTCGGAGGGGCGGTCGGTGTACGCGTTGGGCTTGCCCAGCGTCTCGTGCGAGATGACCGCGTCTTCCCAGGTGGCCCAGGCCTGGGCGGCGGCGTACCGGACCGAGTCGTCTGCGCTGTTGAGCAGTCGGCTGTAGGCGGCGAGCAGTTCGAAGGTGTCCCTGTCCCGGTCGGCGGCCGGGAGGAAGTCCCGGAACGCCTCCCAGGGCCCGGGCAGGAAGCGGCCTACCCCCCGGTAGAGCCAGTCGGTCTCCTCGGGTCGGGTCATGGTGACCCCGCAGATCACGATCTCGGAGACCCGTTCCGGGTGGGCCTGTGCGTACGCGAGGATCAGCGTGGATCCCCACGAGCCGCCGTACAGCAGCCACTTGTCGATGCCGAGGTGCTCGCGCAGTCGCTCCATGTCGGCGATCAGGTGCGCGGTGGTGTTGTGCTCCAGGCCGGTCGACGGGTCGGCGGCCGGCGGGCGGCTGAGCCCGCAGCCGCGCTGGTCGAACTGGACGAGGTGGTAGCGCGCCGGGTCGAAGTACCGCCGGGAGGACGGGTTGTGGCCGGAGCCGGGCCCGCCGTGCACCACCACGGCCGGCTTGCCCGCCGGGTTGCCGGAGGCGTTCCAGTGGATCAGCTGCCCGTCGCCGACGTCCAACAGGCCCTGTGCGTAGGGTTCGTAGAGGGGGTACGGCTCGGGCATCGGTGACTCCTCCGTGGTCGTACGGGCAGGGCCCGGTGAGCCTACCCCGTGGCCGGGGGCTGGAGTTCGGCCCGCAGGCGGCAGCGGCCGGAGCCCTCCCGCGGGTCGGGTGGCTGGGGTCGGGGAGCCGGCGCCGGGGAGTCCGGTCAGCGCCGCTCGGGCGGCAGCAGGGCCGCGAGGCCGTCGAGGATCCGGTGCACGCCGAACTCGAAGCGGGTGTCCATGTCCGGTTCGGTGAGGTCGTCGGCCAGGTCGACGAGGTTGGGGAAGGTCTCGACGGGCAGGGCGCGGAAAAGGTCCCCGGCGGCGTCGGCGATGTCCCGGCGGCTGGTGCCGAGCACCTCGGAGGCCGAGATCGGCGACTGCTCCTGGAGCACGAAGCCCTGGACGAAGGCACCCAGCAGGTAACTGGCCATGGCGGCGTCGGCGTCGGAGAAGCCGGCCGCGCGGAGCCGGTCCAGCTGGTCCTCCATCAGTCCGAGCAGGTTGGGCCCGGGGGCGAGGCGGCCGGCGACGACCTTGGCCGCGTCCCGGTTGTCGAGCAGCAGCCGACGGTAGCGCAGGCAGTACGCGTGGAACTGCTCGCGCCAGCCGCCCTCGCGCGGCGGGGGCTCGGCGGAGCCCATCACCGCGTCGGTGAGCAGGTCGAGCAGCTCCTGCTTGTTGCGGACGTGCCAGTACAGCGAGGCCGCCTTGACGCCGACCTCGGCGGCGACCTTGCGCATGGACAGTCCGGCGAGGCCGTCCCGTTCCAGCACCCGCAGTGCGGCCTGGGCGAGGGCCTCCCTGGTCAGGGCTGGTGTCGCGTCGTCGTTCCCGGGCGTGCCGGTGTGGTTCTGCGGCATGACTGTGCGGACGCCTCCGGCGGTGTGGGGGGATTCCCGCTTGGTTTCCGTTTGCAATCTAACACCGTTAGGTGCACTCTGGCTGCCGCACGATCCCTAACGGTGTTAGGGACTCATGACCGGGAGGGAAACCATGGGCGAATCGAGCGCCCGTCGCCGACGGCTCGCGCTGCTCACGCTCTGCGTCACCATGTTCATGTCCATGCTGGACAACGTCATCGTCAACAACGCCCTGCCCCGCATCGGCCAGGAGCTGGACGCCGGAATCAGCGGGCTGCAATGGGTCGCCGAGGGCTACAGCCTGGTCTACGCCGCCTTCGTGCTGACCGGCGGCGCGCTCGGCGACCGGTACGGCCGCACCCGGGTGTTCCGCCTCGGGCTCGCCCTGTTCACGGTCGGCTCCACCGTGGCCGCGCTCGCCGGGACGATCGGCGTGCTGGTCGGTGCCCGGATGCTCCAGGGCGTCGGTGCCGCGCTGCTCACCCCGGGCAGCCTCGCCCTGCTGCGGCACGTCTTCACCGACGAGGGCGAGCGGGCCAAGGCCATCGCCACCTGGTCCGGGGTCTCCGCGCTCGGCCTCTCGGTCGGCCCCGTGGTCGGCGGCCCGATGGTCGAACACCTCGGCTGGGCCAGCGTGTTCTGGATCAACGTGCCGATCGGCGCCGTCGGACTGCTGCTCGCCGCCCGGGTGCTCCCGGACATCCCGCCGCGCGCCCGCCGGATCGACCTGGGTGGCCTCGCCCTGTCCGCCCCCGGACTGGGCCTGCTGGTCTACGCGCTGGTCGAAGGCCCGTCCCGGGGTTGGACCGACCCCCGGGTGCTCGGCTGCGGCGCCGCGGCCGGCGTGCTGCTGCTCGCCTTCGTGATGCTCGAACTGCGCCTGGCCGAGCCGATGCTGGAGCTCCGGCTGTTCCGCGACGGGATGCTGGGCGGCGCGCTGCTCAGCGGGTTCATGGTCAGCTTCGGGATGTTCGGCGCGCTGTTCTTCCTGCCGCTGATGATGCAGGGCACCCTCGGCTGGTCCCCGGCCGCCGCGGGCTACGCCGGACTGCCGATGACCGCGATGCTGGTGGTCGCCGCGCCGCTCTCCGGCCGGCTGACCGCCCGCCACGGGCCCCGGCTGCCACTGGTGCTCGGCCTCCTCCTCTGCGCGGCCGGCCTCGGCGGGCTGTCGCTGTACGGCGACCACGCCCGCTACCCCGAGTACCTCTGGACGCTGTTCGCGATGGGCCTCGGCATGGGGCTGACGTTCACGCCGGTGTCGATCGGGGTGATGCAGCGGGTCTCCCCGGCCCGGACCGGGATGGCCTCGGCGGCCGTCAACACCCTGCGCGAACTCGGAGGTGTGCTCGGGATCGCCGTACTGGGCGCCGTCCTGACCGGCCGGCTGACCGACTCCCTGACAGCTGCCCTGCACCGGCTCGGCGTACCGCCGGACGCGGTCGGCCCGATCGCGGACGTGCCCACCGGGGCGGCGCACGGAGGCGCGGCCACGACACTCTCGGGACCGCTCCAGGCGGCAGTGGACGGCGCCTTCGTCGACGGCATCCACCTCGCGGTGCGCTGCGGGGCGGTCGCGCTCGCGGGGACCGCCGGCCTGGTCGCCGTCCTGCTCGGCCGGGCCCGTCCGGTCGTCCCGCCGGAGGTCGCAGGCCCGGTCGCCCCGCAGGAGGCCGTCCGTCCGTGACCGGCGGAGCCGGCCGGGGCCCGCTCCGCCTGACCGACCGTTCGACCGATCGCCGGACCGATCGCCGGACTCATCGCCAGGCCGATCATCGGACTGACCATCGGGCCTGCCGTCGGGTCGTCGCCGCACCGGTGGCCCGTGCCGCACGCTCACCGGTGGCTCGTCAGTGGATGCCCTCGACCGCCGCCTGCGCCGCACGGGCCAGTTCGCGCCGGGCACCGGCCCGGGTGGGCTGCGGGCCCGGCGGCGGGATCGGCGTCAGGAAGGTCACGTCGGCGACCAGCCCGCGCGCCGCGACCACCCTGGCGAGCGAGGTGAGCAGCCCGTCGTCCCCGATGAAGGCGGGGACACTGGTCGGCCGCCCGTCCGCCAGCCGGTAGCGGATGGTCACCGGCTGGACGTCGGCCTCCGCCTCCACCGCGGCCTGGAACAGCGCGGGCCGGAAGCGGCCGCTCTCCCGCCCGCACCAGGTCGACCCCTCCGGAAAGACGATCACCGGGTACCCGGCGCGCAGCACCCGGGCCACCGCCGCCACCGTGTCCGGCAGCGTCCGCAGCCGGTCGCGGTCCAGGAAGACGGTGCCGCCCCAGGCGACCAGCGGGCCGAGCACCGGCCACTGCCGGACCTCGGTCTTGGCCAGCGACCGGCCGGGACGGCCGACGGCGAGCAGCGGTATGTCCAGCCAGGACACGTGGTTGGCCACCACGAGCACCCCGCGGCCGCCCGCCCGGCCGTCCGCACCGTCGCCCGCCCGGCCGTCCATGCCGTCGTCGGGAGGCCCGGCGAGGTGGACGGTCACCCCGAGGGTGTGCAGCAGTGCCCGCGCCCAGAGCCGGATCAGCCCGTTCCTGGAGCGGTACGGGAACAGCCGGACCGGAAGGCTGAGCACCAGGCCGGCCAGCACCACCACCAGACAGGCCGTCAGTCGCAGCGCCCGCCGGGGGTGGGAGACCTCCGGCGCGGCCTCGGCCAGGCAGACCTCGGGCCGGCAGGTCGCCGTGGGCAGCCAGACACTCATGACGAGGCGCCCGAGGCGGGTACGCCGGACAGGAAGTGCCGCAGGTAGCGCGGGTCGGTGCGCTCCAGCGACAGCAGCACGTACAGGTCGGCGCAGTCGAAGTCCGGGTCGTGGGCGGGCTCGCCGCAGACCCAGGCGCCCAGTCGCAGGTAGCCGCGGAGCAGGGCCGGCAGCGCGCCCCGCTCGGCGCGCGGCACCCCGGTGGCGTCCCAGCGGTGGCGCGGGGTGACCCGGAACTCCGCCGGTGCGAGGTGCTTGGCGCTGACGGAGTCCCAGACCCGCGCCGCGGTCGCGCCGCCGTCCTCCAGCCCGATCGAGCAGCAGCCGCCGACCCAGGTGTTGCCGGTGTCGGCGAGGTAGCGTGCGATGCCGCCCCACATCAGGTTGATGACGGCGCCGTTGCCGCGGTGGTCCGGGTGGATGCAGGAGCGTCCGAGCTCGACCAGGCCGGGGCGGACCGGGGCCAGCGCGGAGAGGTCGAACTCGCCGTCGGAGTAGAGTCGGCCGGCCCGGCGGGCGGCCTCGGGACGCAGCAGCCGGTAGGTGCCGATCACGGCGCCGTGCTCGCCCTCGCGGACCAGCAGGTGGTCGCAGTACTCGTCGAAGGGGTCGACGTCCAGGCCGGCGACCGGGCTGTGCAGCACGGCGCCCATCTCGGCGCCGAAGACCTGGTGGCGCAGCCGCTGGGCGGCACGCACGTCGTCCTCGTCGCGGGCGAGGGAGACGGTGTAGGCGGCCGGGGCGACGGGCCGGGGGCGAGGCGCGGGGACCGCCGGGATGTCGTGGGTGGGGGCGACTGCGGACGGAGCGTACGTGGGGACGGTGGTCATGGCGGACCCTCCAGGGCAGCACGATCGGCGGTGCCGTGGATCACCAGGGCACCGTCCCGGTTCGCAGGCGGTTGGGAATGGACGCGAACCGGTCCCCGTATGTCTCTCCGAGTCGGTTGGCATTCATGTTGCGGCCCGGAGGAGCGCAGATGTGCACCTGTTGAATGGGACCACCCGTGGTCCGCCGGTCATCTGCCGGGCATCAGGCGCTCGTGTGCCGGGGGTGGACAAGACGCACCGAGGGGGCGTACGGACTCCGCCGCACGCCCCCGGGCCATCACGGTCGGGGCGGCCCACTCATGGGGATGACCGACTCGTCGGGACGCGCGGCTCAGAAGGCCCGCCAGCCCTCCGGGTCCACCCCGCCGGGGACGGCGTCGGCCGGGCCGTACGGCTCACGGGTGTAGACGAAGGAGCCGACGTCGAGATGGCTGACCGTGCCGTCGGGGTGGCGGACCACCCGCAGGGTCTCGCCCGCGTAGTAGTTCTCCGTACCGGTCCAGGTACCGTCCGGCCCGGGACGGAAGCGCGAGCCCCGGCCCCCACCGGTGAGCGGGGTCAGCTCCAGGACCCGTCCGGGCCGCAGCCGCAGGGCGGTCGGCGCGGCGCCCCAGTACCAGGGGCCGGTGAGCTCCAGCAGTTCCGGGTCCGCCTCGGCCGCCGGACGCCACGGTTCGGGCAGCCGGGGCTCGTGCTCGGCGGTGAGCGCGATCAACTGGGCGGCCAGCGTCGCGGCGCTGGCGCCGCTGGTGGCGTTGGAGAGCGCGTACGCGGCCAGGCCGTCGGCCTCGCTGATCCACAGGCCCGCCGTGAAGCCGGGCATCGAGCCGGTGTGCCCGTACAGCAACCGGCCCTCGTGGCGGCGCAGTTGCAGACCGAGGCCGTAGCCGGTGGTCCACTCGGCGTCGTCCGGGGCGACGGCCGGGCGGCGCATCTCGGCGATGGTGTCGGCGGACAGCACCTTGTCGTCGCCGGCCGCCAGGAAGGCCGCCCAGCGGGCCAGGTCGGCGACGGTGGACCAGAGTTGGCCGGCCGGGCCCATCAGACCGGTGTCGGTGAGCGGCTCGGGCAGCAGCACGTCGGCCCACGGGTGGACGGCGAAGCCCCCGGCGTGCGGGTGCTCGGGCAGCAGCGTGGTGCGGTCCATGCCGAGCGGGGCCAGCACCTCGCGGCGCAGCGCCTCGCCCCAGGGCTCGCCGCGCAGCTTCGCCACCAGCGCGCCGAGCAGCGCGTAGCCGGGGTTGGAGTAGTGGTGCACCCGCCCGGCCGGGTGCACCAGCGGCTGTCCGGCCTCCAGGAGGTCGTCGAGGGCGGGCCGCAGCGTGCCCTCGCTCCGCTCCCACCAGGGCGCCGGGGTCTCGGCGGCCAGGCCGGCGGAGTGCGAGAGCAGTTGGGCGACGGTCGCGTCGTCGGCCGGGGTACCGGGCAGGTGGCGGGAGAGCGGGTCGGCGAGGTCCAGCAGGCCCTCGTCGCGCAGCCGCAGCACCAGCACCGCGACGAAGGTCTTGGTGAGCGAGCCGATCCGGTACTGGATGTCCGGGGTCGGCGCGTGCCCGTCGACCATGCTGCGGGCGCCGCTCCACACCGGCTGCCCGTCGCGCAGCACCCCGGCGGTCATCGAGGGTGTGCGGCCCTCGGCCTGGGCGACGGCGAGCCGGTGCAGCAGGGCTCGGCGGGTGGCGGGCAGCAGCTCGTTGGGAAGGTCGGTCATGTGGGCCTGCGGACTCGTCGACATGTCTACGGACAGTAGCCCAGCCCGGCCCCGGGCCCGAGTGAATAACCGTGCCCCGGAGCCGACCGGACACCTGGGCCCGGAGCCGACCGGACACCCGGCCCCGGGCGGAACGCTCAGCCCGCCAACGGCGGCAGCTCCGGCCGCTCCAGCCACGCCTCGAAGAGCGGGCCGAGCGGGGTCGTGGTGTACCGGGCGGCGTGCGCTCGCAGGTCGGCGGTGGCGACCACCCCGTGCCGGTTGGCGCTCGTCCAGTCCCGCAGCATCGCGAAGAACGCGTCGTCACCGAGCGCCCGCCGCAGCGCGTGCACCACGAGCCCGCCACGCTGGTACAGCCGGTCGTCGAACATCAGCTTCCGGCCCGGGTCGCCGAGCCGCAGGTCCTGCGGCAGCCCGGCCAGCAGCCGGTGCGCGGCGGCGGCGTGCACGGCGGCGCCCGGGCCGCCGGAGTGCTCGGACCAGAGCCACTCCGCGTACTTGGCGAAGCCCTCGTTGAGCCAGATGTGACGCCAGTCGGCGATCGTGACGCTGTTGCCGAACCACTGGTGGGCCAGCTCGTGCGCGATCAGCCGCTCGCGCTCCCAGCCGCCGCCGAGGTGGTTGGTGCCGAAGGTGGCGACGCCCTGCGCCTCCACCGGGACGTCCAGCTCCTCGTCCGCGACCACCACCGCGTACTCGCCGAACGGGTAGGGGCCGAAGACCTCGCCGAAGTACGCCGCCATCTCCGGCTGCCGGGCGAAGTCCCGGGCGAACGCGGCGGCCAGCGGCTCCGGCACGTACCCGGTCTGCGGCACGGCCGGGCGCACCGCCAGCGGCACCGGCCGGTAGTGCCCGATCGACACCGTCACCAGGTACGTCGGGGTCGGCGCGCTCTGCTCGTACACCCAGGTGGTGCTGGACGCCCTGGTGGTGCGGGTCAGCAGCCGGCCGCTCGCGACCACGGTGAACGGGGACGGCGTGGTGACCGCCAGCTGGTAGGTCGCCTTGTCGGCGGGCCGGTCGTTGCACGGGAACCAGGACGGCGCGCCGACCGGCTGGCTCGCCACCAGCGCGCCCTCGGTCAGCTCCTCCCAGCCCAGGCCGCCCCACGGGCTGCGCACCGGGCGCGGGTTGCCGGTGTAGTGCACCTCGACGGTGAACGCCGCGCCCGGCGCGAGCGCCCTGGCCGGGCGGATCCGCAGCTTGCCGCCGCGGTGGGCGTAGCGGGCGGCCCGGCCGTCGACCAGCACCCGCCCGATCCGGAACTCGGCCAGGTCGAGCGCGAACTCCGACAGCGCCGCGTCCGCCACCGCGCTCAGCCGGGCCGAGCCGGCCAGCCGGTTGGGCCCGGGCCGGTAGTCCAGCGCCAGCTCGTAGCGGTGGACCCGGTAGCGGTGGTCGCCGCTGTCCGGGAAGTACGGGTCAGGGGCGCCGGCGGTCACGGGGGCGTGCTTGGACTTCACGGGGACGTGCACTTCCTGCGGGCCGGGACGGGGGGTCGGGGAGGTGGTCACGACGTGGTCTGCCACGCCTCGATCGGGTTGCCCAGCCACCGCGTGTCGTCGGGGACGGACTCGGCGCGCATCACCAGCGAGGCCGGGCCCAGCGTGCTGCGCGCGCCCACCGTGCTGCCGGGCAGCACGATGCCGCCCGGGCCCAGGGTGGCGCCCTCGCGGAGGACCACAGTATCCATCCGCATGATCCGGTCGTGGAAGAGGTGCGTCTGCACCACACAGCCCCGGTTGATGGTGACCCCGTCGCCGAGGGTGACCAGGTCGGCCTCCGGCAGCCAGTAGCTCTCGCACCAGACCCCGTGCCCGACGTGCGCGCCGAGCGAGCGCAGCCACAGGTTCAGCACCGGGGTGCCGGGCACCGCGCCGACCAGCCACGGCACCGCCAGCATCTCCACGAAGGTGTCCGCCAGCTCGTTGCGCCACACGAAGCCGCTCCACAGCGGGTGCTCCACCGCCCGGAACCGGCCGACCAGCAGCCACTTCGCCGCCACCGAGACCAGGCAGGCCACGGCGCCGGCCGCCAGCAGCACCAGGCCGGACAGCAGGGCGGCGGTCAGCGGCGAACCGGCCGCCAGCCAGGACATCGCCGCCACGGTCAGCAGGCCCAGCGCCGCCGAGGCAAGCACCGGCACCAGCCGGCCCACCTCGACCAGCCCGCGGGCCCACAGCAGCCGGGCCGGCGGCTCGTAGGTCAGGCTCTGGTCGGCCTGGTCCGCCGAGCGCGGCAGCCGCATCGGCGGCATGCCCAGGTACGAGCCGCCCTTCTTCGCCTTCGCCGGCGTCGCCGACAGCACACCCACCAGGCCGCGCTTGGGCACCGAGCGGCCCGGCGCGGTCATCCCCGAGTTCCCCAGGAACGCCCGCTCGCCGACCTTCGCCTCACCGAGCCGCACCCAGCCGCCGCCCAGCTCGTACGGGGCCATCAGGGTGTCGTCGGCCAGGAACGCGCCGTCGCCGACCGTGGTCAGGCTGGGCAGCGCCAGCACCGTGGACACCTCCGCGCCCCGGCCGACCCGCATCCCGAGGGCGCGCAGCCACAGCGGCGTGACCAGTCCGGCGTAGAGCGGGAACAGCACCTCGCGGGCCCGGTCCATCAGCTGGGTGACGGTCCACGCCTGCCAGCCCACCCGGCCGTGCAGCGGGTGGGTGCCGGGCACCAGGCCGACGCTCAGCAGCCGCACCAGCACCACCAGCTGCGCCGCGTACACCGCACCGAACGCCAGCGTCGCCGGCAGTAGGCCGAGCAGCGCGCCGCCGAGCGCCGGGCCGAGGGCGGCGCCCTGGTCGACGAACCGGGACAGCACGGCGAGCGCGGCGAGCGCGGGCGGCACCGGGAGCAGGCCGAGGATGCCGCCGCTGGCGCCGTACAGCGCGGCCCAGCGGGCCTGGCGCTCCGGGCGCTCCTTGGGCCAGACGCGCTCGGCACGGCCCAGCTTGACGGCGGGGGCGCCGCCCCAGCGCTGGCCGGTCGGCACCTGGCCGACGACGCTGGAGCCGGCCGCCACCTGGGCGCGCTTGCCGACCCGGGCGCCGGGCAGCAGCGTCGAACGGGTGCCGACCACGGCACCGGAGCCGATCTTGACCTGGCCGATCAGCAGCCGGTCGCCGTCCAGCCAGTAGCCGCACAGGTCCACCTCGGCCTCGACCGCGCAGCCGCGGCCCAGCTTCAGCATCCCGGTGACCGGCGGCAGCGAGTGCAGGTCCACGTCGGGCGCGACCTTGGCGCCCAGCGCCCGGGCGTAGCGCAGCAGCCAGGCGCCGGACAGCGAGTCCGCGCCGCTCAGCTCGGCGAGCCGCTCGGCGGTCCACAGCCGCAGGTGGAC
>NZ_MSJQ01000408.1 GCF_014596515.1 Streptomyces sp. CBMA156
GCGGACGGCGCGGACGGCGCCGCCGGAGTCGCCGCCCCGGCGGCGGAGGAGGCCGGCGCGGAGGCCGGCGCGGGGGCCGAGACCGGGTCGGACGAGCCGGGGCCGCAGGCCGCGGCCGCGGCGAGGAGCAGACCCACAGCGGCCGCCGCCGCTGCCTTCCGCAGGGTACGTACGCTGATCTCAGAACGGGGCATCGGGCCAGTCTAGGCAACCGATGATCTTGGTCTGCCCGGTGGTACGGGTCCCGCCTCCGCCGAGGCCGCGATGTGCCGGCCCGGGGACGAAAGGGGCTGCGGCGAGGGACAGTTGCCGGCCCGCCCCACCGGGCCTCCCGCCCGTCCGGCCCGTCGGCCTCCGGAGACGGCTGCTACAGTGGCAGTGACCTGTAGTCGTGTGATCGAGGAGTGGCAGACGTGGCGGGTGACGACGACATCTCCGGGTGAGATCCGGATCTGACGGCCACCGGCCGGTGCTTCAGGAGCGCCGCCGAGGTGGTCCGTTTCGTCGACCCCTTTTTCCACACGTCTGCCCAGGGCAGAGGTCTATCTCCCTGCCCTCATTCCGTTCGAGGTCATCCCCATGTCCGACGCTGCCGTCGTCTGCTCCAACGTCTCCTTCGCCTGGCCCGACGACACCCAGGTCTTCCACGACCTGTCCTTCACCGTGCCCGCCGGCCGGACCGGGCTGGTCGCCCCCAACGGCGCCGGCAAGAGCACCCTGCTCAAGCTGATCTCCGGCGAACTCAAGCCCGCCACCGGCTCGGTGACCGTCACCGGACGCCTCGGCCACCTCCGCCAGAGCCTCCCCCTGACCTCCGGCCTCACCGTCGCCGAGGTGCTCGACGTCGCCGGGATCATCCGGGCCATCGACGCCGTGGAGTCCGGGGACGTCGACGAGCGGCACTTCACCACCATCGGCGACGACTGGGACATCGAGGAGCGCACCCGCGCCCAGCTCGACCGTCTCGGCCTGACCGACCTCACCCTGGACCGCGGCCTGGACACGCTCAGCGGCGGCCAGATCGTCTCCCTCGGCCTCGCCGCCCAACTGCTCAGGCGCCCCGACGTGCTGCTGCTCGACGAGCCCACCAACAACCTCGACGCGGAGGCCAGGCACAAGCTCTACGACGTGCTGGCGGACTTCAACGGCTGTCTGCTGCTGGTCAGCCACGACCGCGCGCTGCTCGACCGGATGCAGCACATCGCCGAACTCGGCAACAGCGAACTGCGCTTCTACGGCGGCAACTTCACCGAGTACGAGGAGGCCGTCCAGGCCGAGCAGGAGGTCGCGGAGAAGAACGTCCGCAACGCCGAGCAGGAGCTGAAGCGGGAGAAGCGGGAGATGCAGCAGGCCCGCGAACGCGCCGAGCGCCGCCAGAGCAACGCCGCCCGCAACCTCAAGAGCGCCGGCCTGCCCCGCATCTTCGCCGGGAACATGAAGCGCGGCGCCCAGGAGTCCGCGGGCCGGTCCGGCCAGGTGCACGCGGCCCGGGTCAACGAGGCCAGGGCCAAGCTCGACGAGGCCGGTCGTGCCCTGCGCGAGGAGCAGCGCCTCTCCCTGGACCTGCCCGACACCCAGGTGCCCGCCGGGCGCAACCTCTTCCTCGGCGAGGGGCTCCAGGTCAGCCACGCCGGCCGGCCGGTGTTCGCCGACGGCGGCGTCGACCTGAGCGTCCGCGGCCCCGAGCGGATCGCGCTGACCGGGCCCAACGGGGCCGGGAAGAGCACCCTGTTGCGCCTGCTCACCGGCGAACTCACCCCGGACAGCGGGGAGATCAAGCGCAACGACGGGCGGATCGCCTACCTCTCGCAGCGCCTCGACCTGCTCGACCTCGACCGCACCGTGGCGGAGAACTTCGCCGCCTTCGCCCCCGAGCGGCCCGAGACGGAGCGGATGAACCTGCTCGCCCGCTTCCTGTTCCGCGGCGCCCGCGCCCACCTGCCGGTCGGCGTGCTCTCCGGCGGCGAGCGGCTGCGCGCCACCCTGGCCTGCGTGCTGTGCGCGGAGCCCGCCCCGCACCTGCTGCTGCTCGACGAGCCGACCAACAACCTCGACCTGGTCAGCGCCGGCCAGCTGGAGAGCGCCCTGAACTCCTACCAGGGCGCCTTCCTGGTGGTCAGTCACGACGAGCGCTTCCTCGCCGAGATCGGGGTGAACCGCTGGCTCCGGCTGGCGGACGGCACGCTGAAGGAGACGGGGGCGCCCGCGGTGTGAGCCGCCGGTGTGTGAAACGGCCCGCGCCGAGGCTCCGTGCCCGGCGGGCCGCCCACCGCCCCTCGCACCGGAAGGACCCCCGTGCTCCAGCACGCCCTCATCGCCCACGACGTCGTGCGCGACCTCGGCGGCCGACGCGTCCTCGACGGCGTCGGCCTGACCGCCGCCCCCGGCCACCGGATCGGCCTGATCGGGGAGAACGGCGCCGGCAAGTCCACCCTGCTGCGGGTGCTCGCCGGCGTGGACGAGCCCGACGCGGGAAGCGTCTCGCGCCCCGCGGACCTCGGCTTCCTGCACCAGGAGATGCCCTACGAAGCCGGCGCGACCGTCGCCGCCGTCCTGGACGACGCGCTGCGCGAGGCCCGCGAGGACCTCGCGGAACTGGACCGGCTCGGCGCGGAGATCGCCCGCACCCCGGAGTCCGCGCCCGGACACGCAGAACTCCTGGACGCCTACGGCAGGCGGCTGGAACGGGCCCAGTACCGGGAGTCCTGGGACGCCGACCGCCGCGCCGCCCTGGTCCTCGACGGGCTGGGCCTCGGCGCGCTCGGGCACGACCGCGCGCTCGGCTCGCTCTCCGGCGGGCAGCGCGGCCGGCTGGCCCTCGCCGCCCTGCTCGTCCGGCGGCCGTCCGCCCTGCTGCTGGACGAACCGACCAACCACCTCGACGACGGCGCCGCCGCCTTCCTGGAGGAGCAGGTCCGCGCACTGCCCGGCAGCGTGGTCGTCGCCGCCCACGACCGGGCGTTCCTGGACGCCGTCTGCACCGATCTGGTCGACCTCGACCCGGCGGTGCACGGACCGGTCCGCTACGGCGGCAACTACAGCGCCTACCTGGGAGAACAGCGCGCCGAACGGGAGCGCTGGGAGCGGCGGTACGCCGAGGAGCAGCAGGAGCTGGCGCAGCTGCGCCACTCGGCCGGCGTGACCGCGCACCTGGTCGCACCGGACCGGGGGCCGCGCGACAACGAGAAGATGGGCTACGGCCACCGGGCGGGCCGGGTGCAGAGCCAGGTCTCCCGCCGGGTGCGCAACGCCGCCCGGCGGCTGGAGGAGCTGGAGCGCGCACAGGTCCCCGAGCCGCCGCGCCCGCTGCGCTTCGCGGTCGGCGCGCTGGCCTCGGACGGCGGCGCCGCTGCGGACGGTGTCGACGTCGACGTCGTGGAGGACGGGCAGCCCCTGGTCTCGCTCCGGGACGTCCGGGTGCCCGGCCGGCTCGTGCTGGACGGGCTGGAGGTGCCGGCGGACGACCGGCTGCTGGTCACCGGCGGCAACGGGACGGGCAAGTCGACGCTGCTCGCGGTGCTCGCCGGGCACCTCGCCGCCGAGGGAACGGTGCGCCGGCGCCCCGGGCTCACGGTGGGGCTGCTCACCCAGGACACCGTCTTCGGCCGGCCCGGCCGCACCGTCCGCGACACCTACGAGCTGGCACTGGGCGCGGCACGGGCCGAGGAGGTGCCACTGGGGTCGCTCGGTCTGCTGAACGCGGCGGACCTGGACAAGCCCGTCGGCCGACTGTCCGTCGGGCAGCGCCGGCGGCTCGCGCTGGCGCTCCTGGTGGCCGACCCGCCCCGGCTGCTGCTGCTCGACGAGCCCACCAACCACCTCTCCCCCAGGCTCTGCGACGAACTGGAGGAGGCCCTCGGCACCGGCCCAGGCGCGATCGTCCTCGCGAGCCACGACCGCTGGCTGCGCCGGCGCTGGCAGGGCCGGGAACTGCGGCTGGAGCCGGCCCGCCACTACGCCCTCACCTAGTCACCTGCCAGTACGGTGACAAAGGACACCGAAGGCCGGTGCGAGGGCGACCTCGCACCGGCCTTCGTTCGGCGACCCACCGGGCGAACCGCTCGGTGACAGAGGCCGCTCGCACCATCCGGTGCGAGCGGCCTCTGCCCGGGGACGACCAGCCGTGTCCCCGAAGGGAACAGTCTCCGGGGTCCGGTCCGCCGGTGTCAGTCCGGATGGTTCCGGATTCCGCGCGGTGCGGGGTGTGACTAGCGTCCGGACCGTCGGACATCCGGCGGTCCGGACGGGCCGCCGTCACACGCCCTGGAGGCCACCGTGACCGCGAACCACCCCACCCGCAGGGGCATCCTGAAGTCCGCCGGCGGGCTCGGCGCCGCGCTGGCGCTGGGCGCCACGGGCGCGCTGGCGTCGGCGTCGCCCGCGGCGGCGGCCGGAGACGGCTTCGGCCTGAGCATCGTGGAGCGCGGCGAGGGCGACCCCCGGATGTGGTACTACCGCTTCCGCACCGCCGCGATCGGCTGGAACCCCGCCGTGAACGTGCTGCTGCCGGACGACTACCACACCAGCGGCCGCACCTACCCGGTGCTGTACCTGTTCCACGGCGGCGGCACCGACCAGGACTTCATCACCTTCGACCGCGAGCACATCCGCGACTGGACCATCGGCAAGCCGCTCATCGTGGTGATGCCGGACGGCGGCCACGCGGGCTGGTACTCCAACCCGGTCAGCTCCAACGTGGGCCCCCGCAACTGGGAGGACTTCCACATCGGCCAGCTGATCCCGTGGATCGACGCCAATTTCCGCACCTACGCCGAGCCCGAGGGCCGCGCGGTGTCCGGCTTCTCGATGGGCGGCTTCGGCGCGCTGAAGTACGCCGCCAAGTACTGGGGCCACTTCGCCTCGGTGAGCGCCCACTCGGGCCCGGCCAGCCTGCGCCGGGACGGCAGCCTGGTGGCGAACTGGGCCAACCTCTCCGCCGCCGCGCTGGACCTGGCGGGCGGCACGATCTACGGTGCGCCGCTGTTCGACCAGGCGCGGGTGAGTGCCGACAACCCGGTGGAGCGGATCGAGAGCTACCGCAACAAGCGGGTCTTCCTGGTGGCCGGGACGAGCCCCGACCCGGTCGACTGGTTCAGCCAGGTCAACGAGCCCCAGGTCCTCGCCGGGCAGCGGGAGTTCCGCTCCCTGCTCGACGGCGCCGGCATCCCGTACGAGGCCCACGAGGAGCCGGGCGGCCACATCATCCGCCCCGGCATGATGCAGCGCGACATCGACGGCATCATCGACCGCCTGCGCAAGGCGTGAGGGGAGCGTCGGTGCGCTTCCCCCTCCCCCGCCGCGCCTCGCGGCCGGCCCTGGCCGCGGTCGCCCTGCTGCTGCCGGTCACCGTGCCGGCCGCCCCGGCCGCGGCCGCCGGGTTCGCGGCCTCCTGTCCCTCCGCCGGCTTCATCTCCCAGCACTACACCCAGGAGCACAACGGCATCGACATCGCCGCCCCGCGCGGCACCCCGATCTACGCGGTCGGCGACGGCAAGGTGCTGGTCTCCGGCACCGCGCAGGGCTACGGCCAGTGGATCCGCGTCCTGCACGAGGACGGGACCATCACCGAGTACGGGCACATGTACGAGCGGGACGTGGCCACCGGCGACCACGTGACGGCCGGTCAGCAGATCGCCCTGATGGGCAGCGAGGGCACCGCCGACGGCCCGCACCTGCACCTGCGGGTCTGGGCCGACCCGGACGCGTCCGTGCGCACCGACCCGGAGCCCTACCTCGCCGAACGCGGCGTCACCGTGCCCTGCACGCCGGGCTCGGGCCCCCGTCCGACGCCGTTGGTGTATCCGGCGGAGTCGGGGCGGGTGGTCTCGGCGCGGTCGGCGGACGGACGCCTGGAGGTGTTCGCGGCCGGTGCGAACGGTGTCTCGCACGCCTGGCAGACGGCGGTGAACGGCGCCTGGTCGGAGTGGGAGAACCTCGGCGGCCCCGGCGGCGCGGAGTTGGCGATCGGTCCGAACGCGGACGGGCGCCTGGAGATGTTCGCCATCAACGGCGACACCTTCCAGCACCGCTACCAGCTCCAGCCCTCCGGCACCTGGTCCAACTGGGAGACCTTCGGCACCGGCGGCCACGACATCGCCACCGGCACCAACCAGGACGGACGCCTCGAAGTCTTCGCCTCAGGACCGGCCGGCATCTACCACAAGTACCAGACGGCACCCTCCGCCGGCTGGTCCGAATGGGAAGCCACCGGCGGAGGCCCCGCCAACAGCGAGATCGAACTCGGCAAGGCCCCCGACGGACGCCTCGAAGCCTTCGCCCTCAACGGCACCACCTTCCAGCACCAGTGGCAGACGACGGTGAACGGCACCTGGTCCACCTGGGACACCTTCGGCGAAGGCGGCCACGACCTCACCGTCGACCACAACCAGGACGGCCGCCTCGAAGTCTTCGCCTCAGGACCCGCCGGCATCTACCACAAGTACCAGACCAACCCCACCAGTTGGTCCGACTGGGAAGCAACCGGCGGCCCCGCCGACTCCCAGCTCACCAGCCACCCGACCGCGGACGGCCGCGTCGAGGTGTTCGCCATCAACGGCAGTACCGCACAGCACAGCTGGCAGACCGGCATCGACGCCCCCTACAGCCCGTGGGAGACCTTCGGCGGCCCCGGCACCGAGATCGGCGCCGCCGCCAACGCCGACGGCCGGATCGAAGTCTTCGGCACCAGCACCACCGGCGTCCACCACAGGTGGCAGACCGGATTCGCCACCTGGTCCGACTGGACCTGGCTCAACACCACCCCCGGACCCGCCGTCAACCGAGGAGCCACCACGTGACCGGCACGCTCCTCCGCACCCGCCGGACGCCGCATCACGTCCTGTTGTCCACGCTCGCCTCACTGGGCGTGACGGCGGGCCTGATGGTCGGCGCCACGCCGGCACCGGCCGCCACCGGCAGCGACCTGTGCGCCGAGGTCGCCTACACCGCGGGCTTCCGGGGCGAAGCCCTGGTGACCGCCATCGCGGTCGGCCTCGCCGAGTCCAGTTGCAATCCGCTGGCGTCCAACGTCCAGAACAACACGCCGCCGTCCACCGACCGCGGCCTGTGGGAACTCAACGACTACTGGCACCACGAGGTCACCGACGCCTGCGCCTACGACGCCCGGTGCAACGCCGAGGAGACCTTCCGCATCTCCAACCGCGGCACCGACTGGCAGCAGTGGGCGACCTACAACCAGGGCGCGCACCTGCGGCACCTGGACGAGGCGCGGGCCGCCGTGGACCGGCTCGGCCACCACGAGCCCGGCCCCGCACCGTTGGTGTATCCGGCGGAGTCGGGGCGGGTGGTCTCGGCGCGGTCGGCGGACGGACGCCTCGAAGTCTTTGCCGCCGGTGCGAACGGTGTCTCGCACGCCTGGCAGACGGCGGTGAACGGCGCCTGGTCGGAGTGGGAGAACCTCGGCGGCCCCGGCGGCGCGGAGTTGGCGATCGGTCCGAACGCGGACGGGCGCCTGGAGATGTTCGCCATCAACGGCGACACCTTCCAGCACCGCTACCAGCTCCAGCCCTCCGGCACCTGGTCCAACTGGGAGACCTTCGGCACCGGCGGCCACGACATCGCCACCGGCACCAACCAGGACGGACGCCTCGAAGTCTTCGCCTCAGGACCGGCCGGCATCTACCACAAGTACCAGACGGCACCCTCCGCCGGCTGGTCCGAATGGGAAGCCACCGGCGGAGGCCCCGCCAACAGCGAGATCGAACTCGGCAAGGCCCCCGACGGCCGACTCGAAGCCTTCGCCCTCAACGGCACCACCTTCCAGCACCAGTGGCAGACGACGGTGAACGGCACCTGGTCCACCTGGGACACCTTCGGCGAAGGCGGCCACGACCTCACCGTCGACCACAACCAGGACGGCCGCCTCGAAGTCTTCGCCTCAGGACCCGCCGGCGTCTACCACAAGTACCAGACCAACCCCACCAGTTGGTCCGGCTGGGAAGCCACCGGCGGCCCCGCCGACTCCCAGCTGACCAGTGAGCGTTCGCCGGACGGCCGGGTGGAGGTGTTCGCCATCAACGGCAGTACGGCGCAGCACAGCTGGCAGACCGGCATCGACGCCCCCTACAGCCCGTGGGAGACCTTCGGCGGCCCCGGGACCGAGATCGGCGCCGCCGCCAACGCCGACGGCCGGATCGAGGTCTTCGGCACCAGCACCACCGGCGTCCACCACCGGTGGCAGACCGGATTCGCCACCTGGTCCGACTGGACCTGGCTCAACACCACCCCCGGACCCGCCGTCGACTGACCCCGCCGGCACCCCTCCTGGGCGCACACACGGGCCCGATCGACAGACGCCTCCTGCCGATCGGGCCCGTGGCCGTGTCCGGGGGGGCGCCGAGGCTCCGAACACCCGCCCGAACCCTTCCCTCCCTGTTTGTCAAGTACCCGGCGGCATACGGTTTACAGTCGTGCGCGAAGAGGTACCGTTCGTCCGTCCGGCAACAGTCGGCACGCGAAACGGGGAGCGGTGCACAGCACCGGAGCGGTGCGCGGGACGGAGGAACGGTGAGCGGGATTGTCGTCCACCTGCCGGAGGGGAACGGCGACGGCACGGTGACCTTGCGGCTCGGCCCCGGAGAGCGGGCACGCTTCGGCCGAGGCTCCGCCCGCACGCCGGTGGAGCTGCGCCTCGGCGACGAGACGGTCTCCCGGCTGGCCGGCGAGATCCACGCGACCGACGACCACTGGCAGTTGAGCAACCTCAGCAACACCCACGCCTACCTGGTGGAGAACCCGGAGGGCGCCGGCGAGTACCTGCGGGTGCCACCGCGGCGGATCGGCGCGCCGATCCCCTTCGAGTTCTCCCGGGTGGTGCTGCCCTCCCGCCGGGAAACCCCGCTGTCCTTCCAGGTGTTCGCGCCCGACCACGTCTACCTGGACCCGCACGCCCGCGGCGGCTCCGGGGAGAGCCGCACCATGACGGCGTACTCGCTGGACGAGACCGCCACCTACTTCCTGGTCCTGGTCGCGCTCTGCGAACCGTGGCTGCGCGACCACTCCCCCGCCGCCGTCCCCACCACCCCGCAGGTGGTCGCGCGGCTGCACGGCCACCCCGCCTGCGCCCGGCTCACCGCCCGCGCGGTCAGCTCGCACCTCGACTACCTCGCCGACGAGAAGCTCCGCATCGACCTGCCCGACGGCGCGGGCCGCGCGGACCGCCGCAGCGGCAAGCGCGAGGCCGTCGTGGGACTCGCCCTGAAGTTCGGCATCGTCCGCGAGGAACACCTCGCCCTGCTGCCGCGCCCCGAGCCCGTCGGGTCCGGACGGTAGGGGGAGGGCACCCATGGTGCACGACCGGGCCGACCCGGTCTTCCCCGGGGACGGCGAGGAGCTGCTGCCGGCCGGCCACCGGGTCGGCGAGTGGACCGTCACCGGGCCCATCGGCGAGGGCGGCTGGGCGACCGTCTACGCCGCCCGCCGCACCGACGCAGTTGCCGGCGCCGACGAATCGGCCGGCACCGGCGACGTGGACGGCACCGGCGACGTGAACAAGACCGACGACGTGGACGGCACCGTCGCCCTCAAGGTGCTGCCGACCGCCGGACTCACCCCCCGCCAGGCCCGCCAGGTCGCCGAAGCCGCCCGACGCGAGGCCGAGTTGGCCCGCAGCGCCCCGCACCCCCGGCTGGTCCGCCTGCTCGACACCCTCGTCCTGGCCGCCCCCGACCGCCCCTCGCTCGACGGCGCGATCGTCCTGGTCATGGAACGGGCCAGGTGCACCCTGCGCGACCTGCTCGCCACCGGCGTCGACGAGGCCCGGGGCCGCCGGATCGTCGTCGGCATCTGCGAGGGCCTGGCCCATCTGCACCGCTCCGGCTGGGTCCACAACGACCTCAAACCGGAGAACGTCCTCATCGGCCGGGACGGCGAGGTCCGCCTCTCCGACTTCGGCCTCGCCATCGAACTCACCGGCACCCACGGCCACTCCGCCCCGATGGGCACCCCCGACTACCTCCCGCCCGAGCGCTGGAAGGAGCCGCTCGGCGAGCACGGCGTCAAGGTCCGGACCACCGCCGACATCTGGGCGCTCGGCATCGTGATCCACGAGGTCTTCGCCGCCGGTGTCCGGCCGTTCCCGGGCGCCACCCCCACCGCCCGCTGCGCCGCCGCCCAGCAGTACGCCGAAGGCCGCGCCGCGCTGCGCCTGGCCGCCGCCGTCCCCCCGTTCTGGCGCGCCCTCGCCGCCGACCTGGCGGAGCCGGCCGGCCTGCGGGTGCCCGCCGCGATCGAGCCGGTGGGCGCGGGCCGGCCGGTGGCCCTCGCCGACCCCGCGGCCGTCGCCGAGTGCGCGGGCGACTACCGCAACGGCTCGATCCGCTACCGGGTCGAACCGGCCGGGGACGGCCCCGCCACCCTCTCCGTGGACGGCGACCCGCCGATCCCGCTGCGCTGCTACGCCGACCTCTCGTACGACCTGATCGCCCCCGACACCGGCCTCCCCGAGCCCGGCGGGCACTTCCACCGGGACCGGGCCACCGGCCGGATCGACCGGGTGCAGGTCTCCGGGCGCACCGCCCGCCGGGCCGGCTCCGGCTGAGCCACCGGCCCGCCGCAGCACACCTCGCACCGCCGCTTCCCCCTGCTTCCCCCCTCGCTTCCCCGGGCCCGAGG
>NZ_MSJQ01000409.1 GCF_014596515.1 Streptomyces sp. CBMA156
GACGGCGGCCCGGCTGCGCGCCCTCGGCGGCAGCGTGCTCGGCGGGCCCGTGCCGACGCCGTTCGGCCGTACCTCGCTGGTCAGGGACGACGCCGGCGCGGAGTTCGTGCTGGTCGCCGTCCCGGCCCGCGGTTCCGCGGCGGCGGCCTGAGCCGCGACGGCCGAAGGCCCTGAGCCGGTGGGCCGGTGGGCCGGTGGCCCGCCGGGGCCCCGGACGACTGCGGGAGTCCCGGCCGGCCGCGGGACTCCCGAGTGCTCCGGACCGTCCGAGGTCAGTCCTTCACCGCGCCGGCCAGCCCGGAGACCAGCTTGCGCTGCACCGCGATGAAGAAGATCAGCACCGGCACGGTCATCAGCGTGGACGCCGCCATGATGCCGCCCCAGTCGTTCTCGTCCGGCTTGAAGAACACCAGCAGCGCCGAGGGCAGCGTCTGGTTGTCGGTGGCGCTGATGATGAAGGTCTTGGCGAAGACGAAGTCGTTCCACGCCGCGATGAAGGAGAACACGCTGGTCGCCGCGAGGCCGGGCGCCACCAGCGGCAGCAGGATCCGCCACAGGATGCGGGTCCGGCTGGCCCCGTCGATCTGCGCCGCCTCCTCGATCGAGACCGGGACGGCCGCGACGAAGCCGCGCATCATCCAGATCCCGAACGGCAGCGAGAACGCCAGCTGCACCAGGATCAGCGAGGCCAGGGTGTTCAGCCCGATCCCCGGGGCGACCTGCCCGGCGTCGCGGAACATGAAGAACAGCGGGATGGTCAGCGCCTCGACCGGGATCATCTGGGCGATCAGGAACATCACCATGATGGTGGTGCGGAACCTGAACCTGAACCTGGTCACGGCCACCGCCGCCAGGAAGACCACGATCGCCGACAGCACCACCACCGACAGCGCGATCACCAGGCTGTTCCCGAAGTACCGGCCGAAGCCGTCCACGCTGAGCACTTGGCGGAAGCTCTCCAGCGTGGGGTGGGCGGTCCACGGCTTCGGGTCGAGCGACTGGATCTCGCCCTTGGGCTTGAAGGCCGAGAGCACCATCCAGAAGATCGGGAAGGCCGTGACCACGGCCAGCACGATCGCGCTGGTGTTGGCGGCCAGGCGCCACCGGCCGCGGGTGTTCCGGGCCGCCCTCACGCGGGCCGGGGGGTTCGCCGTGCTCACAGTTCGTTCCCCGTCCGTCGCAGGGTGCGGATGTACAGGACCGTCGGGATCACCAGGATCAGCAGCATGATCACACCGATCGCCGCGCCCAGCCCGTACTGCGAGGAGGCGAACGCCTTCTGGTACGCGTACACGTTGAGCACGAGGTTCTGGCCGGCGATGCCGCCGCCCTCGGTCATCACGTAGATCTGGGTGAAGACCTTGAAGTCCCAGATCACCGACTGGATCACCACGATGGTCAGGATCGGGCGCAGCATCGGCGCGGTGATCCGGCGGAAGGTGGTCCAGGTGTTGGCGCCGTCCAGGGCGGCGGCCTCCATGATCTCCTCCGGGATGGCCCGGATGCCCGCGTAGAGGGTGACCATCACGAACGGGAAGGAGTGCCAGACGACCACGGCGCCGACGATCAGGAACGCCGTCCACTTGTCGTAGAACCAGTTGAACTCGTGGAAGCCGGAGAGCCCGAGCCCCTCCAGGGTGTGGTTGACCAGGCCCAGGTTGGTGTCGAACAGGAAGCTCCACACCGTGGAACCGGTCATCGCGGGCGCCGCCCAGGCCGCCATCGCGGCGGTGGTCAGCACCAGCCGCGGCCACCGGCCGACCTTGGTGAGCAGCACCGCGAGGGTGGCGCCGACCGCCAGGGTCGCCACCACGCAGAACGCCGCGAAGCCGATGGTCTGGAACAGGACCGTCCAGAACTGCCGGTCCTCCAGGATCTTCGTGTAGTTGCCGAAGCCGACGAAGGAGGTCGGGACGCCGCCCGAGGCCTGGGCCTGTCCGAAGTCCAGGACGGACAGCAGGCCGAGCTGGTAGACCGGGTAGGCGACCAGCGGGATCAGGATGACCGCGGCCGGCAGGAGCAGCAGCAGCGGGGGCCGGCGGCGCCGGCCGCCCGGGGGTGCGGCCGGCGCCCTTCCCCCACGGCGCCTGTGCGGGGAAGGCGGCGCCGGGGCGGTCGAGGTGGATACGGACACGTGCGGGACCTGTTCTCTGAGACGAACCGGGAGTGGGACCGCCCGTACGCGGCCGGTGGCCGGCGGGTGCGGTGCCGGCGGCGGCGCGGCCCGTGCGCGGAGCCTCGGGGCGCAGGGCCGAGGGGCGCCGGGCCTACGGGCTCAGAGCCTCGGGGCCCAGGGCCCCGGCGCGGAAGGTCTCGGCGCCGAGGGCCCTGTGGCGCGGTGGCTCGTGGCACGCCGCCGCCGGCGGACGGCCGTCAGTGCGCGGCGAAGGCCGAGTTGATCTGCGCGGCGGCGTCGGCCGAGGCCTTGGCGACGTCCGCCTTGCCGGTGACGACCTGCTGGAACATGGTCGGGAGCACCGACTGCGCGTCGATCTGCGCCCACGCCTGGTCGAGCGGGACGAACTTGGTACCGGCCGCGATGGTGTCGGTGAACGGCTTCAGGAAGGCGTCCTTGGCCGCGACCTTGCCGCTGACGGACTTGAGCGTCGGCAGGTTGCCCATCGCGTCGTACATCTGCTCCTGGTACGCGGGGCTCGCCAGCAGCTCGGCGAACTCGACGGCCAGCGTGCGGTGCTTGGCCGCCTTCATGACGCCCAGGTTGTTGCCGCCGGCGAAGGACGGCGCGATCGACCCCGGCTTCTCGCCGGGGAACGGCACCACGCCGTACTGGCCCTTGACCGGACCCGCGTCCACCTTGCTGCGGGCGGAGTTGAGCATCACCGCCATCGACGTCTTGCCGGCCGCGAACAGGTCGATGATCTTGCCGCCGGTCAGGTCCGCGCACTGCTGGGCGGGGCAGCCGTCCGGGCCGAACAGGTCGGTGTAGCGCTTGATCCCGGCCTGCGAGGCGGGCGAGTCGATCGCCGCCTTGTACTTGCCGCCGTCCGCGGTGGCGATGTCGCCGCCCGCGTCCCAGATGAGGGGCAGCGCGCCGAAGGTGTACTTGCCGCCGACGGCGATGCCGAAGGTGTCCGGGTGCGCGGCGTGGATCTTCTGGGTGGCGGTGACCAGCTCGGCGTACGAGGTCGGCGGGGTGAGGCCGGCCTCGGTGAACAGGTCAGTGCGGTAGTACAGCGCGCGCACGCCGACCCACCAGGGCACGCCGTAGGTCTTGCCGTCCACGACGGCGGTCTTGGCGATCGCCGGGTCGAGGTCGCCCTTGTCCTTCCACCCGTCCAGCTCGGCGGTGATGTCGGCGAGGCCGCCGGCGGCGACGTAGCCGGGCAGGTCGGTGTTGCCGAACTCGACCAGGTCGGGGGCGCTGTTCGGGTCGTTGAAGGCGCCCTTCATCTTGGCCGCGCGGGCCGAGGCGTCGGTGTCGATGTAGCTGATGTTGACCGTGACGCCCTGGTGGGAGGCCTGGAACTCGGTCACGGCCTTGGTGATCACGGCCTCCTTGGCCGCGTTGCCCGCCTCGTTGTACAGCCAGACCTGCATGGTGCCGGTCCGCTCGTCGGTGGCCTTGCCGCTCGCCGGTGAGGCGGTGCCGGGGGCACAGGCGGTGGCGGCCAGGCAGCCGGCGGCGAGCACGACGGCTGCGGCGGTCCGTCCGAAGTTTCGCATGGTGGAGACCTCCCCTCCCGACAGCTGCCGCCGAGACGCGCACCGCGGGGGGCGGGCGCGTCGAAGCAGGCCCTGACCGGGGCCGATGGTGGGTGAAGTGGTGGGGGTACGGCAGGGCGCAGTGCTCGGGTGGGGCGACGTCGCCTGCTCGATGGCAGGGACGTTAGGCGGGGGCGATCCGCCCCAACAAGAGGGGATTGACCAAAGTTTTGCACTGCACAACGTTGTATCGAAGATACGGCGATCAGGTCGCGAACGGGTACGTTCTGACAACCGCCGCCAACCCGCGGGGGAACACCGGCAGAACAAGATCAGGGAACGGACCCATGACGGAGACGGCGCCCAAGAAACCCGCGACCGAACGCAACCAGTCCTCCTCGCTGCGCCGCGCGCTCGCCGTCCTCGGCTACGTCCGCGACCACAGCGACGGGCGCGGCGTCCCGCTCGCCCAGCTCGCCGACGGACTCGGCCTCAACAAGAGCACCGTGCTGCGGCTGGCCGGCCCCCTGCTCGACGAGCACCTGCTCGACCGGGACCGCGAGACCGGCTGGTTCCGGCTCGGCCACGGCTCGCTGCGGCTCGGCCAGGCCTACCTGACCACCCTCGACCTGCGCAGCGTCGCCGCCGAGCACCTGCGCCGGCTCCAGCGCGAGGCGGGCGAGACCGTCCACCTGACCGTCTGGCAGGCCCCCGGGATCGTCTACCTGGACAAGGTCGAGGACGAGACCAACGTCCGGATGGCCTCACGGGTCGGCAGCCGGGCCCCCGCCTACTGCACCGCCACCGGAAAGGCGATCCTCGCCTGGCTGCCCGAGGAGGCCGTCGGCGAGGTGGTCACGGCCGGCCTGCGCCCGGTGACCGCCTGGACCATCTCCGACGAACCCCGGCTGCGCGCCGACCTGGCCCGCATCCGCGCCCGCGGCTACTCGATCGACGACCGCGAGAACGAACCCGAGGTGCGCTGCGTCGCCGCCCCGATCTTCGACCACACCGGCGAGGTGACGGCCGCCCTGTCCGTCTCCGGCCTCACCTCGCGGATGACCGCCGCCAGGGTCCGCGCCCTCGGCCCGGTGGTCGCCCAGGTCGGCCTGCGGATCTCCCGCGAACTGGGCTCCGACCGCCAGCCGTCCTGAGCGCCGGCGCTTCCCGCGTCCGGGCACGCGAACGGGGCCCGGCGCCGTTTCGATGGCGCCGGACCCCGTCCGACCATGGAGCGCCAGGCCCGGATCGCACGGACTCTTCCTACTGAAAGTAGGACGTGCTCTGGTAGCACCGCTGACGCCTGACGAGGAATCACTCCCTCGCGACGAGAAGAACAGTATCAGCCAGGTGATCGTTCACCGAATCGGAGGGAAACCCCGCATTCCACGCGGTCACCGGGCCTCCCCTGTCTCCCCGGCCTCCCCGGCCTCAGTTCCCCGCGACCGGCACCCCCGGTCCGTGGCCGCGCTCCAGCTCCTCCAGGTCCCGCTGCAACGGCGGGCGCGGGACGGCCAGGACCGGGCAGGACGCGTGGCGGACGCAGTACGCGGTGACCGAGGGGTGCACCAGCCGGGCGAGGCGGCCGCGTTCCCGGCCCGAGCCGAGGACGAGCAGGTCTCCGGGCCGGTCGGCGCACCGCACCAGCGTGTGGCCGGTGTCGCCGCGCACCGTCTGGCAGCGCAGCCGAACGCCCGCGTAGCGACCGGCGAAGGCCTCGTCGAGGGCCTTCCGCAGCCGGGCCACGGCGGCGTCGCGGCCGGCGTCGATCACCGGCGGGCAGGGAGTGCGGCGGTACCCGAGTTCGTCGCCCGGCGGCGTCCAGCAGAGCACCGCGAGCACCTCGGCGTCCGTCCGGCGGGCCTCGGCCACCGCGTGGTGCAGCGCCGCGAGGCTGCCGAGCGAGCCGCTGACGCCGACCACGATCCGGCCCTCGTCCGCACCACCACTGTCCGTCATGGCCCCGTCCCTCGTCTCGTCGCCCGGTCCGCCTCCCAGCAAAGCGGCGGGTACCGGTGCGGCTTCGCTTCGTTGACGCGGCTCTGACGCGGGGCCGGGCGTTCCGTACGCGTCCCTGATGCGGCGCGGGCGGAGCGTGCTCAGGCCTCCGGCGGCTCGACCGTCTCAGGCCGCTCCGGTACGTCCGCTTCCCAGAGGTCCGCGAACATCCGGTCCAGGTGCTCCTCCCCGACCGGCGGGACCGGCAGCGGGTGGGCGGCCCGGGTGCGGAAGCCGTCGAGCAGCAGGGCGAGGTAGCGGCGCCAGAGGTCGGAGCGCAGCTCGGTGGCGGCGGGCAGCGCGCGGCAGAGCGGGCCGAGCAGGAACAGCAGGTCCATGGTGACCACGTCGCGGCGCATGCTGCCCTGCTCCTGGGCGCGGGCGATCAGGGTGCCGACCGTGGCGGCGTGCTGCCGGCTGATCTCGGTCATGCCGGGGATGACCGGGATGGCCTGGGTGACCAGGTCGTTGATGCCCCGGTCGGCGGCGACCAGCTCGAAGATCATCCCGAAGTACCGTTCGAGGCCGTTCCAGGCGTCCTCGGCGGCGAGTGCTTCCTCGCCCGCGGCGGCCAGGCCGGCCCCGGCGTCCGCGAACACCTCGCCGATCAGCGCCTCGCGGGTCGGGAAGTGCCGGTAGAGGGTGGCGTTGCCGACGCCGGCCTCCTTGGCGATCTGGTCCAGCGGCACGTCCAGGCCGTGCCGGGAGAACATGTCGCGGGCGGCGGCGAGCAGCAGGTCGCGGTTGCGCTGCGCGTCTCGCCGGAGCCTCCCCGGGGGGTTGGCGCTGCTCGGTGGTGCCATGCCTCCGACCCTAGCAAGTGCCAGACGGATCCACCCGACGCCGCCGCCCCGGCCTTCGAATTCCCCCAACTGTCCTGTCGCACAGGCGAGATGGCCGGATCGTGGACGGCCGCGACCTCGGCGGGGAAACGTGCCGGGTCGCCGCCGTCCTCCTGCCGGAGCGGTCCCGTCGGCCCGTCCCGGCTGCCCGCCCCCGTGCCCGTGCCGGCGCTCGCCGCACCCGGATCGCGCCGCATAGAGTGGCGGATCACGGCAGGCCGGCACGATCTCCGACGGGGTGGGCATGGGTACGGGCGCGGGCACGGCACTGACGGCCCACCAGCTGATCGGGCTGCTGGTCGATCCGGACGGCTTCCACGGCTGGGACGAGCCGCCGGCCGTCGATCAGGCCGACCCCGGCTACCGCGCCTCGCTCGACCGCGCCCGCGAACGGACCGGCCTGGACGAGGCCGTCCTCACCGGCCTCGGCCTGATCGACGGCCGGCCGGTCGCCCTGATCGCCTCCGAGTTCGGCTTCCTCGGCGGCTCGATCGGCGTCGCCACCGCGGAACGGATCACCCGCGCCGTCGAGCGCGCCACCGCCGAGCGGCTGCCGCTGCTCGCCCTGCCGGTCTCCGGCGGCACGCGGATGCAGGAGGGCTCGGCGGCCTTCCTCTGCATGCTGCGGATCACCGCCGCCGTCCAGGCGCACCGCGCGGCCGGCCTCCCCTACCTCAGCTACCTGCGCAACCCCACCATGGGCGGGGTCTTCGCCTCCTGGGGCACGCTCGGCCAGCTGGTGTTCGCCGAGCCCGGCGCCCGGCTCGGCTTCCTCGGCCCGCGCGTGTACGAGGAACTGCGCGGTGTGGAGCTGCCGCCGGACGTCCAGCGGGCCGAGACGCTCGCCGCCCGGGGACTGGTGGACGCCGTGGTGCCGCCGCAGGAGCTGCGCGAGCTGCTCCGCCGCACGCTCGCCGTCCTCGGCACCACCCCGCCCTCCCCTCCCACGGCCCCCCGCACGGACACCACGGCCGCCCCCGGGCGCCCCGACGCCTGGGACTCCGTCCTCCGCACCCGGCGCCCCGACCGCCCCGGCACCCGCGAGCTGCTGCGGCACACCGCCGAGGAGCTGGTGCTGCTGGACGCCCCCGGCGGGCGCGGCGGGGCGCTGGTCCGGGCACTGGCCGTGCTCGGCGGGCACCCCGTCCTGGTGGTCGGCCAGCAGCGGCGGACCCCCGAGCACGAGCGCCCCTTCACCGCCGCCGACCTGCGGGCCGTACGGCGCACCGCGCGCCTGGCCGAGCAGCTCGGCCTGCCGCTGGTCACCGTGGTGGACACGGCCGGCGCCGAGCTGTCCGCCCAGGCCGAGCTGGAGGGCATCGCGGTGGAGATCGCGCACTGCCTGACCACCCTGCTCGCGCTGCGCACGCCCGTCCTGGCGGTGCTGCTCGGCCAGGGCTCGGGCGGCGGGGCGCTCGCCCTGCTCCCGGCCGACCGGGTGATCGCCGCCGAGCACGCCTGGCTGGCGCCGCTGCCGCCGGAGGGCGCCTCGGCGATCGTCCACCGGGACGGTGCGCACGCCGCCGAGCTGGCCCGTTCCCAGGGGATCGGGGCGCGGCACCTGGCCGAGGTCGGCCTGGTCGACGAGGTGGTCCCGGAGCTGCCGGACGCCGCCGAGGAGCCGGCGGCCTTCTGCGCACGGCTCGGGCAGGCCGTCAGTACGGCGCTCGGCGGCCTGGCGTCGGCCACCGGAGCGGACCTGCTCGCGGCCAGGGCCGCCCGGCACCGGCGACTGGGCGACCTCCGCTGACCCCCGGCGCGGCCTGCACCCACGCGCGACCGCGCGACCACGGCCGACCGACTGACCGGCCGACCACCGCGACGGTGTGGCGCCGGTCTCAGCGCGGGGTTGATCGCCTGTACCCAACGTGCTGCGCCCGGACCGGCGTGTGACGTCCACGGAGGCCAGGACGGTGAGTGCGCTCACACGTGATCAACGACCACGACGGACGGTAGTAGACACCGGCGGGGCGCCGGACCCGTCCTCGCGGCCCCCGCGTTCGCGCAGCTCAACGCCGGTCGGCAGGCTCCGTGCCGTGGCCCCTTCGAATCCACGGCAGGCTCTTCCGTACGACCGCGGGTCGTAACGAAGGGGTCTTGGCGACGGCCGATCCGGTCTGCCAACAATGGCTCTCGTCGTCAGCCGCACCGGCACCTGTCCCGCCGGTGAACGGCTTGCTGCCGAGTCACGCCCCGCGACCGTTCCGGCCCCTGTCCGGCCGTGGTCCAGGGCGGGGAGTGACCCGGCCCAACCCGATTGAGGTCCTGTTCTTCATGCCCGCTTTCAAGCTCCGCATGCGTACTTCCGCCGCGATTCTCGCCGGTGCCGCCGGTCTGACCGCCCTGGGCGCGGGTGTCCTGCCCGCCACCGCGAACGCCGCCACCGCCTCCCCGCAGGCCATCGCCGCCCAGATCGTCCCGGCCAACCAGCTGGCCGCCTTCAGCCAGATCATCGCCCACGAGTCGAGCTGGAACGTCACCGCGACCAACCCGAGCTCGGGCGCGTACGGCCTGGCCCAGGCGCTGCCGGGCTCCAAGATGGCCTCGGCCGGTGCGGACTGGAAGACCAACCCGACCACCCAGATCAAGTGGGCGCTGGACTACATGAACAGCCGCTACGGCAGCCCGAACGCCGCCTGGTCCTTCTGGCAGTCCAACCACTGGTACTAAGCCGGCCCCATCGGCTCACCAGCCTCAGCCCGTCACCTGACCACTCCCCCTCACCCCGGGGGTCGGACAGGGACCACCGGGGTGCCCGAGAGGGCCCGGACCCGCGCGACCCGCGTGGTCCGGGCCCTCTCGGGGTTCTCCGGCGGTGCGTTCCCCGGCCCGCGGCTCTCCGTGGTGGTTCCCCCGCGGGCCCGGCTCGTCGGCTACGGCTCGTCGGTTACAGCTTGTCGGTTACAGCTCGCCGGTGAGCCCGAGCAGCTCGCGCATCCGCGCGTACTTGGCGACCAGCCGCTCGGCGGTCGCCGGGTCCAGCGAGGCGAGACGGACCGGATCGGAGTTGTGCGCCAGGTCCGCGCGCTTGACCAGCAGCGCGCCCGGCGTGGCCAGGATGCGCCCGGTGTACTCCTCGACCGGCTCATCCGGGCGCCGGGTGAGCGCGTCCACGATCGCCTTGGTCTCCTCCGGCAGCGCGGCCCGGGCCAGCCACTCCCGGCTCAGCCGGTCGTCCTCGACGGTGTCGTGCAGCCACCCCGCCGCGACCTGCGCCGCACTGCCACCGCGCGCCGCCGTCCCGTGGGCGACCGCCGCGATGTGCTCGCCGTACGGGTGGCCGTTCTTGTCCACCTGCCCCTGATGGGCCCGGCGGGCGATCGCCTCCACCTCGGACAGGCTCAGGTACTGGTCCTCCATCGGCTCATCGTATGCCCGGGCGGCGGAGCGCCGCGGCCGTACCGGCTGGCGTGCTCGCGACAGACCCGTTGATCATCCCGCCTCCGGCCACTGGTTTACTGCCCCGGGGGTTCACGGCTTCGGGGGGTACCGCGCCCGGGAGTTGACGCCCCCGACGGGAGACCCCCGTCGCACCAGGCTGATCCGCCCGAGCGATCCGAGGAACCATGCCGGCCCTGCACCCCCTGCTGTCCGCCTTCACGCCGATCTGGGTACTCACCGGCGTCGGCTACGTCGTCGGCCGCAGCGGGCTGCTCGGGCCCCAGGCCGAGACGGTGCTCAACCGGTTCGTCTTCCACGTGGCGATGCCGGCCGCGCTGTTCCTGATGATCGCCCGCACCCCGCTGGACCGGTTCGCCAACGCCTCGATGCTCGCCTTCGCGGCCGGCACCCTCGTCACGATCGGCCTCGGGCTGCTCGCCGGGCGGCTGTTCTTCCACCGCAAGCCGGGCGAACTGACCATCGGCGCGATGGCCTCCGGATACGTCAACTCGGCGAACCTCGGCATCCCGGTGACCATGCAGGTCCTCGGCGACGCCTCCTTCGTGGCACCCGTGGTGCTGTTCCAGATCCTGCTGGTCACCCCAGCCATCCTGGCCGTCCTGGACGGTGGCGCGGCCGGCCGCCGGGCACTGCTCACCCTGCCCGTGCGCAACCCGATCCTGCTGGCCACCGCGCTCGGCGCCGCCGCCTCGGCGACCGGCGTGCACCTGCCCGCCGAGCTGAACCGTTCCTTCGACCTGCTCGGCGGCGCGGCGGTCCCCACCGCCCTGATCACCCTCGGCATCTCGCTGCACAACCGCCCGCCGGCGGACGGCCGCCCGCACCGTACCGAGGTCGGGCTGACCGTCGTGCTCAAGACCCTGATCCAGCCGCTCGTCGCACTCGCCGTGGCCGGCCCGCTGCTACACCTGCCCACGCACCAACTGCTCACCGTGGTGCTGTTCTCCGCGCTGCCCACCGCACAGAACGTCTACACCTACGCCCGCGAGTACCAGCAGGGCGCCGCCCTGGCCAGGGACGCGGTGCTCTGGTCGACGCTGGTGTCGATGGCGACGCTCTCGGCGATCAGCTGGACCCTCGGGCCCGCGTAGCCCACCGCCCCCGCGTCCGCCTCTCGCGCACCCCGCGTCCGCCCGGCG
Organism: Streptomyces sp. CBMA156; assembly: GCF_014596515.1. Classification (GTDB taxonomy): domain Bacteria; phylum Actinomycetota; class Actinomycetes; order Streptomycetales; family Streptomycetaceae; genus Kitasatospora. The sequence continues at coordinate 11,045 of NZ_MSJQ01000409.1, forward strand.
TTCCGAGGCGGTCACTCCTTCCTGGCGGTCGCCACCACCTCGGACATGGCCTCCAGGAAACGCCGGGCCGTGTCCAGCTCGCCCGGTCCGAACTGCCGCATCGCCGCGACCAGATCGCCGATCAGCCCGCCGAAGAACCCCTGTCCCAGCTCCACCGCCCGCTCCTCCACCAGCAGCCGCACCCGCCGCCGGTCCTGCGGGTCGCGCTCGCGGCGGATCAGCCCGAGCCGCTCCAGCCGGTCCACCAGACCGGTGGTGCCCGCCGAGTTCAGCCCCAACGCCTCGCCGAGCCGGCCCGGGGTGACCACCTCCCCGGCCCTGGCCGCGTCCAGGAGGTGGATCAGCGCCCGCAGGTCGGTCGGATGCAGACCGTTGCGGGCCGCGAACTCGGCTCCGAAAAGGTCGAGTTCGACCGTCAGACCACGCAGCAGGTGGACCAGCCGCATCGGCTCCGCAACCTCGGACACCCTGTCGTCCTTCCTCGGGTAGGCATGTGCCACTATTCTCTCGCTCAGCGAGATACTTGTTCCACGCGATACTCGTTCAGCGAGTGGTTCAGCTGATTCGGCACGCCATCACACCACATCCGCGGAGGCCCCGATGTCCGCCCGCACCACCGTCTCCCCCGCCCCCTTCCTCGCCGCCTACGACGCCCTGCTGGCCCGCTGGCCGGTCCCGGTCGAGGCGCTCACCGTCCGCACCGCGCACGGCACCACCCGGATCAACGCCTGCGGGCCCGCCCACGGCCGCCCGCTCGTCCTGCTGCACGGCGGCGGCGCCACCTCCACCATGTGGTTCGCCAACGCCGGCGCCTGGGCCGAGGCCGGACACCGCGTCCTCGCCGTCGACCTCATCGGCGACCCCGGCCGCAGCGTCCACGACGGCGCCGCGCTCGACGGCGTGCCCGGCCTGCTCGGCTGGCTGGACGCCGTCCTCGACGGGCTCGGCGTCCCGCAGGCCGACCTCTGCGGCCACTCGTACGGCGGCTGGATCGCCCTGGAGTACGCCCTGCACGCCCCCGCCCGGGTCGGCCGGCTCGCCCTGCTCGACCCCACCCAGTGCTTCGCCGGCTTCCGTCCCGGCTACCTGCTGCGCGCCCTCCCCCTCTTCCTCCCCCAACGCACCCCGGCCCGCGCCCGCGCCTACCTCGACTGGGAAACCGGCGACACGCCCCGCCCCGACCCCGACTGGCGCGAGCTGTACGCCCTCGGCCACGCCGGCTTCCCCGCCTCCCGCGTCGTCACCGGCCCCCGCCCCTCTCCCGGATGCCTCCGCACCCTCGCCATGCCCGTCCTCACCCTCCTCGCCGCCCACAGTCGCCCCCACTCAGCCGCCCGCGTCGCCGCCACCGCCCGCCGCGTCCTCCCGGCGGCGGACGTCGCCGTCCTCCCCGGCGTCTCCCACCACAACCTCCCCATGGCCGCCGCCCCCACGGTCAACACCCGCCTCACCGAATTCCTGGCCCCCAGCCACCGCCCCTGACCAGTCCCTGACCCACCCCGACAACCACTCCCACTCCACCCCCACTGGAAGTCGGCCGGCCCGACTTCCAGCGCACGGGCCGCCGCACGGCCGGGGACGGCCGAGACGGTCCGGCTCGCCGAACGCCGGGCGGCCGAGCCGGACCGCCAGGCCCCGGGCGGCGGCTCGGCTGAGACGTCCCCGCCCGCGAGGTGGCCAGCAGCACCTACCGCACCGCCGGGCCCGACGACGCCCTCCGCCCCCGGTGACACCAGCAGCACGCGCAAGGGCGCCGACCGGCCGGCCCTCGCCGGATCCGCAGCCGGCCAAGCGCCAAGGCGTGGTCCGGCTCGCTGCCGGTACGCGCAGTGGGCACCAGCTGGAGCCGCTCGCCCATCTCCCTGGCCGGATACACCCTTCGCCGTAAGCTCCCTGACGCCGCTCGACTGCCGATTCGCGTTCAGCAGCGGCTACCGACCCTTCCGCGCACGGCCGTTGGACGGGTGCCGGGGGCTGCGGCGACGCTCCGGCAATGGAGTCACACAACGTCGACCCGCGACCGGGTTCCACCACCGCGAAACCCTGGCACGACACAACTCCCTGCCCTGACAAGGCAGTGCGCCATCGGGTCGGCACACGTGCTCGCGCCCGGTCGGCGGTCGGTGGACTCAGTAGATCAGGTAGCCCGGGCGGTGCCCTTCGTCGTCGATCTCCCCGGTGGCCTGGACCCGCAACTTGCGGGACAGCTCCTCCAGGGCCCGGGAGGCGGCGACCTCCTCGCCGATCCTGGCGAGCGGACGGTCGTCCGCGCTCTTCTCGGACTCGCCGCGCGCGCTCAGGCCCGGCGCCCGCGCACCGGTCAGCCTGGCCTCGCACGCCGTGTGCACACCGTCTTCCTCGAAGCTCAGCTCCACGTCCCACTGGTTGTGCATGCCACACCTCCTGGCGCCGGCCCCCGTCGCCCGCCTGTCCGGACCGGCACGGACGGTGACCCGCGGCGGCCGCTCACACCAGCGTGCGCCTGCCCCGCCGTCGGCGGCAAGCGCTGCCGGAAGGCCCCGCGGTCGCCGCACCACGCGCGTGGTGCGACCGGCCCGGCCATCGCCCCGGCGGTAGGCTGACGGGAGCGGCCGCGACGGCCGACCCACCCTCGGACCCGTCGGCACGGCGCGGACAGCGACAACCTGGTGGTCCCTCCGTGGCGGTCTTCCTCCTCGCTCTCGGCGCGGCGTGCTTCCTGGGGCTCGGCTTCGTCCTCCAGCAGCACGCGGCGCAGCAAGCCCCGCGCTCCGATCTGCTGCGCTGGCGGCTGCTGCTGGACCTGATGCGGATGCCGCAGTGGCTGCTCGGCACCGGGTTCATGGTCTGCGGGTTGATCCTCTCCGCGCTCGCGCTCAACCAGGGCGAGGTGTCGCTGGTCGAGCCACTACTGGCCACCAATCTGATCTTCGCCATGGCGCTGGCCCGGGTGCTGACCCGCCAGACCCTGGGCCGTTCCGGCTGGGCCGGGGTGCTGCTGCTGGCCCTCGGGGTGACGGTCTTCATCGTGGCCGGGCGTCCGACGGGCGGCGGGCCACCGGCCGGGGAGCTGCGGCACTGGCTGGTGGTCGGCACCGTGGTCGGGCTGGTCCTGCTGCTGGTCTCGCTGGCCCGGCGGCTGCCGCTGTTCGAGGAGGCGACCCTGCTGGCGCTCGCCGCCGGACTGCTCTACGGGCTCCAGGACGCGCTCACCAGGACCACCACCCAGCGGCTCGACCACGAGGGCCTGGCCGTGGTGCTGCGCAGCTGGCAGCCGTACGCGGTGGTGGCGGCGGGCGTGGTCGGACTGCTGCTGGTGCAGAGCGCCTTCGAGGCCGCGCCGCTGCGGATGTCCCTGCCGGCGCTGACCGCCGCCCAGCCGCTGGCCGGGATCGCGTGCGCGGTGGGCTTCCTCGGCGACCGGCTGCGGGTGACCCCGGGCGCGCTGGCCTGGCAGTCGGTCGGGCTGCTGGCGATCGTGACCGGGGTGATCGTGATCGGCCGCCATCCGGCGCTGCCCGGAACCGTCCGGGACACCCTGGAGACCATCGGGGCGTTGCCGGAGGACGGACCGGAACCGGCGGACACACCGGGGAAACGGTCCACGGACGGGCCGAACGGGCCCGATGCGCCGGACAAGCCGGCCGACAGGCCGACGGGCGGGTCCGAGGAGGACGGCCGCCCCGGGAGCAGCGGTTAGGCCCCCATGTGCTGGAGCGCGCAGGCGGACGCCGTGGCCGGAGGGCTGGTCGCGGGCGTCGGGGTGGCCTGCCTGGTCCGCGCCCACCGGTCCGGACGGCCCGAGCGCCTGCCGCTCGCCGCGCTCCCCCTGGTGCTGGGCGTGCACCAGCTGATCGAGGCACTGGTCTGGCTCGGCACGGACGGCGGACTGTCGGACGGGCTCGCCGGAGCGGCCCGCACCGCCTGGGCGGTGATCGCCCTCCCGCTGCTGCCCGTCCTCGTCCCCGCCGCCGTGTGGTGCGCGACCCGCGGGCCGCGGCGACGGGTGCCGGCCGGCCTCACCCTGCTCGGCGCGGTGGTCGCCGTTCCGCTGGCCGCGGCCGTCGCCTCCCGCCCGGTGACGGCCACCGCGCACGGCCACACCCTCGGCTACGCCATCGGCATCCCGCACCCCGCCCTCCTCCTGGCCGGCTATCTCCTCGCCACCGTCGGTTCCCTCCTGCTGAGCGGCGACCGGCTGCTCCGCCGTCTCGGTGTCCTCACCGGCGCGGGCGCCATCGGCTGCGCCCTGCTCTGGCATCTCGCCTTCGTCTCCACCTGGTGCACCCTCGCGGCCCTCGTCAGCCTGCTGCTGCTCCACTGGGCCGGCCACCGGCCGACCGGCGAGGCCGCTCCGACCGCCGACCACGCAGCCGGCCGGACCCGCTGACCGGCCCTGGGGGCTCAGGCGGTGTGAGCCGTTTCCGGCGCGACGGCGGCCTCGCCGGAGGCGCCGCCCCGGAGGCGGTCCATCTCGCGCCACTCGGGCCGGAGCCCCGCCAGCGTCGTGGTCGCGAAGTACACGGCACCGGCCGCGATCAGGCTGGGTATCAGGCCGACCAGAGCGATCGAGGCGCCGGCGGCGAGCCCGCCGAGCGGGATGCCGGCCCAGGACAGGGAGCCGCTGAGGGCGTGGACGCGGCCGAGCAGGTGGCGGGGCACCCGCTCGAAGAGCACCGCCCCGAGGATCGGGTTGAGGAAGCCGGAGCCGAAGCCGCCGATCGCGAAGACCGTGAGCACCACCCACATGGGCGCGCCCAGGGCGAGCACCAGGAAGCGCGGCGCACCGCAGAGCAGGAAGCCGGCGAAGAAGACCGTCCGACGCGGCAGCCGGGAGGCGACGGCCGCCGCGATCAGGCTGCCGAGGACCGCGGTGCCGCCCATGACCGCGGCGGTCAGGCCGATGCCGGCCGGGCCGTTGCCCGACTCCCGCGCCCAGACCGGGACGAGCACGCTGACGAATCCGGCGTCGATCAGGTTGGTGATGCCGATCATCACGATCACGGTGAGCAGCAGCGGCTCCGACCGCAGGAACGTGAATCCCTCGCGGAACATCCGCCAGTAGCCCGCGGGCTGCTCCTGCTCGGCCGGGCCGGCGTCCGTGACCGGCACCGCCGAGCGCCCCATGCCGCGCGGCAGGGCGACCGCGATGATCAGCGACCCGAGCGCGAAGGTGCCCGCGTTGACCGCCACACCGGCCAGCGGGCCCACCAGGGCGACCAGGCCGCCGCCGACCGCGGGGCCGATCGTCGAGGCCAACCGCTCGGTGACGCCCGACAGTCCGGTGGCGCGCTCCATCGGCACCCGGGCGTGGTCGGCCGCCTCCGGGACCATGACGGACTTGGCGAGGTCCCCCGGGCCCCGCATCGCCCCGATCACCGCGACCATCACCAGCAGCACCCAGAACGGCATCAGCCCGCGCGCGTGCAGCAGTGGGATCAGCCCGGCCGCGACGGCGCTGACCGCGTCCGTCGTCCAGGACACCACCCGCGGCCCGAGCCGGTCCACCAGCGGCCCGGTCAGCGCCTTGACCGCCACGTACGGCGCCATCTCGGCGAAGGCGACCAGTCCGGTCATGGTGGCGCTGCCGGTGGTCGCCAGGACGAACCAGGGCAGGGCGATGGCCGAGACGCGCGTCCCGGTCACGGAGACGGCCGTGGCGGTCAGCACCCCGGCCAGCGGCCGGAAGCTGCGGCCCGGCCCGTCGACGGCGGTTCTCGTGACGGTGGTCGTGCCGCCGGTCATGTGGTTCCCCCCTCGTCGGTGCCGCCGCGCACGTCCGGCAGGACGTGGAAGACGACGGATACCTGCTCCGATCCCTCCGGGACCGGCCCCTCGGCGCCCACCCAGCGGTAGCGCCTGATCACCTCGTTCAACTCGCCGGACAGCCGCTCGGCCTCGGCGGGCGTCAGCTGGAGCACCAGGTCGCTCAGGTTCACGGCCTTGCGCCAGTCGCGCGGCAGCGCCTCGAAGGCGTCCAGCGAGCGCTCGGCCGCCAGGGTGTGCGCGGCCAGAACGGACCGGAGGTAGCCGGCGGCCTCGCCCAGCTCGTCGTCGGCCATGTCGTCCACCGTCCAGACCGTGACGCGGTGGGCCGAACGCCACCAGCGCTCCCGGGCGTTGCCCCGTGCCTCGTCCTCCTCCACGAAGCCCGCGGCGGCGAGCTGGCGCAGGTGGTAGCTGGTCGCGCCGGAGTTGAGCCCCAGCTCCGCGGCGAGCCGGGTCGCCGTGGAGGGGCCGTACTTGCGCAGCATCCCCACCACCCGCAGCCGCACCGGGTGCGCCATCGCCCGCATGCTCTCGGCGGTGAGGGCGATGCTGCGCTGGTCATCGCCGTGCTTCCAGCCCTGCTCTTCGGTCATGGCAGGAGACTAGAACCGCAAAGGACTCTTTGCAAAGGATTTTTTGCGAACGAACCTTTGCGAAGGATCCGCTGCGGTCGAGCGCCGAGGAGGAGGACGCCGCCCCTCGGCCCCGCCGGACGGCGGGTGCCCGCCGGCCGCTCGGCGGGGGCCGGCGGGCGGACCGCGTCCCGGAGCGGGATTGTCACCCGGACGGCCTAGGCGCAGGCTGGCAGGGAGGGCCCGGACAACGGCCCGCCCCGGTCGGCCGCGGAACCGATGACGGCCGCCGGGAAGCACGAGGGGCAGGACGATGGCACGCCGGAGACTCTGGGGCTACGTCGCATCGGGGGCCCGGGCGCTCGGCGCGTTCGGCACGTTCGGCGGCACCGCCGGCGCGGGCGGCACC
>NZ_MSJQ01000041.1 GCF_014596515.1 Streptomyces sp. CBMA156
GTCGCGGCGGGCAGCGCCCCGCCGGCCCTGCGCGGCATCCGGGTCACCAACGTGTGGATCACCGCCGACGGCCCCGCCCTCACCCGCCTGTCCGCCCTCGCCGCCGACGGCCGCCTCACCCTGCGGGTCGCCGACACCCTGCCCCTGGAGCAGGCCGCCGACGCCCACCGCCGCCAGGAGGCCGGCGGCCTGCGCGGCCGCCTGGTCCTGACCCCCTGACCCCCCGACCCGAGGCCCGGAACGAGGAGAAAGCCGCCCCGGGCGCCCTGAACTCCGGGGCCGGAGTGGGAAGTCGGACCGGCCGACTTCCTACTCCGCCCCCTGGCCCGCGGAGCCCGCACCGCCGACCGCACCGCCCGTGGCGGGCCTGGTGTGGAGGACTTCGCGGGCCTGTTCGGCGGCGCGCACGATGCTCTCGCTGATGAAGTCGAGGAAGCGGGCGATGTTCTCCAGGCGGATCGCGGCGGGGGTGCCGGGGCCGAGGACGGCGACGCCCTCGCGGGCGGCCTCGATGACCCTGTCGTTGGCGCGGGCGCTGGCGATGACCGCCTGGTAGTAGAGCTCGTCGTCGACGATGTAGCGGTCCCGGCGGCGCTCGTCGCGTTCCCGGCGCACCAGGCTCTGGCTCTCCAGGAAGGCGATCGCCTTGGAGATGGAGGCGGGGCTGACCTGGAGGCGCTGGGCCAGTTCGGCGGCGGTGAGGCTGCCCGCGTCGGTGGTCGACAGGCAGGTGATCACCCGGGCGCCCATCCGGGACAGGCCCGAGCCCATCAGGACGGTGGTGAACTGTTCCTCGTACGCGGCCACGGCCTCGCTGTCACGCCCGGGCTGCCGCGGCCCGGGCCGCGGGGCGCCGGAGGGGGCGGGCGGGCGACGCTGGGCGCGGCGCTCGGTGGCGCGGTGGGCGAGGTCGGCGCGGTAGGCGACGGGGCCGCCGTTGCGCATCACCTCGCGGGTGACGGTCGAGGTGGGACGTTCCAGGCGCCGGGCGATCTCGGCGTAGGGCAGGCCGTCGGCCAGCCCCAGCGCGATCTGCTGGCGTTCCTGCTGGGTGAGCCTGCCTCCCGGCATCGCGCTTCTCCTCGGTTCTCGCGGGTTCTCACCGGAGCGTGCCGCCCGGCCGCCCCCACCATAGCGTTCACCCTCCATCCATTGCAATGATCACGGCGACCACCGTTGCATTACCCGACACACCTGTTGCAACAGTTTCCCATCATTCACCTGCAATGACGCCGATCTGACGCAACGAAGTAGTTGCCGACCCATTGAAAGCAACGTAGCGTTTCCAATGTCGGAAACACCGACGGGGCGGATCCGAACCGGGTCCCGGCCCCACCCGCACCCGTACAGGGAGACCACCGTGCAGACGTTCGACACCCCCGCCGCGATCACCGCCGTCCTGGACGTCCCCGGCGGCCGCGTCCAGCTCATCGCCGCCGAGCGCACCGACACCACCGTCGAGGTCCGGCCCGCCGACCCCGGCAAGAACCGGGACGTCCAGGCCGCCGAACGGACCACCGTCTCCTACGCCGACGGCGTCCTGCGGATCGTCACCCCCGCCGGCCACCAGCTCCTCGGCCCCACCGGCTCCCTGGAGGTCACCGTCCGGCTGCCGGCCGACTCCGCCGTCGAGGGCAGGGCGGCCGCCGCCGAGCTGCGCGCCGTCGGCCGCCTGGGCGAGATCGCCTTCGAGGGCGCGTACCGCCAGACCAAGATCGACGAGGCCGCGGGCCTGCACCTGACCGCCGTCGACGGCGACGTCGAGGTCGGCCGGCTCGCCGGCCCCGCCCGGATCAGCACCACCCGCGGCGACATCCGCATCACCGAGGCCCACCGCGGCACCGTCGAACTGGCCACCCAGTCCGGGAACATCACGGTCGGCGCCGCCGCCGGCGTCTCCGCCGCCCTGGACGCCGGCACCGGCCACGGCCGCATCGGCAACGCCCTGCGCAACGACGGCACCGCCGTGCTCGACATCCGCGCCACCACCAGCCACGGCGACATCACCGCCCACAGCCTCTGACCCCGGCCCGGGGCCCCGACACCCTCCAGGGGGACGACATGACGAACACCGCCCCACCCCCGGCTCACCCGACCGCCTGGACCGGCATGGTGCCGGTCGACGACACCGCCCTGGCCGCCACCGACACCGGCGGCCCCGGCCTGCCCGTGCTCTACCTCAACGGCCAGTTC
>NZ_MSJQ01000410.1 GCF_014596515.1 Streptomyces sp. CBMA156
GTCCCTGCCGGACGGGACCGAGCTGCTGCTGCGCCCGGCCGGGCCGGACGACCGGGCGGCGGCGCTGGCGATGCACCGCCGCTGCTCCCCCGACGTGCTGCGGCTGCGCTACCACGGCCCGGTCCGCGACGCCGGCCGCTACCTGGACCACCTGCTGGACCCCCGGCACGGCCACAGCCTCGCGGTGGCCGCCCCGGACGGGCGGATCGTCGCGCTCGGGCACCTGATGTGGGACGACGGGGAGGCCGAGCTGGCGCTCCTGGTGGAGGACGCCTGGCAGCGGCGCGGGCTGGGCCTGGCGCTGCTGCGGCGGCTGTCCGCGACGGCCGGGGCGGCCGGCGTCCGGACGGTGTACGCGGTGACGCACAGCACCAACACCGGGCTGATCGCCGCGATGCGGCGGCTGGACGCACCGCTGTACTTCCACACCGAGGACGGCACCCTGGTGATCACCGCCACGCTCGCGACCGGCGATCCGGCCGGCTGCGCCCACCGTCCGGGCCGCTGATCATTTCTTCACCACATCCTTACCGGGGCTGCCCGGGAACCGGCGGTGCCTGCGGAACGTCGTCAGGCGAGAAGGGGCCGGACCCCTGGGGTCGCTCCGTACACCGCCCTCCCTGACAGGCTCTCAGCAGCCCCGGCGAGCACGTCGCAGCAGGCGGCGCGGGGTCCGGATCGTCCGATCGGGCTACGGAGTCGGTAGGCTGATCCCCGTCCCCGCCGCCCGACGGCCCGTTGTCCGGCCTGGGCGGTGCCGCAGCAAGGAGGAACCACTGAGCATGGCAGGCACCGAATCGGAGCCCACAGGCGCACGCGACGCCTCGCTGCCGGCCCGCGCCAAGATCGCGGTCACCGCCGGCCGGGTCGCCGCCGCCGTGTCGCGCAAGGCCGGGCGCGGGAGCGGCTCGGTGATCGGCGGCAAGGTCGCCCTCAAGCTCGACCCCGACCTGCTCGCCACCCTCGCCGACCACCTCGACGTCGTCCTGGTCAGCGCGACCAACGGCAAGACCACCACCACCCGCCTGATCGCCGAGGCGCTGCGCGCCGCCGGCCCGGTGGTCTCCAACGCCCTGGGCGCCAACATGCCGGCGGGCATCACCTCCGCCCTGGCCGGCGGCTCTGACGCCCGCTTCGGCGTGATCGAGGTCGACGAGAAGTACCTGGCGACGGTCGCCCGCGACACCCGTCCCAAGGCCATCGCCCTGCTCAACCTCTCCCGCGACCAGCTCGACCGCGCCGCCGAGACCCGGATGATGGCCGAGAAGTGGCGCGAGGGCCTCCAGAACACCGAGGCCGTGGTCATCGCGAACGCCGACGACCCGCTGGTGACCTGGGCCGCCTCCTCCTGCAAGAAGGTGGTCTGGGTGGCCGCCGGACAGGCCTGGAAGGAGGACGCCTGGTCCTGCCCCGCCTGCGGTGGCGTGATGCAGCGCCCCGGCGACGACTGGTTCTGCCAGGACTGCGGCTTCCGCCGGCCCAACCCGCACTGGGCGCTCCAGGGCACCCACGTGATCGACCCGCAGCGCGGCGCCTGGCCGATCCAGCTCCAGCTGCCCGGCCGCGCCAACCTGGCCAACGCCACCAGCTCGGCAGCCGTCGCCGCCGTGTTCGGCGTCTCGCCGCAGGTCGCGCTGGACCGGATGCGCGCGGTGACCGCCGTCGCCGGCCGCTACGACGTGGTCCAGTACCAGGGCCGGGACATCCGCCTGCTGCTGGCCAAGAACCCGGCCGGCTGGCTGGAGACCTTCTCGCTGATCGACGGCCCGCCCGCCCCGGTGATCCTCTCCGTCAACGCCCTCGACGCCGACGGCACCGACACCTCCTGGCTGTGGGACGTCGACTACGAGCGCCTCGCCGGGCACCCGGTGTTCGTGATGGGCCAGCGCAAGCTGGACCTGGCCGTCCGGCTGGAGGTCGCCGGGCTCCAGTTCCACGTGGTGGACAGCCTGGAGCAGGCCGTCCGGATGGCCCCGCCCGGCCGGATCGAGGCCATCGCCAACTACACCGCCTTCCAGCAGCTGCGGAAGGTCGTGGCCGGCTGATGCCGCGCCCGCAGACCAGTCTTTACGTGACGGAAGGCCTTCGAGGATGAGTGAGAGCAGCCTGCGCGTGGTCTGGGTGTACCCGGACCTGCTCAGCACCTACGGCGACCGGGGCAACGCCCTGGTCGTGGAGCGCCGGGCCCGCCAGCGCCACCTCAACGTGACCCGGATCGACGTCCGCTCCGACCAGGCGATCCCCACCAGTGGTGACATCTACCTGATCGGCGGCGGCGAGGACCGCCCGCAGCGCCTGGCCGCCGAACGGCTGCGCGCCGACAGCGGCCTGGTGCGGGCCTCCCAGAACGGCGCGATCATCTTCGGCGTCTGCGCGGGCTTCCAGATCATGGGCCACGAGTTCATCAACGACCTCGGCGAGCGCGAGCCCGGCCTGGGCCTGCTCGACGTCTGGACCACCCGTGGCGAGGGTGCCCGCTGCGTCGGCGACGTGCTCGCCGACGTCGACCCCCGGCTCGGCCTGCCGCAGCTGACGGGCTTCGAGAACCACCAGGGCGTCACCCACCTCGGCCAGGGCGTCCAGCCCTTCGCCAACGTCACCGTCGGCCGGGGCAACGGCACCGGTGACGGCACCGAGGGCGCCTGGCGGGACACCGTCTTCGGCACCTACCTGCACGGTCCGGTGCTGGCGCGCAACCCCGCCGTGGCCGACATGCTGATCAAGCTGGCGCTGGACGTGAACGCCCTGCCGCCGGCCGACACCACCTGGTACGACGCGCTGCGCGCCGAGCGCATCGCGGCCGCGACGCGCCCCCAGTAGTCCGTCCGGTCGTCCCGGCCGGGTGCCCGCCATGCGGTCATCCGGTCCGCGGACGGCCCGGACGTACCACAATGGGGCTGCCTACTGCACACCCTCCTCGGCAGCAGGCTGCACTTCCACGCGGGGGCGCCGAAGGCGCCGCTCCCGCGTCGGCTCCTGCCCGGCCGGACCAGGGGCCGTATGCTCGACTTCACGGCCGTTTTCGGACGCTCTGTCCGGATCGGCCGGTCCTTCACCCCACGGCCACCTCCCCGCCACCCCGGCGTGGGGGCGCCCCGTTACGGTGACGGCTCGTCGTCCCAGCCTGTAGTCCGGCCGTTCCTCGGTTCTGCTCGGGAGTTGCAAAGCTAATGCGTATCGGAGTGCTGACCAGCGGCGGTGACTGCCCCGGACTGAACGCGGTGATCCGCTCCGTGGTCCACCGGGGGGTGGTCGACCACGGCGACGAGATCATCGGGTTCGAGGACGGGTGGCGCGGGTTCCTCGAGGGCCACCACCGCCCCCTGACCCTGGATTCGGTGAGCGGCATCCTGGCCCAGGGCGGCACCATCCTCGGTTCCTCCCGGGTCCAGCCCAGCCACCTGCGGGACGGCGTCGAGCGGGCCAAGAAGTACTGCTCCGACCTCGGCCTGGACGCGGTCATCCCGATCGGCGGCGAGGGCACCCTCAAGGCCGCCAAGCTGATGAGCGACGCGGGCCTGCCGATCGTCGGCGTGCCGAAGACCATCGACAACGACATCGCCGCCACCGACGTGACCTTCGGCTTCGACACCGCCGTCTCGGTGGCCACCGAGGCGCTGGACCGGCTGAAGACCACCGCCGAGTCGCACCAGCGGGTCATGGTCGTCGAGGTGATGGGCCGGCACACCGGCTGGATCGCGCTGAACGCGGGCATGGCGGCGGGCGCGCACGCCATCGTCGTCCCGGAGCGCCCGTTCCACATCGACAAGCTCACCCAGGTCGTCCGCGAGCGCTTCGACCGCCAGAAGAAGTTCGCGATCGTGGTCTGCGCCGAGGGCGCCAAGCCCGAGCCCGGCACCATGCACTGGGAGGAGGGCACCAAGGACATCTACGGCCACGAGCGGTTCACCGGCATCGCCACCCAGCTCTCCCGCGAGCTGGAGCACCGTCTCGGCAAGGAGGCCCGCCCGGTGATCCTCGGCCACACCCAGCGCGGCGGCACCCCGACCGCCTACGACCGGGTGCTCGCCACCCGCTTCGGCTGGCACGCCGTCGAGGCCGTCCACAAGGGCGCCTTCGGCCACATCACCGCGCTCCAGGGCACCAACATCAACCTGGTGCCGCTGGCCGAGGCGGTCGCCGAGCTGAAGACCGTCCCGCAGGAGCGCTACCTGGAGGCCGAGACGGTCATCTGACCGCCGCCCTCCCCCCAGGCCCCCGGACCGCCCCGCGCGGCCGGGGGCCTGCGCTTTCGCCGGTTCCGGTGGGCACCCCACTGCCCCGCCCGCTAGCGTGGCCGCAGGAGCCGACTGGAAGGACCGGGCATGGAGATCCTCGCGTACGGGGTGCAGGCCGACGAACAGCCGCTGCTGGAGCGGGCCTTCACGGGCCGGCACTCCCTCCGCACCCTGGCCGTGTTCCTCGACCGCGACACCGCTCCGCTCGCCGCCGGCTACCCCGCCGTCAGCAGCAGCGTCAACGCCGTCCTCGACGCCGAGACCCTCGCGGTCCTCGCCGCCGGCGGCACCAAGCTCATCGCCCAGCGCTCCACCGGCTTCAACAACATCGACCTCGACGCCGCCGCCGAGCTCGGCCTCACCATCGCCCGGGTCTCGCACTACAGCCCGTACTCGGTCGCCGAACACGCGTGGGCCCTCGCCCTCGCCGTCAACCGGCGCCTCACCCGCGCCGCCGGCCGCTCGCGCGAGTTCGACTTCCGCCTCGACGGCCTGCTCGGCCGGGACATCCACGGCATGACCGTCGGCGTCATCGGCACCGGCAAGATCGGCGAGTGTTTCGCCCGGATCGCCGCCGGCTTCGGCACCGAACTCCTCGGCTGGGACATCGCCCCCAACCCGGCCTGCCTCGACCTCGGCATGCACTACACCGAACTCCCCGAACTCCTGTCCCGCGCCGACCTGGTGAGCCTGCACGTGCCCCTGCTGCCCGCCACCCACCACCTCATCAACGGCGTCGCCCTCGCCCGCATGAAGGACGACGCGATCCTCATCAACTCCAGCCGCGGCGGCCTCGTCGACAGCGCCGCCCTCGTCGAGACCCTGCGCGCCGGACGCCTCTCCGGCGTCGGCCTCGACGTCTACGAGGAGGAGACCGGCGTCTTCTTCACCGACCGCTCCATCCAGGGCATCACCGACGACACCCTCGCCCGCCTCGTCACCTTCCCCCAGGTCCTCGTCACCAGCCACCAGGCCTACTTCACCCACACCGCCGTCGGCCAGATCATCGACGCCACCGCCCGCAACATCGACGACTTCGCCGCCGGCCGCACCAACGAGAACACCCTCGTCCCGAAGACCTGACCCCGCGAGGAGTCGGCGCGCGCCGACGTTCACGGCGGGGGTCCATCGCCACGATGCCCTACCCGGCGCCATGTGTGACGAATCGTCAGTTCATCGACACCGGCCCGGACGGCCCGACCGGCGGCTACTTCGACGCGGAGGGCCGCCTGCCCTGGTAGACCGCCGACCGCGAGCGGGGGCGGCCGGCCGGCGTCGATGCCGGCCGGCCGCCCCGCGGCGAGGTCCCGGCGGCGTCCGCCCGTCAGGGCCGACGCCGCCGGGCGTCACCAGGCGTCGCCACGCGTCGTCAGGCGAGGTCGAGCAACTGCTCGTAGAATCCGCCGAATCCACGCTCACGGTCGACGAAGTGCAGTTCGAGGATCCAGTGGCACACCTGTCCTCGACGGTCGGTCCCCCGCAACGGGGTGGTGTTCTCCGGAGTGATGTACGAATCCGTCTTCACGCCGTCGTTGACTTCGTGCGGGAACTCCCCGACGAGGTGGCCCGCGTGCCAGATGCCCAGCTCCCAGCCCGCTTCCGCGACGAGCCGCTCGACCTCGGCATGCAGTTCACGACCGGTGACCTCCGGGTGCGCGGCGAAGAACGCCCGGCCCGCGTCGAAGATCCGGGGCAGGTCGCTCAGCAGCCGGTGCTTGCGGGGATCGTCACCGAACACGTACGTCCGGCCGAAGTCCGCCTCGTACTCCTCGAAGATCGGGCCGAAGTCCGCGAAGGCCACGTCGTCCGGGCCGATGACGCGATCCGGCGGATTTTCCTGGTAGGGCGCGAGGGTGTTCGGGCCCGAGCGGATGATCCGCTTGTGCCAGTGCTTGGTCGTACCGAACATCTCGTTCGCCAGGTCCCGGATGCGGTCGCTCACCTCGCGCTCGCCCGCACCCGGCGCCACCAGGCCCCGCGCCTCCACCTCGGCGAACAGCGCCAGGGCCTTCTCCTGCGCCAGGACCAGACCCTCCGCGCGCCGCGCTTCCAGCCCCGCCCGATCCACCTGTTCCACCTGTTCCGCCATCATGCTCCCCATCCCCTCGTGTGCGATTCTTCGGCCCGACCTCGTACGAGGCGTCACTTCCAAATCCGCCGCACCTGCCAGGCGAATGCGTCGAACAGCATCGCATGTGCGAGTAGACGCAAGTCTCCCCGGCCTCGGTGCGGGGCCGGCTGCGGCCGGGTGGGTATCCCCGGACGAACAACGCCCGCACCATCCGTACCCGGCCGGACGGGGCGCCCACTCTCGAAGTACCGCGCGAAACGGGTCCGGGACACCGCCGGCGCCGACGGCGCCCTCTCCCGCGCACGGCCCTAACCGAGCACCTCGCGGTACCAGGCGGCGGCTTCCGGGAGGCGGGCCAGCGGGCCGGGTCCGGGCGGGCAGGCGGTGAGGCGCCAGATCCGCTCGCTGCGGTACCAGTGGTCGCGGGCGATCAGGCCGAACTGGCGCTCGGAGACCCGGCCGGGTACCGCGGCCAGCAGCCGGCGGCACTCCTCCCACGGGACGGCCGGGCCGTCCGGGGCGGGCAGCAGGCCGAGGGCGGCCAGGGCCGCGATCAGGTCGCCGCCACGGACCGGCTCGGGGTGCGAGGCGTGGTGCACGCCCGGCGGGACGGCGTGCCCGTCCAGGGCGAGCACGGTGATCAGCCGGGCCAGGTCGGTGCGGTCCACGACCGAGAGCCGGGCGTTGCCACCCTCCCAGCGGACCGGCACCCGGCGGACCAGTTCGGCCAGCGCCGGCACCACCCAGCGGTCACCGGTCCCGAGGACCAGTCCGGGGCGCAGCACGTGCCCGCCGGCCGCCAGCGCGTGGCGCTCGCCGAGCAGCCGGGTGCGGCTGGCCTCGGACACCGGGGCGGGCGGCACCTCGTCCACCTCGATGCCGGAGTGCGGGCCCTCGCCGTAGACCGCCGCGGTGGAGAGGTGGACGATCCGCCGTACCCCGGCGCGGGTCGCGGCCGCCATCAGCGCGGCGGTGCCCCGGTCGTTCACCGCCTCGCACTCCTCGGTGCCGCCGCCGACCCGGGAGGCGAGGTGCACCAGCACGTCCGCGCCCGCACAGAGCTCCGTGAGCGCCTCCGGGTCGGCGAGGTCGCCGGCCACCCAGGCGGCGCCCGCCCCGGCGTCCTCCGGCGGCTTGCGGGCCAGCGCCCGCACCCGGACGCCGCGCGCCGCGAGGGCCGCCAGCACACCGGTGCCGATGAATCCGGTCGCCCCGGTGAGCGCGACCGCGGGCCCTGTCGCGAGCCGTGCCGCGGGCCCGTGTTCCGTTGCCATCTCCGACTCTCCCTGCCGACCGGACGACCGGGGGGAACCCGGCCGGTCAGTCTAGCCAGGCGGGCCGCCGCTGGGGAGGCACCCGTATGGAGGGGGTGGGGGCACGGCCCGAGGTAAGGCCCACCTAGGCTGTATGTCAAGCAAAACGGGCGAACCGGACCCGCACCAGGGACCACGAGGACGGAAAGCAGGACCCGCCGATGGGCGACGGAATGTCAGGCATGCACCACCACGGCGGGATGACCCAGCTAGGCCCGTTCACCTTGTCCAACCTGTGGACCTGGTCCCCGGACTGGTTCTTCCTGCTCGGCGGTCTGCTCGTCCTGGGGCTGTACGCGGCCGGCGTGGTGCGGCTGTACCGGCGCGGCGACCGCTGGCCGGTCGGCCGGATGGTCGGCTGGGCGGCGGGTGTCGCCAGCATGCTGCTGGTCACCTGCACCGGGCTGAACGACTACGGCATGGCGCTGTTCAGCGCGCACATGATCCAGCACATGGTGCTCTCCATGCTGACGCCGATCCTGCTGCTGCTCGGCGCCCCGATCACGCTGGCGCTGCGGGCGCTGCGCCCGACCGGCAAGGGCCGTCCGCGCGGGCCGCGCGAGCTGCTGGTGGCGCTGCTGCACAGCCGGTACGTCCGGATCATCTCGCACCCGGCGTTCACCATCCCGATGTTCATCGCGAGCCTGTACGGGGTCTACTTCACCCCGCTGTTCGACTTCCTGATGCAGTACCGCCTCGGGCACATCTTCATGATGGTGCACTTCCTGCTCACCGGCCTGACCTTCTTCTGGCCGATCATGGGCGTGGACCCCGGTCCGCACCGCCCCGGCCACGTGATGCGGATCATCGAGCTGTTCATGGGGATGCCGTTCCACGCCTTCTTCGGCGTGGCGGTGATGATGGCCGGCCACCCGCTGGTCACCACCTTCACCGTGGAGGGCGCGCCACCCGGGACGAACCTGCTGGAGGACCAGAAGCTGGCCGGCGGCATCACCTGGGCGTTCGGCGAGATCCCGACCGCGATCGTGCTGATCGCGCTGGTCTACCAGTGGATGGGCTCCGAGCAGCGCCAGGCCCGCCGCCGCGACCGCTCCGAGGAGCGCACCGGCGACGCCGAGCTGGAGGCGTACAACGCCTACCTGGCCTCGCTGCACAAGCGCGACCGGCGCGGCGGCACGGGGACGGTCACGGCCGCCCCGGCCGCCCCGGTCACCGGCGTCGCCCCGGCGGCCGACGTCGGCTGAGTCCGGCGCCCGCCGCGGAACCCCCGTTCCCTGGAACCCTCGTTCCGCCTGCGGAACGGGGGTTCCGCCGTTTCCGGCCCGCACCGGAACGCTCGTTCCGCAGGGGCCGCCGGAACGGCGCCTCCGCCGTACGCGTTCGAACAGACATGCACGTCCTGCTGATCGTCGCCGTCCTGCTCTGCGGGTCCGTCCTGCTCTGGCTGCTCGGCTTCCTCGGCTTGGCGCTGCACCAGCGCCGCCGGTCCGCACCGGTCGGCTCGGACTTCCTGGTGGTCCTGGGCGCCGCGTTGCACGGCTGCGAGCCGGCGCCGCCGCTGGCGGCCCGGCTGGACGCCGCGCTGGAACGTTTCGCCGCCGAGGAGGCCGCCGGATTCGCTCCCCTGGTCCTGGTGACCGGCGGGAAGGGGCCGCACGAGGAGTGCACCGAGGCCGCCACGATGTCCCGCTACCTGATCGCCCGGGGCATCCCGGCCGAACGGATCCGGCGCGAGGAGCGGGCCGTGAACACCGCCGAGAACCTGCGCTTCAGCGCCGCCCTGATGGCCGCCGAGCGCCCCGGCTACCGCTGCACGGTGGTCACCAACGGCTTCCACACCGTCCGCTCCGCCCTCGCCGCCCGCCGGGCCGGCGCCCCCGCCGCCGTGCTCGGCGCGGACGGCCCGCTGGCGCACGGCCCGTACCTCCTGCTGCGCGAGGCCGTCGGCACCGCCCTCGCCCTGTTCGACCGTCCCCGCGCCGCGTCCGGGTCACCCCTGAGCCGGGCCTGAGCCCGCCGCCCGCGCCCGGGCAGCAGCAGGCCCCGGGTCCGCACTCGCGGACCCGGGGCCTGGTGTCAGATCGGCTCGGCCGGCTTTCAGCCGAGGTTGGCGAGCGCCTCGTTGAACGTCTTGGACGGACGCATCACCGCGGCGGCCTTGGCCGGGTCCGGCTGGTAGTAGCCACCGAGGTCGACCGGCGAGCCCTGGACGGCGATCAGCTCGTCCACGATGGCCGTCTCCTGCTCGGTCAGCGTCGCTGCCAGGCCGGCGAAGGCCTGGGCCAGCTCGGCGTCGACGGTCTGCCCGGCCAGCTCCTGGGCCCAGTACATCGCCAGGTAGAAGTGGCTGCCACGGTTGTCGATGCCACCGAGGCGGCGGCTCGGCGACTTGTCCTCGTTGAGGAAGGTGCCGGTGGCGCGGTCCAGGGTGTCGGCCAGCACCTGGGCGCGGGCGTTGCCGGCGCTGGTCGCCAGGTGCTCGAAGCTGGCCGCCAGCGCGAAGAACTCGCCCAGGCTGTCCCAGCGCAGGTAGTTCTCCTTGACCAGCTGCTGGACGTGCTTCGGGGCGGAGCCGCCGGCGCCGGTCTCGAACAGACCGCCGCCCGCCATCAGCGGGACGACCGACAGCATCTTGGCGCTGGTGCCCAGCTCCAGGATCGGGAACAGGTCGGTCAGGTAGTCACGCAGCACGTTGCCGGTCACCGAGATGGTGTTCTCGCCGCGGCGGATGCGCTCCAGCGAGAACTTGGTGGCCTCGACCGGGGACTTGATCTCGATCCGGAGGCCGGTGGTGTCGTGCTCCGGCAGGTACTGCTTGACCTTCCCGATCAGCACCGCGTCGTGGGCGCGGTCCTCGTCCAGCCAGAACACCGCCGGGTCGCCGGTGGCGCGGGCGCGGGTGACGGCCAGCTTGACCCAGTCCTGGATCGGCAGGTCCTTGGTCTGGCAGGCGCGGAAGATGTCGCCCGGCTGGACGGCCTGCTCCAGCACCACGGTGCCCTCGGCGTCGACCAGGCGGACGGTGCCCGCGGCGGCGATCTCGAAGGTCTTGTCGTGCGAGCCGTACTCCTCGGCCTTCTGGGCCATCAGGCCGACGTTCGGCACCGAGCCGATGGTCGCCGGGTCCAGGGCGCCGTGGGCGCGGCAGTCGTCGAGGACGGCCTGGTAGACGCCGGAGTAGCTGCTGTCCGGCAGCACGGCCAGGGTGTCGGCCTCCTTCCCGTCCGGGCCCCACATGTGGCCGGAGGTGCGGATCATGGCCGGCATCGAGGCGTCGACGATGACGTCGCTCGGCACGTGCAGGTTGGTGATCCCCTTGTCGGAGTCGACCATGGCCAGGGCCGGGCCCTCGGCCAGCTCGGCCTCGAAGGAGGCCTTGATCTCGGCGCCCAGGTGCGGCACGCCGTCGAGGCCGGCCAGGATGCCGCCGAGGCCGTTGTTCGGGTTCAGACCGGCGGCGACCAGCACCTCGCCGTACTTCGCGAAGGTCTTCGGGAAGAAGGCGCGGACCACGTGGCCGAAGACGATCGGGTCGGAGACCTTCATCATGGTGGCCTTGAGGTGCACCGAGAACAGCACGCCCTCGGCCTTGGCACGGGCGACCTGCGCGGCCAGGAACTCGTTCAGGGCGGCGACGCGCAGCACCGAGGCGTCGACGACCTCGCCGGCCAGCACCGGCACCTTCTCGCGCAGCACGGTGGTGGTGCCGTCCTCGCCGAGCAGCTCGATGCGCAGGGCACCGGCGGCGGCGATCACGGCGGACTTCTCGGTGGACCGGAAGTCGTTCTCGCCCATGGTGGCGACGTTGGTCTTCGAGTCCGCCGTCCAGGCACCCATGCGGTGCGGGTGGTTCTTGGCGTAGTTCTTGACCGACTGCGGGGCCCGGCGGTCCGAGTTGCCCTCGCGCAGGACCGGGTTGACGGCGCTGCCCTTGATCTTGTCGTAACGGACGCGGACGTCCTCGTCCTCGTCGGTCCGCGGGTCGTCCGGGTAGTCCGGC
Source organism: Streptomyces sp. CBMA156 (assembly GCF_014596515.1). Classification (GTDB taxonomy): domain Bacteria; phylum Actinomycetota; class Actinomycetes; order Streptomycetales; family Streptomycetaceae; genus Kitasatospora. The sequence goes on from NZ_MSJQ01000410.1 coordinate 11,584, forward strand.
AGGGCGTAGCCCTGGGCCTGGAGCTCGGCGATCGCGGCCTTGAGCTGCGGCACCGAGGCCGAGACGTTCGGCAGCTTGATGATGTTGGCACCCGGGGTCTTGGCCAGCTCACCCAGCTCGGCCAGGGCGTCGCCGATCCGCTGCGCCTCGGTGAGACGCTCCGGGAAGCTCGCGATGATCCGCCCGGCCAGGGAGATGTCACGGGTCTCCACCCGCACGCCCGCGGTCGAGGCGTACGCCTGGACCACCGGCAGGAACGAGTAGGTCGCCAGGGCCGGAGCCTCGTCGGTGTGCGTATAGATGATGGTCGAGTCAGTCATCGGTACTCCGCTTCGCGTCTCCAACGTCTTGACGTCAAGATATCTCGTCCCGGGGCCCCAGCTCCACCTCCCCCCGGTTCCGAACGCACTCCGGTCCCTTCCGGGGACGCTCCGGCGGGCCGGACGGGGGCGGTTCCCGCCGTCATCCGAGCCGGACGAGGGGGCGGACTCCACGGTCGTCCGGGTCGGGGGGCGGGGCAAACGGAGCGTTCGGCCGGTGGTTTGGTCCACTCGGGTGAGCCGGACGTCAGGAGTGCGTCAACGCACCGCCCCATTCGGTCAATGCCGCGTCAGGACAGGCGACGCCGGGGCCGGGCCGCCCTAGCGTCGAGGCAGTAGTTCCGGCAGGCACCACCACCCCACCCGGGAGCATCCGCATGGCCCGCGACGTCTGGCACGTACCGGTCTCCACCTCCGGCACCGGAAGCACCACGGCACTCCGCCTGTTCCGTCTGCGCGACGGCCGCCGCTGCGCGGTCGGATTCTCCAGCCCGGAGGGCCTCGCCGCCCTCCTCGGGCCCGACCAGGCGTACACCGAACTCGGCGAGCCCGCCCTGCGCGGCCTCATCGCCCCGCTGGGGATCGACACCCTGGTGCTGGACCCGAGGCTGGTCGCCCCGTCCGTCGCCACCCCGCCCGTCACCACCCCGTCCGTCACCGCCCCTGCCGCGCCGCCCGTCCCGCCCCTGACCCCGGCGACCCAGCTCCAGCGCCGGTGAGCGCCCCGCTCCGGCTCGTCCCGGGCGGTCCCTGCCCGGCGCCGCGGCCGGCCCGGTCGCTGCACGCGATCGCCCGGATCAGCCACGGCCCGGTCCCGCTCGACTTCGACCGCCTCGCGGCGGAGTTCCCGGCCGTCCAGAGCGGCCTGGCCCTGGCCGGCGAGGCCGACCTCGAACTGCGTCTGGCCTGCACAGGACCCGAGGAGTTACGGGCGGTCTCCGCCGCCCTGCACCGCGCGGGCGCCGCCAGGGTGCGCATCGACCTCGTGCTGCGCGCCCTCACCCCTGCGCCGGTCACCCTGCGGCCGGTGCCGTGACCGGCGCCGGTACGGTCCGCGGGCCCCGCTCCCCTCGGCGAACCGGGCGAGGGGCGGGGCACCGGGGTTTCCGGCCGCTCACTCCTCCCCTGGGCGCGGATCCGGGTTGACCGCCTGGCCGTCGACGGGCTGCCCCCAGCTGTCGTCCCCGAGCGCGTCGACGCAGTAGCCGCTGCCCTCGACGTGCCCGCCCGCGCCCCGGCACTGGTCGGCGGTGACGTCCCGGCGCCCGCTCGCCGCCGCCGGGCCGGCGGCGGCGACCACGGCCCCGGCGACGGTGGTGAGCAGGAGGAC
>NZ_MSJQ01000411.1 GCF_014596515.1 Streptomyces sp. CBMA156
GACACCCTCACCACCTGGCGCACCGACCTCCGCCCCCTCGACGCCGCCTTCTACACCATCGCCCTCATCGGCGGCTTCCTCCTCACCCGCCGCACCGCCAACCGAAGTTGACCCCCCACAGCCCCCCCCCCCCCCCCGCCCCCCCCCCCCCCCCCCCCCCCCCCCCCTCCCCCCCCCCCCCCCCCCCCCCCCCCCCCCCCCCCCCCCCCCCCCCCCCCCCCCCCCCCCCCCCCCCCCGATCTCGCGCAGGCGGCCGGGCCCGACGCGGCCGGCGGTCCCGGTGCGGCGGAGAAGAAGCCGAAGAAGGGCAAGGGGCACGGGCGTTGGCAGCCCGACCCGGACGCCCGGCAGTTCACCGTGGTCGTCATGCCGGACACCCAGTACCTGTTCGACCAGGACCGGATCCACCCCGCGCCGCTGGAGGCCTCGGTCCGCCACGTGCTGGACGGCGGGGTCAACCGGGAGGACGGGACGGACGACAACATCGTCTTCCTGGCCCACCTCGGCGACGTCACCGAGAACGGACTGGCCGTCGAGTACGCCGCCGTCAGCAAGGTGTTCGGCCTGCTGGACGACGCGGGCGCGGCCTACGGCGTGCTCGCCGGCAACCACGACGTCCGCTCCTCGACCGACGACCAGCGCGGCAGCACCCCGTACCTGGAGACCTTCGGCAAGGCCAGGGCCGCCCGCACCGCCGGGTACCGCGGCTCCAGCCCGGACGGCTACAACACCTGCCACGTGTTCCGGGCGGCCGGGCGCGACTGGATGGTGCTCTCGCTCGACTGGAGGCTCTCCGACGCGGGCTTCGCCTGGGCGAACGCGGCGATCGCGGCCGCCCCCGGGCTCCCGGTGATCCTCACCACCCACGACCTGGCGCACGCCGACGACAGCGGCCGCGCCGAGCTGTCCGACTACGGCAAGCGGCTCTGGGAGCGGCTGATCAGCGGCAACGACCAGATCTTCCTGACCGTCAACGGGCACTACTGGCCGCCCGGGCGCACGGTGCTGAAGAACAAGGCCGGCCACGACGTGCACGTCCACATCACCAACTACCAGGACCGCTACTACGGCGGCGCGGCGATGATCCGGGCGTACCGCTTCGACCTCGACCGCGACACCGTCGACGTGTCGACCTTCTCGCCGTGGATCCAGCAGATCGCCGCCGAGGAGCGCAACGCGCTGGCCGCCGAGCACGCCGAGCTGACCTCCGACGTGGACCGCTTCTCGCTGGCGATCGACTTCGACCGCCGCTTCGCCGGCTTCGCACCCGTCCCGCAGCGCCCCGCGCGCCGGGCCGGCGAGCTGCTGGTCCGGGACACGGTGGCCTACTGGCGGTTCGACAACGGCGGCGGCGACGGGACGGCCGTCTCCCCGCAGCAGGTCGTCAAGGACCTGGCCGGGCAGGGCAACGACCTGCTCTGGCAGAGCGCCCCCGGCACGCCCGACGGCGCGCTCAGCTGGTCCGCCGAGCACCACCCCGACCAGCCGGGCCACGGCAGTCTGCTGTTCCGGGGCACCCGGTCGCCGGTCCGCGGCGGCTACCTCCAGACCGCGCCCGGCGCGCCGCTGAACCGGGAGACCTTCGAGCGCGGTTTCACCGTCGAGGCCTTCTTCAAGCTGCCCGCCGACTGGGACTCGGCGCGCAGCCGCTGGTCCGCCCTGCTCAGCCGGTGGGGGATGAGCGGCGAGGCGGGCAAGAACGGGCCGGGGACGGACGCCGAGGAGCCGCTCGTCACGCTCAGCGTCTCCGAGGCGCCGGCCCTCCAGTGGTGCGTCTACCCGCTCAACCAGACCGGGGCGTCCACCTGTTGGGGCCACCAGCTGCCGCTGGACCGGTGGTGGCACGTCGCGGTGGTCAACGACGGGAAGCTCAGCCGGATGTACGTCGAGGGCTGCGAGGTGGCGCGCAACCCGGCGACGCCCGCCGTCGGGCTGACCACGCTGGGGCGGCCGTGGATGCTGGGCGGCTACTCGTACGCGGGGGTGCTGGACAAGGTGTTCCACGGGTACGTCGGGGACGTCCGGATCGTGAAGCGGGCCCTGCGGGTGGGCGAGTTCATGAACGCCTGATCGCACCCCCTCGAAGCGCGGACACCGCCGGGCCCTGGTACGGGTCCGGCGGTGCCGCTTTCCGGGACGCACTGCGGAACGACACCGGAACGGCCCTCGCACCCACGCCGGGGTGACGCACGCCCGCCGGCACGCGCGGGACCGGAGAGGCTGGGAGAGCCCTCCGGTGGCGTCGGCGGTCACCGGCCGGGCGGGGCCGCCAGCTGATCGGGGGTCGAGCGCGGCACCGCGACCGACGATTCGCCCGGACGGTGAACCGACCCCGGCTCCGGACCCCGGCTCCCGCCGCTGACGGCCGGCCGTCAGCGGCGGGTCTCGATGCGCAGGCCGCCCGTGGTCACCTGCCGGATGGGCTCGCTCGCCAGCAGGTCGTGCGGCTGGCCGAGGGCGATCGCGCCCGCCGCGTCGAGCCGGGCCAGTTCGGCGTCCGTCAGCTCGACCGCCAGGGCGCCCAGGTTGTCCTCCAACTGGGCGGGGGTGCGGGCGCCGAGCAGCGTGCTCGTCACGCCCGGCTTCCGCAGCGTCCAGGCCAGCGCCACCTGGGCCGGAGTGTGCCCCAGCTCGCCGGCCAGCTCCCGGACCACCCCGGCCACGCCGAGGCTGCGTTCGGTGAGGGTGCCCAGGGCGAGGTTGTGGCTCCGGCGGGTGCTCCCGTCGGGACCGGCGCCCGTCGCGCCCACGTCCTCCCGGCCGTACTTGCCGCTGAGCACCCCGCCGCCGAGCGGCGAGTACGGGACGACGCCCAGGCCCAGCTCCCGGGCCATCGGGATCAGGTCGCGCTCCGCGGTGCGTTCGATCAGGCTGTACTCGACCTGCAGCGCGACCAGCGGCGACCAGCCGCGCAGGTCGGCGATCGCCTGCATCCGGGACACCTGCCAGGCCGGGGTGTTGGAGATCGCCACGTACAGCACCTTGCCCTGCCGGACCAGGTCGTCCAGGCCGCGCAGCACCTCCTCCACCGGCGTCCGGAAGTCCCAGACGTGCAGGTACAGCAGGTCGAGGTAGTCGGTGCCCAACCGCCGCAGGCTGCCCTCCACCGAGCCGAACAGCGCCTTGCGGTGCCCGCCCCCGGAGTTCGGGTCGCCGGGGCGGCGCAGTGTCGAGTACTTGGTCGCCAGCACCAGGCGTTCGCGCTCCTCGTGGGCGAACTCGCCGAGCAGGCGCTCGGAGCTGCCCTCGGTGTAGGTGTCGGCGGTGTCGAGGAGGTTGCCGCCGAGCCCGACGTAGCGGTCGAACAGCTTGCGGGCCTCGGCCCGTTCGGCGCCCCACCCCCATTCGGTGCCGAAGGTCGCGGTGCCCAGGGCCAGCGGTGAGACCCGCAGTCCCGAGCGGCCCAGCAGCCGGTAGTCGTCCAGGGCCAGTGCCATCAGGTTCTCCTGTGCTCGTGTGTGCTCGTGTTCCGTTGCCGGGACCGAGTCTGCGGCGGCGGCCGGCCCGGGATAAGGGAGGGAACTTCCTGGGAAGAGCGGTCCCACCCTGGCGGTTGGACCGGTCATGACGACCCGAACCATGGACCCCGCTCAGGAGTTGGCCGCGTTCCTGCGGAGCAGGCGCGAAGCCCTCGACCCCGGCCGGCTGGGCCTGCCGTCGCATCGGCGGGCCCGGCGGACGCCGGGGCTGCGCCGCGAGGAGGTCGCCGAGCTGGCCGGGGTGAGCACCGACTACGTGGTCCGGCTGGAGCAGGGCCGGGGGCTGCGGCCCTCCGCGGAGGTGCTGGCGGCGCTGGCCCGGGCACTGCGCCTGGACGCGAGCGAACGGGACTACCTGTTCGACCTGGCCGGACGCCGCCGTCCCGGCACCACCGGTGGGCCGGCCGCCAGTGCGGCGCCGTCGCTGGCCCGCCTGGTCGGTGACCTCTCGCCGCTGCCGGCCATGCTGCTGGACCACCGTTACGACGTCCTCGCCTGGACCCCCGAAATGGCCCGGCTGCTACCGGGTTTCGAGGCCGTGCCGCCGTCGCGGCGCAACGCGATGCGGCTGTGCCTGCTGCACCCGGCGATGCGCGGCTTCTACGCCGACCGGGAGCAGACGCTGCGGGACGGGATCGCCCACCTGCGCGCGGCATGGGCCGCTCACCCGGAAGACCGGGAACTGTCCGGCCTCATCGACGAGTTCGTCACGCAGGATGAGGACTTCGCCCGCTTGTGGTCGGAGCGGGAGGTCAGTGTCAACGGACGCGGCCGGAAGTTGCTGCGGCATCCGGTCGAGGGTGCGATCACCGTCGACTTCGAAGTCCTGCAACCGCTCCAGGACCCGGGACTGCGCCTTCTCGTCTACCGCGCCGCGGACGAGGAGAGCCGCGCGGCCCTGGACCGACTGTGCGCGCGATGACCGGGCCCCGGCTCACGAAGACCTTCAAGGGGCTGACCGGCCGGACGCTCGCCTGGCAGACCGCCGAGTCGCCCGCCCGGGAGACCGGGCGGGACGCCCGGACGGTGCCGGTCCGGCCGGAACTGGCCGTCGAGGTCGCCTTCGACGGCCTCCAGCGCAGCCCCCGCTGCCCCGCAGGGCCGGCCCTGCGGTTCGCCCGGGTGGTGCGCCACCGGCCGGACAGGAGCGCCGCCGAGGCCGACACGGTGGCCTCCGTACGGGAGTTGGCCACCGCCGAAGGCCTGTGAGGCCGTCCGCGCGGCCGGGTCCGCCGACCCGTCCGGCGGAGTGCCGCGGGTTGAAACGCACTACGCCGCAAGGGGGGTTCACGCACAGGGGCCGAATCAGCCATTCTCGATCCGGCCACCGTATCCCTCCGTGAACGGACCGGCGACGGCTAGGTTGACCGTGACAACGAGAGGCGGCCGCCGGGCAGCCGGCGCCGCCCTGGCGAAAGGTGGCCGACATGCAGGTGAGCGTCGACCGGGACCGTTGCTGCAGCTCCGGCATGTGCGTGACGAACGCCCCCGCGGTCTTCGACCAGGACGACCGGGACAGTCTTGTGAAACTCCGTCAGACCGTCCTGCTGCCCGAGCAGTTCGACGACGTCAGACTCGCCGCCGACCTCTGCCCGGGCCGGGCGATCACCGTCACCGGGGACCAGCCCGCGCAGACCGGGGCCTGACCGGCCCCGCCGCCGGCCCCACAGGCCGCCGGGGACTCCCTGCACCCCCGACAGCCCCACGAGGACCCCCGCGACATGAGGAGACCCCCGCCGTGACCGCCACACCCACCGCCCCCGCCGTCCCGCTGCTGCCGGCCCGGCACTCCGGCGGCTGCCCGTTCGGCCCGCCGCCCGCGTACTCCGAGGCCGCCGCCACCGGGCCGGTGACCAGGGCCGAGCTGCCCGACGGCGACCTCTGCTGGCTGGTCACCGGCTTCGCCGAGGTCCGCACCGTGCTGTCCGACCGCCGGTTCAGTGCCGACATACGCCACCCGTCCTTCCCGCTGCTGATCGCCGGCGCTCGCGAGCTGATCACCGACAATCCGGACTTCCTGCGGCTCGACGACCCCGAGCACGCCCGCCAGCGCCGCATGATCACCGGGGAGTTCCTGGTCAAGCGGGTGGAGGCGCTGCGCCCGGAGATCCAGCGGATCGTGGACGAGGTACTGGACCGGATGACCGCGGGCCGGACCACGGCCGACCTGGTCACCGACTTCGCGCTGCCGGTGCCCTCGCTGGCGATCTGCCTGCTGCTCGGCGTGCCGTACGAGGACCACGACCGTTTCCAGAGCCTGAGCCGCACGATGCTCAGCCGGGAGAGCACCGTGGAGCAGCTCCGGGAGGCCCAGGAGGATGTCCGGGACTACCTGCGCGACCTGACGGCCCGCAAGCGCGCACAGCCGGAGGACGACGCCCTCAGCCGACTCGCGGCGCGGGACGACCTGACCCCGGACGATGTGGCCGGCATGGGCGTGCTGCTGCTGATCGCCGGTCACGAGACGACCGCGAACATGATCGCGCTGTCGACCGCGCTGCTGCTGGAGCACCCCGAGCAGATCCCCGGCCTGGCCGACCCGGCCACCCTGCCGGGCGCGGTGGACGAGCTGTTGCGGCTGCTGACCATCGTGCACACCGGCCTGCCCCGGGTGGCGCTGGAGGACGTGGAGCTGGGCGGCGTCACCGTCCGGGCCGGGGAGGGCGTGATGGCGATGCTCTCCACCGCCAACCGGGACGAGGCGGTGTTCGGCGGCGCCGGCCATCGGGCGACGGACGAGCTGGACCTGGACCGGGACGCCCGGCGGCACCTGGCGTTCGGCTTCGGGGTGCACCAGTGCCTGGGCCAGCCGCTGGCCCGCGCCGAACTCCAGATCGCCCTGGAGACGCTGTTCCGCCGGCTGCCGGGGCTGCGGCTGGCCGGCGAGCGCGAGTTCCGTACCGAGTCGTTCATCTACGGGATGCGGTCACTGCCCGTGACCTGGTGAGCGGGGCCCGAGCGCGGCACGGGCCGTTGCCGTAGGCCTCGTCGGCGGCCACGCTGTCGGGCGTCTTCCGGGGCCTGCCCGGCCCGGTCCGCGGGGCACGGATCTTCTTCAGTACCGGCTCGGACTGCGTGCAGTCCGCCCGCTGCCCCGGCGTGACGACCAGGGGCGGCGGGCGGCGGCCGTCCGCGCCGGAGGGCCGTCAGCCGAGCAGCGTGGCCTCGACGCCGGCGAGCACCGCCGCCAGGCCCTGCTCGAAGCCCTCGTCGAAGTCCAGGAACATCACCCGGCCCGACTCGGCCGCCAGCGGGTGGGCGGCCAGGCGTTCGGCGCGGGCGTCGACGTCGTAGCCCTCGGCTCCGTCGAAGGGGTTGGGGCCCATCGCCTGCTCCTCGATCACGTAGCCGATCGTGTAGCTGTAGGCGGTCTGCCAGGCCCGGGCGGCGGCGGCCGGGGTGAAGCCGGCCTCGGTCAGCAGGCGCAGCGAGGCGTCCAGGCCGGCCGCGTAGCCGGTGTCGGTGAACCGGGAGCCGCTGTAGACCTTCGCGCCGTCGCGGTGGCGCAGCAGTTCGGCGCGCAGGGTGCGCATGGTCCGCAGGTAGGTCTCCCGCCAGTCCTCCGCGGGCCCGTCCTGCGCCGCCCGGCCGGTCATCCGGCGCATCATCTCGGTCGCCATCTCGTCCAGCAGCGCCTGCTTGTCCTTGAAGTGCCAGTACAGCGCGGGTGCCTTGACGTCGAGCCGGGCGGCGATGGCGCGCAGCGTCAGGCCGTCGAGGCCGGCCTCGTCCAGCAGGTTCAGCGCGGCGTCGACGACCTGGCCGCGGTCGAGTTTGGGGGTTCTCTGCGGGGTCACGGTTGACAGTTTAACGCCGTTAAGTGCACGCTGTCGGCAACGGCTACTTAACAACGTTAAGGAGGTTGCCGTGGCTTCTCGCGGCACGCACACGGACGTCCTGATCGTCGGTGCCGGGCCCACCGGACTCGCCCTGGCGCTGGACCTCGCCCGGCACGGCGTCGCCGCGCTGGTGGTCGAGCGGGGCGCGGAACTCTTCCCCGGCTCGCGCGGCAAGGGCCTCCAGCCGCGCACGCTGGAGGTGCTCGACGACTTCGGCGTGCTCGACCGGATCCGCGCCGTGGCGGGCCACTACCCGCCCAACCTGTTCTGGAAGGACGGCGCACCGCAGGGCGAGCGCCGGATGTACGACCCGATCGAGCCCTCCGAGGCCGAGCCGTACACCGAGGCGCTGATGCTGCCCCAGTGGCACACCCAGCGGGTGCTGTACGGGCGGCTGGGCGAACTGGGCGGCGAGGTCGCGTTCGGGCGGGAGCTGGTCGGCCTGACGCAGGACGAGGAGGGCGTGACCGCCGAGTTCGCGGCCGGCGGCCCGGTCCGGGCACGCTACGCCGTCGCGGCGGACGGCGGGCGCTCCACGGTGCGGCGGCTGCTCGGCATCGGGATGACCGGGGAGACCGTCGACCCGGCGCCGATGCTGGTCGCGGACGTCCGGGTCGACGGGCTGGACCGCGAGCACTGGCACGTCTTCCCGGCCGACGAGGGGCTGCTGGCGATCTGCCCGCTCGGCGGCACCGAGGACTTCCAGCTGGTCGCCGGGTTCCCGGAGGGCACGGCCGTGGACCTCACCCTCGAAGGCCTCCGCACGGTGGTCGCCGCCCGCTCCCACCTGAGCGCCGGCCAGCTGACCGAGCTGCGCTGGATCTCCGAGTTCCGCCCGCGCGCGGCCCTCGCGGACCGCTTCCGGGCCGGCCGGGTGTTCCTCGCGGGCGATGCCGCGCACGTCCACTCGCCGGCCGGCGGACAGGGCCTGAACACCAGCGTCCAGGACGCCTACAACCTGGGCTGGAAGCTCGCCGCCGCGCTGACCGGGCGGGCCGGCGCGCGACTCCTCGACAGCTACGAGGAGGAGCGCCGGGCCAACGCGGCGGCGATGCTGGAGCTGTCCACGCGGGTCCACCGCGGCGAGCAGCGGCGCGGCCGGGCGACCCAGCAACTCGGCCTCGGCTACCGGGAGTCCGCGCTCTCGGTGGAGACCCGCCGGGGCCTCCCCGCGGACGCGCTGCGGGCCGGCGACCGCGCCCCGGACGGGCGCCGGGGCGGCACCCGGCTGTTCGACGCCTTCCGCGGTCCGCACTGGACGCTGCTCACCGTCGGCACCGACGCCCCGCTGCCCGCCCTCGCCGCCCCGGTGGTCCGCATCCCGGACTACGAGGCGTACGGGACCGGCGTGTTCCTGGTGCGGCCGGACGGCTACCTCGGCTGGGCGGGTGCGACGGCCGAAGGGCTGGCGGGCTACGCGTCCGATCAGGGGCTGCTCGCTCCCTGACCGGGCGTCCGGCCTGGGCGCAACCCCCGGCCGTCGGGCCGGCCGCGTCCGGCCGCGTCCGGCGGTCGGTCAGCGCGGTCGCCCAGCCCGGTTGGCCGGCAGGGTTGCCCGGCCCGGTCGGGCGGTCCGGTCAGTCCGGAGGCTCGTGCGGTTCCGGCTCGTGGGCCGGTTCGGTGCTCTCGTCCTCGGAGCCGTCCTGCGGCCCCCTCTCCTCCTCGTGACCGGGTGACGGCGAGCCCTCGCCGGTCATCCGGGACTCGGGGGTCTCGACCGGGACCTCAGGATCCCTGGGCACGGGCTCGTGCGGGTCGCTCATGGGGTCCACTCCTCCCTCGGGTGCGGTGGCGCGGCGACACCCGGTGGCCGTCCGGGGACGGCCGCCGGGTGTCCGGTCAGTGCTTCCCCGCGTCCTTGACCTTCTCCGCGGCCTGCTTCAGATCGGCCTTCGCCTGCTCGGCCTTGCCCTTGAGCTCGGTCGAACGGTCGTCGGTCGCCTTGCCGACCGCCTCCTTGGCCTTGCCGCCGGCCTTCTCCGCCAGGTTGTGCAGCTTGTCCTCGGTACCCATGACCTTCGGCTCCTCTCGTCGTCGGGGCGAAGTCCGCCCTGGGCCGCGTCTGCCCGGGGCCTGCGCAAACATGCGCCGGCTCGCCGATCCGGCCGGGTCCGCGCGTCCCGTTCGACCCGTGGCGCCGGTCGCCGCACGGCTCGGAGCGGCGGCTACCGGGCGGCGCGGGCCTCGGCGGCGGTCTTCAGGTCGTGCAGCCAGCCTTCGAGGCCCTGGCGCAGGATCGCGGTGGCGGCGGGGACGTTCGCGTCGACCTGCGGGCCGGTGTGGGTCTCCTCGGTGCGCACCAGGACGCCGCCGGGGACCTCGGTGAAGGTCCACACGTGGACGCCGTCGATCCGCAGGCCCGTCGCCACGGCCGGGCCGGTCCAGCGGATGCAGGCGCCGGGCCGCAGCTGCCGCACGGTGGAGGTGATCTCCAGGACGGGGTCCGTCGAGGCGGGGTTCGGGGGCAGCGGGGTGGTCCAGCGGAACGCCGAGCCCCGGTGCAGCGGGCCGCTGTCGAGGCGCTCGGCGCTGCGCACCGGCGACTGCCAGTCCGGCCAGCGCTCCACGTCGGTCTGGAGCTGCCAGACGGTCCGCAGCGGTGCGTGGATCACGGTCCCGGTTCGGTGGCGGACCTGCGCGGCGGGGTCGACGCCCGCCCCGTGGCAGGTGAGCGAGGAGCCGGGGCGGGGGGAGCCGACGGCTCCGGCGGGCGCCACGGCGGCGCCGAGCAGGCCGAGGGCGAGCGGGACGGTCAGCAGGGCGGTGCGGATGCCGGTGCGGCTGGTGCCGGTGCGGCGGGTGGCGGTACGGGGGGTGGCGGACATGGAACTCCCCTTCGCTGGTGGGCCGTCGGGACGGCCGTGGAGTCCGCGAGCTAGAGGCTCACGTGTTCGTTAGAAGTTGTAACTCATCGAAGGGGTGGGGTCAACAGGATCCGTGATAGCTTCTAACGGAAGCATCGATATGTAGTCGTACGACCCGGAGGGCGGGCAGGTCATGGCGAAGACCGGCGCGGACACCCCGCGCGAGCGCTACCGCGCCCAGGTGCGCGAGGAGGTCAAGGAGCACGCCCGGGAGCAGATCGCCACGGCCGGCGCCTCGGCGCTCTCCCTCAACGCGATCGCCAAGCGGATGGGCCTGAGCGGCCCCGCGCTCTACCGCTACTTCGCCGGCCGCGACGAGCTGATCACCGAACTCGTCCGGGACGCCTACCGCAGCCTCGCCGACACCCTCGGCGCGGCCGCCGCCGAAGGCGCCGACCTGGCCGGGCTCGCGCGCGCCCTGCGCGGCTGGGCCCTGGCCGACCCCCAGCGGTACTTCCTGATCTTCGGCACCCCCGTCCCCGGCTACCAGGCACCCGAGGACACCACCGCCATCGCCGACGAGGTCATGCGGACGCTGGTCGACGCCTGTGCGGCGCTCTCCCCGGCCACCCCCGAGGCCGGGCAGGCGCCGTTCGCCACCCACCTGGTGGGCCACCGGGACTGGGCGGGCGAGCAACCGGCCCCGCCCGAGGTGCTCCACCGGTTCCTGGCGTTCTGGACCCGCCTGCACGGCGTGCTGTCACTGGAACTCGCCGGGCACTTCACCGGCATGGGCTTCCGGCCCGAGCTGCTCTTCGACGCCGAGCTGGACAGCCTGCTGGCACCGCGCTTCTGACCGGAGCCACGGCTCAGGCCGGCCCGCGCACCCGCCCCGGGCGGCCTCGGGCCTGCCCAGGGTGCGGCCGCGGAGGCGGAGCCGGGTCGGGGTCCGGATACGGCACCGGGTCCGGGAACGGCGGGACCGGCGGCGGTGCCGGATCGGGCTCGCCCGGCCACGGCGCGGGGTCCGGGCGGGGGATCGGCCGGGTGTCCGGGTCCGGCGGGGACGGGACGGTCATCGGGACACCTCCTGGGTGATGCGGCCGGTTTCAGTGGCCGAGTGCGTGGGCCAGCTGACGCTTGTTCATCTTCGAGCGGCCCTTGACGCCCCGCTGCCTGGCCTCGTTGTACAGCTGGTCGAAGGTCGGCCCCTGGGCGCCCCGGTGCGAGCGCTGTCCGCCGCGGCGGCCGGAGGAGATGTCGTGGGTCGAGGTGCGGCTCGCGGTCTTCGACTCGCCGTGCCGGGCGCGTTCCTTGTTCACCGTCCTGGCGGCGATCTCCTCGGCCCGCTTCTTGCTCTCGCCCCGGTCGAGCGCGCTCTCCTTGATGTGCTCGTACTGGCGCTCCCGCTTGGGGCTGGATCCTCGCGGCATGGCCGGCGCCTCCCTTCCTGGTCACGGTCGTTGCGCGGACGCGTCTACCCGGAGCGGCCGCCGCGAATCCGGAGCCGGAGCGGCCGCCGCGAATCCGGAGCCGCCGTCCGCTGCGGACCCGGCGTCCGGGACGCCGCGCGGGCCGCTCCGCCGGCGGCCGGGCCCGCCCCCGGGGTCGGCACGCGCGGGGCGA